>JAHHTS010000059.1 GCA_020024475.1 Oscillospiraceae bacterium
TTCTTCGTGATGGACAGCGGAAATAATCATACCGCAGGAATCAATACCCATCATTTTTCTTGGGGGTAAGTTTGTGATTGCAATAAGTGTTTTGCCGACAAGATTTTCAGGTTCATAGTATTGATGAATACCACTCAATATTACACGATCTTCACCTGAACCATCATCAAGAACAAATTTAAGGAGCTTTTTGCTCTTTGGTACTGCTGTACATTCTTTTACTTTAACTGCTCTAAAGTCTGATTTTGAAAATGTTTCAAAATCTATAAAATCGGTAAAAAGTGGTTCTATTTCAACGTTTGAAAAGTCGATTTTCTCTTTTACTTCTTCAATAACCTTTACTTCAGTTATAGAATCATTTACTTCACATTTGCAAGCTGATGTATTTTCAATTTTTGTAGATTTGTTTCTTGCGATTTCTTCAGCAGTAGGCTTCATTGTTGGAAATAATAGAACATCTCTGATAGAATCTGAATCTGTAAGAAGCATCACAAGTCTATCAAGGCCAAATCCAAGGCCACCAGTTGGTGCAAGACCATATTCAAGAGCATTTACATAGTCGTAGTCAACCTGTGCTTTGCTATTTGGTTCAAGAGATTTACGTTCTGCAACCTGGCGTTCAAAACGACCTTTTTGGTCGATAGGGTCATTTAATTCGCTAAATGCGTTACCGAATTCCATAGCATTGATGAAATATTCGAAGCGTTCTGTGAAGGCAGGGTCTTCTGGCTTGCGTTTAGCAAGAGGACTGATTTCAACAGGGTAGTCATAAATGAATGTAGGCTGAATGAGATTTTCTTCAACAAATGCATCAAAAAATTCAGCAATGATAGCTCCTTTGGAAGGAATTTCAGGGAGTTCTACTTTGTGTTCTTTAGAAACAGCTATGGCTTCTTCATCTGTTTTGATTTCGTTAAAGTCTACACCGCTATATTTCTTAACAGCTTCAACCATAGTCATTCTTTCCCAATGAGCAAGGTCAATGATATGTCCTTGATATGGAATTTGCAAAGTGCCACAAACTTTCATTGCAACATTTTTCATCATTTCTTCAACGAGATCCATGATGTCAAAGTAGTTTGCATAAGCCTGATAAAGTTCTATTGAAGTGAATTCAGGATTATGTTTTGTATCCATACCTTCATTACGGAAAATACGTCCTACTTCATAAACTTTGTCAAAGCCACCTACAATAAGGCGTTTTAGATAAAGCTCGGTTTCAATACGAAGAACCATGTCCATATCCAATGTGTTATGGTGTGTGATAAAAGGGCGAGCTGATGCGCCAATTTCAAAAGGAGTGAGAATAGGCGTATCTACTTCTAAAAATCCTTTACTGTCGAGAAATGAGCGAAGCTCTCTGAGAATAAGACTACGTTTTACAAATGTATCTTTAACTTCAGGGTTAACGATAAGGTCAACATATCTTTGACGATAACGCATCTCGGTATCTGTAAGTCCATGCCATTTTTCTGGCAGTGGGTTGAGTGATTTTGAAAGAAGTTCAATATCTTTAACTCTAATAGATATTTCACCGTGCTGAGTGCGGAAAATTTCACCTTTTACACCAATGATATCACCAATATCCCATGTGCAAACTTCTTTAAAATATTCTTTTCCCAAAGCGTCCTGGCGAAGGTATAACTGCACTTTACCGGATGCATCTCTCAAGTCCATAAAAGCAGCTTTACCCATAACACGCTTAGACATTACACGACCTGCAAGGCTTGCTGTACCGTGGTCTTCAGATTCGTCGTTATAGCTTTCTACAACATCTTTTGCGTAGTCAGAAACATCATATTTTGTTTTTGCATATGGATCCTGACCTTTTTCTTGCAAAGCCTTCAATTTCTGGCGGCGAACCAATTTAAGTTCGTTCAAGTTTTCTTCCTGCATTTCAGGCACAAGATTTGTGTTTTCCATTGTTAGCTCCTTTATAAGTTTTATTTTAATATTTTGGAATAAATAACATATTTAATCAGTTTATTATATCATAAAAGTATAAATTATACAAGATATAAATAACCAACTAAATTATTTACAAAAAATTACTAATGGGTTATAATTTATATAATAAAAATCGAAAAATTCAGTGTATAGGAGGCATATTTATGAAATGGTTACTTGAAGCTGATAAAAAATATTTATGGGCTAGTGACTGGAAAGATTGGGCTCTTGTAAGGTTTAGTCTTTTGCTAATGGGAATGTTGTTAGGTGTGCTTGTGCATAAAAAAGCTAAAAAACCTGTTTTTGCAGGAACATCAATAGCTTTTATTGCAACAGTAATTCCCGTGATTTATAAATACATAAAAGTAGGATCTACAAAATCGAAAATCTATTAAAAAAGCGGACTCAAAAGAGTCCACTTTTTTTATATTATTTCAACACCCAGCCCCTTTAGAATCTCAATAGATAATTCTTGCATATTTCCTAGAGCAGCGGTTGCATTTTGATGTACTACAATTTTTGTTTCTTTAAAATGAGTGAGACAAAGAATAACATTTGAAAGTACGCATATATTTGTAACAACACCACAGAATTCTATAACATCAGGTGCACCAGAAAATGCCTTTTCGATTACACTACAAAGTTTGTCAGAACCAAAGGTTTCTTTTTCTACAATAGCAATATTTGGAGAAACAGAATCTTCAAAGCCATTTAGGTTACCAAACAACTTATGCCCTTCAGTGCCTTTAATACAGTGTTTAACTGGTAAAAACTTGCCTTCGCGTGTTTCAAGGTAGTTTTCATAATGTGTATCTTTTGTAAATACGACAAAATCATTTTCATTTACATATTTTTCCACTAACGAATAGATATTGTTGGATATTTCTTCACTTTGCCGAAATCCCAATGAGCCATTTACAAAATCATTTTGATAGTCAACTACAATAAGTGCTTTTTTCATAACAAAACTCCTTTCGTACACTTTTGTTTTTATAGATTAAATATACCACAAAAAAAGATATTTTCCATAAAAAATTGTATTTTTAGTCTTTTCATCAAAAATATAATTCGTATTTAACTATTTAAAGAAAATTTTAGTTAAAATCAACAATACATCGTTCTCAAATTCTACATTTAACCAGAAAAAAATATGTGAAAAATATTTAATAAAATTATGCTTTGTGATACAATTTTTGTAAGGTTTGTACATTGATTGAAATTCTATGGATTAAGGAGAAAATTGAAATATTAAAAAGGGGGTTCATTTTTATGGACTACAAACAACTTAAGGTAAAAAATGTAATGGTCGCAGGCCACGCAGGCAGTGGCAAAACAAGCCTGGTGGAAGCATTGCTTTATGCGTCCAAAATGACTGACCGTCAAGGCCGAGTAGAAGACGGCAACACTGTTTCTGACTTTGATGGCGAAGAAATTAAAAGATCGTGCTCTTTATCAAGCTCAGTTGTACCTTATGAGTACAAAGACACAAAAGTAAACTTAGTTGATGTACCGGGTTTGTTCGATTTTGAACTTGGTATGTATGAGGGAATTAAAGCCTGCGAGACAGCGCTTATTATAGTAAGTGCAAAAGACGGCGTCGAAGTAGGCACACAGAAAGTATATAATCTTAGCTCTAAATATGGTAGAAGTAGTATGATTTATGTTTCAAAAATTGATGTAGAACACGCTGACTTCTACAAAGTTTTTGAAGAGTTGAAAACAGAGTTTGGCCCACAGATTTGTCCAATTATCGTTCCAGTGGCAAAGGGTGACGAAACTATTTATATAAATTTAATGGAGTTCAAGGCATATTCATATAAATCCGGAAAAGCTGAAGAAGTTGTAATGCCTGCAACTGGTCATCGTCTTGATGGACTTGTAACAGCTATAAATGAAGCTGTTGCTGAGACCAGTGAAGAATTATTTGAAAAATATTTTTCTGGTGAACAGTTTACAAAAGCTGAAATAATATCAGGTATTCAAGCTGGTATAAAAGCTGGAACAATAACACCAGTAGTGTGCGGTTCATCAATAAAAATGGAAGCTATGGATATGGTTATGGATGTTCTCAATGACCTTACACCATCACCTACAGATACAGAAGGAACTGAACTTTTGCTTGGCAGTTCAAAAGTTACCCTGCCATTCAATGAAAATAGCCAGGTGTCAGCACTTGTTTTCAAAACTGTGGCGGACCCATTTGTTGGAAAGCTAAGCTTTGTAAAAGTTCTTTCTGGCAATCTAAAAACCGATTCTAATGTAGTTAACACAACTGTTGGTATACCTGAGAGATTGGGTAAATTACTGTTTATTCGTGGTAAAAAGCAGATTGATGCTGAATATATCAAAGCAGGCGATATAGGAGCTGTTACAAAACTTGCTAATACAAAGACAGGTGATATACTCTGCGATCCACAGAATGAATATAGATTGATAGAAAACGAATTTCCGCATCCGACAATGGAAATGGCAATTAAGCCTAAGAACAAAGGCGATGAAGCTAAAATTTCTTCTGCACTTCAGAGAATTATGGAAGAGGACTGTACAATTAAGTATCGTCAAGATTCAGAAACATCTCAGCAACTTATTAGTGGTTTGGGAGAACAACATCTTGATGTCACACTTGCAAAGATGAAAAATAAATTTGGTGTTGAGGCTGAACTTTCTAAGCCAAGAGTAGCGTATCGTGAAACGATAAGAAAGACAGTAAAAGCTGAAGGTAAACACAAGAAACAATCAGGTGGTCATGGTCAATATGGTCATGTATGGATTGAGTTTTCACCAACGGACAGTGAGGGCCTTGTGTTCGAAGAAAAAGTATTTGGTGGTGCAGTTCCTAAGAATTATTTTCCAGCTGTGGAAAAAGGTCTTCAAGATGCAATTAAAAACGGTGTGCTCGCAGGTTATCCAGTAGTAGGCCTCAAAGCTACATTGCTTGATGGTTCATATCATCCTGTAGACTCATCAGAAATGGCATTTAAGATGGCAGCAACTCTTGCATATAAGTCTGGATTAAAAGAGGCTTCTCCTTGTTTACTTGAACCTATCGGAACTTTGGTTGCCTATGTTCCAGATATGAATACTGGTGATGTAATGGGCGAAGTTAATAAACGTCGTGGTCGTGTTTTAGGTATTGAACCTGATGATTCTGGATTGCAAAAAGTTATGGCAGAATGTCCAATGAGTGAAATGTCAGATTTTACCACATATATTCGCTCTTTAACAGCAGGCAGAGGCTATTACACACTTGAATTTGCAAGATATGAACAACTACCAAATAATCTTGAGAGCAAGGTTATTGAAGATGCCAAGAAATTTATTGTAACTAAAGCAGATGAAGAATAGTATTAATATTTTTCATAACAAGAAACTCTCTATCAAGGGAGTTTTTTGTTTTGGTAAATACAAAAATTTTTAATTATTTTATATAAAAATTGTTTATTTTGCTATTTTTTCACTATAATTTCAGCGTTGAAATATTGACATAAACATATATTACATATATAATACAATGTATTGCTTATCAAAAAAGGAGATTATTGAATTGGCTAAAGAAGTTTTACTTACGCAGACCGGTTATGATTCACTTGTTCAGGAACTTGAATATCTTAAAACAGAAAAGCGCCGGGAACTTGCTGAAAAAATAAAAATTGCTCGTGGTTTCGGTGATTTGTCCGAAAACAGCGAATACGATGAGGCAAAAAATGAACAAGGCCTTGTTGAACAACGAATTATTGAATTAGAAGCAACTCTTAAAAATGCAAAAATCGTTAATAAAGACAATATGGCCAAAAACACTGTAGGTGTTGGTGTTCATGTAGTAGTTGTTGATGAAGATGGTTTTGAAGACGAATACGATATTGTTGGTAGCACAGAGTTTGATCCATTGAATGGCAAAATTAGTGAAGATTCCCCTGTAGGTGCAGCACTTAAAGGACATAAAACTGGTGAAACAGTTACAGTTGAATTGCCGACAGGTAGCACTATTAAGCTTACAATTAAAAGTGTGGAAATTGATAGATAATTTTATAAATAAAAAAGCAGAGTTTAACTCTGCTTTTTTGCTATTTCTAGTAGCATTATTTAAAATATAAATAAAAATAAAGACTCTTTTTTAGAGCCTTTATTTTTATTAAATATAATTAGATTTTAGCAAGCATATCGTCAACAGTTGGCATATCAACGATTGTTTTTGCATAGTGTGCTTCTCTTACTGTAAGGTCTGGGTCAACGAAGAAGAAAGCAGGCAACTGTTCTTCGATACCTTCGTAATCACCATGTTTGAAACCTGCAGCAGCAGCTTTTGCACCTTTTTCCTGCAATTTAGCCATATCATTACCAACCAGTGATGGCATATCTTTTGCGGCTTCAATTGAGAGTTCTTTGTAGATTTCTTCTTTTGAGTCACAGATAAGGTGGAATGGAAGTGTGCTACCAGCAAGGTCTCTCTGAACTGTTTCAGGAGTTGACTGCATAACTACAACAACATTAACACCTTTTTCTTTGAATTCATTGTATCTTTCTGTAAGAACATGAACATCATAGCGGCATACTGTACAACCAATATAACGAAGAACAACAAACATTGTAGGTTTGCCATCTACAATTTTTTCGATTGTAAGACCGTTTTCAAAAGCTGTGTCTACTGTGAAATTTGGGAATTTATCCCCTTTAACTAATTTTGCCATTATTTTTTACCTCCATATGTAAAATAATAAAAATTATTTAGTATTGCCATCATTTGATTTTGGTGGCTGGCTGCTTTATTACAGCCAAATTTATAAATAAATATTCTCAAAGAGAATAAAATTTATATTATAATTTAGTAAGAACTTCATCAGCCAAAGGCATATCTCCTAGGTTTCTTGCATAATGAGCCTCTGTAACTGTCATATCAGGAGAAACAGCGAAGAAAGCAGGAAGTTGCTGTTCGTTGCCTTCGTAATCGCCATGAACATATCCTTCTTTTGCCATGATTTCTCGTTTCATGTTCATTCTTTCTTGTTCTTTTTCGTTCATTTCACCACGATTTTCAGGATCCCATGAACCAATTTCAAGAGTTTTATAAAGAGTTTCTGTAGGGTCACAAACAAGATGATACGGAAGTGTTTGACCATTCATATCACGAAGAACAATTTCCGGTTTTGACTGCATAACAACAACAATGTTACAACCCTTTTCCACAAATTTAGGATAAGCTTGTGTGAGAAGATGAACATCAAGACGGCATGGTGGACATCCGATATAACGCTGAAACCAGAAAAATGTTGGTTTTCCATCAACTATTTGTTTAAAAGTAATATCTTTTACAACTTCAGTGCCCAAAACAGTGTCTACTTTGAAGTCAGGCATTTTGTCACCTTTAACCAATTTAGCCATAGTCAAAATCTCCTTTAATTTTAAATATTATAATTTAGCAAGCATATCATCCACGCTTGGCATATCAGCAATATTTTTTGCATAGTGACTGTATGTGATATTTCCATTTTCGTCAACTAATACAACTGCAGGAAGCTGCTCTTCATTACCTTCAAATTTGCCATGTTCAAATCCGAAGCTCTTTGCAGCTTTCTTTTTTTTCAAGGCTTTAAATATACCGCTACCCACAAGAGCAAGTTTATTTTTTGCTGGTTCAATTTCAAATTCTTTGTAAACAGCCTGTGTAGGATCGCAAGCAATTTCAAATGGAAAAGTTCCTTCCGGAGCTTCCTCTGCTACAACAGTAGGGTCAGACTGCAAAACTACCATGAGCTGTGCGTTTTTTTCTGTAAATTCTTTAATTCTCTGTGCGTAAATATGCAAGTCAAGTCTGCAAACTGTGCAACCAAAGTAGCGAAGGAAAACTACATATGTTTTCTTTCCTTTGGCAAATTCTGAAAACTGCATCTCACCTTCTTTATAAGGATTAAGATAAGCAAAATTTGGCATTGCCAGACCTCTAACTAATTTCATAATAATTACCTCCGAGTGTTTAACATATAAGTAAAAGTATAATATAATATTATACAGCCGTATGTGACTTAAGTCACATTTATTAATGTTATACTAACATTAAAAATACACCAATACAATGAAAATAGTGTGAATACATAGAAAAAAATACATATAGAATAAGAAAAATATTTTTTTCAACAAAAAAATATAAAATTGTTGAAAATTTATCTAATAGAGTTAAATAACATCAGAAATCAGTTTTATAAATATACCTATTAGTACAAAAATAAGGATTTTTTTTATTGCTTTATTTCCGTTTTTTATTGCGTATATACTTCCTAAATAATTTCCTAAAATATTGAATATGGCTGCTGGTATTGCAATAATCCACAATACTTTACCAGAGATAATAAAATTTACAGCGGCGGCTAGATTTGATGATAAGTTTACGATTTTAGCATTTCCACCAGCGGTCATATAATCAAAACCAATTATTATTGTGAATCCCAATATCATGAAAGTTCCTGCCCCAGGTCCAATTAGTCCATCATAAATACCTATAATAAATCCTATTAGAGAAGATGCAATATACATTTTTGCACCGTATAGTTTTTGAACACTATGGTCATATTTTTTATTAAATAAAACAAAAATTGATATAAATGGAAGGATTATCGTAAAGCATCTTTTTAGAAATGTTTGGTCGATCATAAGTGCAAATTGACTGCCAGCCCAACTTCCAATGAAGCTGAAGACAGCACTAGTGATTGCAGTTTTCCAGTGTACTTTACCACTTTTTATATATTTAATTGTTGATGTTCCAGTGCCAACGGTTGACATAACTTTTGAAGTGGCAAGTATGTTATGCATAGGTAGTCCTGTAATTATATATGCAGGAAGTGATATTAGACCGCCTCCACCTGCAATAGCATCTACAAATCCAGCAAAAAAAACTGCAGGGCATATAATTAAAAGTTGGGTAGCTAGATTCATACTTCATTACCTCTAAATTTATATTTAGTTTATTATATCACTGGCAAAATCAGTTTACAATAATAATGAATATATGATATACTTATATATAATATATGTAAAAGAGTAGAAATTATGGTAAATAGACTATATAAAAAATTTAATACCCTTAAAGTAATGTTGACAGTAATTATGTTGTCGGTTTATTGTGTAGGTGTTGAGATTTCAGGAGGAAATGTTCTTGAAGTCTTTTTATTTGTTACTAGTAGTTGTGCTTATATAGTTTTACCAGGACTATTTTTTTACGACAAACTCAAAATTCAATCATCATTTGAGAACCAATATAAATATTACAGTATTCCATTCGTTATAGGAATAGCTTTTTTTGCAATTTTATTTTGCATAAGCTCATATTTAAAATTTTGGTGGATTTTGAAAATAGTTCCACTCATATTTACTGGAATATATTTATATAAAATAAAGCCTAAGTATATATTCGAAAATTTACATAAAAATAAAAATATTTTAATGATTTTGATATATTCATTTTCTATTTTCATGTATACTTTTTTATGTGTGGCTAAACACGCGCACCCGACAAAAGTAGGGGAAGTTATACTTTCTCAAGACTTTATGTGGACTGTTGGAAACTCACAAAGTCTTTTGAATGGATTTCCTCCAATGGATATCAGGTTTAGTGGAGTTACTTTAAAATATCATTATTTAACTGAGCTTATTTCAGCAGGGCTTAGCTGTGTAAGTGGCATAAGTTGCTATAATATTCTTGGCTTTTATATGCAAATTTTTATTATGGCATTTTTTATAACCGCTGTTAAAGATTTCGCTTACATATACTATGATAAAAATGAGCATAAAATAAATTTGTTTGTAATATCATTTTTTGCATTATCTTGTTTAAGTTTGTGGAAAGTGTTTTTTACAGGCACTAGTGTATTTGGAAATAGTATGCTTCAGGCAGTTTTAGGAAATACTAACAGTCAATGCACGGGATTTGCTTTTATGGCAGTATTTTCGATGCTTATAGTTAATTTTAATAAAAGGCATATTCAAAGTATTATTTATTGGATTTTAATAATAATAACCTTTTTGTTGTTAGTTTTTTCTAAATCACCTATGGCGGCAATAATATCTATTGCCATGTTTTTTGCAGTAATTTTTAATTTATTTACTAAAAACGAAAAGAAAAATATAACAATATTAACTTTTTTTATTGTTTCAATTTTTTCGTTTATTTATTTTAATTTTCTCTCTAGTGGTACAAGTAAATCTACTGATTTTAGCTTAGTTAAAACATTAGAACTTGGATATTTCAAAAATTATTTAACTCTTTTTTCACTTACTAACCCTATACTATATAAAATTGCAATTCCTACATTTATTATTTTGCAGACTTTTTGTATTGCACCTTTTCAATTTTTTACAGTTATGCCAAGAGCAATAAAAGATATATTCCGAATATTTAGGTTAAGTTTTGATAGACTTTGGTTTTATCGGTCAATAGCAGGTGGCATACTTGCTTTTTTTGTGACATGGCATGAAGCGTATAGCCAAGTTTATTTTGTATATGTAGCAATATTTTACTTAAACTTGCTAGCGATTGAATATTTTGATTTTACAAAATTAGAACCAAAATATATAATTAATTATATGCTTATAGTATTAAGTTGCTTTACAACAGTTGTGTTCTACATAAATTTTGGAGGTAGCGGTTTAAGACAGTTTGGATTTCATACAGATATACTGCAAAAACCTGAGTATAAATTTATTATGAAATCAGAAGATGAACTTGCTGGTGAATATTTAAGAGAAAATATGAAAAGCGATGAATTATTTATAACGAATCGAACTCATACAGGTGCCGGTGAAGGGCTTTCAAATGTCTACACTTGTTTTTCAGGTAAACAGTCATATATGGAAGGTTTTAAATATACGGTTTCAAATATGGGTATACCTTGGAATGTTGTTGAGCCTAGACTTGAAAATGTGGGACGAATTTTTGCTATATATGATCAACCGCTATCCGATAAACAACAAGTGACAAGTATATGCAAAGAAAATAGAATTAGGTATGTAGTTTATTCTTCTCAGTTTGAAGGAAAAACTGATACCATAGAGGAATTTGAAACAGTATTTAATAAAGGAACTGTAAAAATATATAAAATTTACTAAAATTTTCGGAGGAAAATATGGATAAATCATTATACATTGTAATACCTTGTTACAATGAAGAAGAAGTTTTGCCAATAACAGCCCCAATGTTTCTAGACAAAATAAATAGTCTTATTGAACAAGGACTTTGTAGCGAAGATTCTAGAGTATTGTTTGTTAATGATGGTTCAAAAGATTCAACATGGCAAGTTATTCAAGATTTGGCTAAGAAAAATGAAAAAATTATTGGACTTACACTCACAAGAAATCGCGGACATCAAAATGCACTTTTAGCGGGACTCATGTGGGCTAAAGATCGTTGTGATGTAACTATATCTATTGATTGTGATGGACAAGATGATATAAATGCTATGGATGAATTCATGAAAAATTATCATGATGGCTGTCATGTAGTTTACGGTGTTAGAAGTAAAAGAGATACAGACACATTTTTTAAACGCTTTACCGCTGAAGGCTTTTATAAATTTATGCATATTATGGGTGCGGAAACGGTTTTCAACCACGCAGATTATCGACTCATGAGTAAAGAGGCTCTAGAGGGATTAGCTCAGTTTAAAGAAGTAAATCTTTTTCTTCGTGGTACAGTACCAATGGTTGGATATAAATCAACTGCAGTTTATTATGAAAGAAGTGAGAGAATTGCCGGAGAAAGCCATTATCCATTTTCAAAAATGCTCAACTTAGCACTTAACGGAATAACAAGTCTATCGGTAAAACCACTTAGATACATTACTGGAATTGGTATTGTTATGAGTATGTTAAGTTTTTTGATTATGATATATGCATTGTTCGCTAAAATGTTTGGAAATACAGTGTTGGGTTGGACAAGTATGATAGCTGTTATGTGCTTTATTGGTGGTATTCAGCTACTTTGCTTGGGCATCATAGGAGAATATATTGGTAAAATTTATTCTGAAACTAAAGCAAGACCAAGATTTATTATTGAGAAAACAACAGAAGATGATAAATAGAATAAAATTAAATTTATATTTTTTATTATAAAATGTCTTAAAGGTTAAATTATAAAATATTACTAATAGTATATAATTTGAGAAAAATAACAAATAATATATAGTAAAACAAAAGGCAAGGCTTATATAAAGCCTTGCCTTTTGGATTGTTATAGAGAGAGGAGATAATAGCTAGTTAATCTGGCAAAAGTAATCCATATTTGCCATCTTTTCGTTTATAAACAACATTTATTTCTTCAGTTACGATATCTTTGAACATAAAAAATGTGTGCCCAAGCATGTTCATTTCAAGAATAGCATCATCAACTGATTGTGGTTCAAGAGCAAAAACTTTCTTGCGTACCACCTCATAATCTTCCACATCGTCATACACACCTGGAAGGTCGTCAAAATAAGCGTAACCATTAAATTTTCTGTGTATTTTTTCTTTATTTTTAATAATCTGTGTTTCAAGATTATCAATGGCATCATCAAGAGCTAACTCCATACTGTCTGCGCTCTTTTCGCTGCGAAATCGTAATTTTTTATCTTGAATAGCAATTTCTACTGTCTGCCATTTTTTTTCAACAGTTACAGTGACTGTTGCGGTGGCATTATCAGAGAAGAACTTGTCCAGTTTTTCTAGTTTTTCATCGACTTTCTGTAAAAAATTGTCCTTTAGCGAAACTTTTCTGCCTATAGTTGTAATTTTCATATAGATGCCTCCTTTATAAGGACTGATAACTATTTATCAATTATCTTGATGATATTATAGCAACTTTAATAAAAGTTTTCAAGATGTTTCACTTTAATTTCGCAAATTGCATAAAATAAACAAAATAATTTTTATTTTAGAGACAATGTATATAAAAGTTCGATAATAAAAAATTTTCATAAAACTTACTTCTTTTTTTGACATTTTTTTTATAATGTCGAAGATATAATATATTTAAAGAAACAGACGCATAGGCTGGCGTTGGTTTCTTGCATTTCCTCATATACTTTTTCTCTTGCAAAAAACTCGCTATATAGCGAGTTTTTTGCGTTAAAAGGGAAAAATAAACTCTAAATCAATATTTTATACAATATATATAATC
>JAHHTS010000006.1 GCA_020024475.1 Oscillospiraceae bacterium
AAAATTATTTAGTATCAAATAAGTTATTTAATCTATAATTATATATAAATAATTTTGATAAATTGAGACTGATAATATGTATGATAGGAGAAAAAGTTAGTATGTTCGGAGTGAACAAAAGCATAGGCATTGACCTGGGTACAGCAAACACATTAGTATTTATGAAAGGTAAAGGCGTAATCATGCGTGAACCTAGCGTGGTTGCTGTTGATACAAAAAATGATACAGTAAAATTTGTTGGTAATGAGGCAAAAGATGTTATTGGTAAGACACCTGGTTCAATCATGGTAGTAAGACCTCTTAAAGATGGCGTTATTGCAGACTTCGATGTTACAGCAGCTATGCTTAAAATATTTATAAAAAAAGCTTGTGGTCCATCATTACTTTTTAAGCCAACAGTAGTTATCTGTATTCCATCAGGCGTTACAGAAGTTGAAAGAAGAGCTGTAAGAGAGGCAAGTATGAGCGCTGGTGCTGGTAATGTTATGATTATTGAAGAACCAATGGCTGCAGCTATCGGTGCTGGACTTCCAGTTCAGGAACCTGCTGGTAGTATGGTTGTTGATATTGGTGGCGGTACAAGCGAAGTTGCTGTTATTTCACTTAATGGCATTGTTGCTTCACGCAGTGTAAGAACTGGTGGTGACGAGTTCGACCAGGCTATCATCAACTATATTAAAAGAAAATTTAACCTACTTATTGGTGAACGTTCAGCGGAAAGAATTAAAATTGAAGTTGGTACAGCATATAAGCTTGATGAAGACCTTACACTTGAAGTTAAAGGTCGTAATCTTATAAATGGCTTGCCAAAAAATGCTATTATTTCATCAGAAGATGTAAGAGATGCCCTTCGTGAAAGCCTTGAAAAAATCATTGAAGCTGTTAAAGAAACATTGGAAAGGACTCCACCGGAACTTGCAGCAGATATTATCGATAGAGGTATAACACTTACAGGTGGTGGTGCATTATTGCGTGGACTTGATCGACTTATCTGTGCCGAAACAGGAATCGATGTTCATGTGGCAGAAAATCCACTTGATTGCGTAGCAAATGGGACAGGTTATGTACTCGACCATATGGACACTCTCAAAGACGTGCTTCAGGAAAACAACAGAACTATTTAGTTTATGATATATTTTGCAAGCTCGTTTTTATGGGCTTGCAAATTTGTTATATAAAAGTTTTAAAACTGTTAAAGGAGTAATATTGTGAACTCACAGTCTAAGATAAAAAGGATTGTCATTGGAGTTTTTTTGCTGGTTATAGGAATTATGACTTATGCAGCATCAAGCGGAAAACTTACAACAGCACCACAAAATTTACTAGGTGCAATGGCTGTTCCTTTTCAAAAAGTGGCGGCATCTGTTTCAAATAAATTTGATTTATGGATGGACAAAAAAATAAATATAAATAATATTATAGAAGAAAATGAACAATTAAAGAAAGAATTGTCAAAACTAAGATCAAAGCAAATTTTGTATGACCAACTTGCACAAGAGAATAATGAGTACAAAAAACTTTTAAATGTATCGGAAGATGTTTTCAATTACGAAACTGTGGATGCAAGTGTAATAGGTCGTGATGGAATGGATAAGTTTTATTCTTTCACTATCGATAAAGGAGATAATCACGGGATTGAAGTAAATGATGTAGTTATGACATCAGATGGGGTTGTTGGTGTTATTTTGGAAACAGGACCAAACTTTTCAAAGGTGGCTACAATTTTAAGTCCAGCTGTAAGTATAGGATGTTTTGTTGGAAGAGATAGAGATATAGGTGTAGCATCAGGAAATTACAACTTGGCGGAAAATGGAGCTTGTGTAGTAGATTATTTACCTAAAGAAACTACTGCAAAAGAAGGTGATATTGTAAGCAGTTCAGGGTATGGTACAGTTTTTCCTAAAGATTTGATTATAGGCACAGTGGAAACTGTTACAATAGATGAATCTGGTAACTCAATGACAGCTAAAGTAAAACCTGCAGCAGACATAATGAATGTAAAATTTGTATTTGTTATAACAAATTTTAATTAAGGAAAAACTATGGATAGAAGAACTATTATATTAAAGCAAATTGCAAAATATGGAATATTTTCAATAAGTGTTTTTGTATTATATATTTTGCAGTCAATACCTGGCTTTTTGCAGATTTTTGGAATAAAACCCGTCTTTATTATCCCTTTTTGCATAACAATCTCTATGCTTGATGAAAGCTTACAGGCGGGAATAGTTTATCTTATAGGCGGATTTTTAACAGACCTTTCATCTGGCAGAGTAGTTGGAACATTCACATTGGCACTAATGATGGCGTGTTTTGCAGGTATAATTGCTGTGAAGTATTTTTTTCGTCAAGAAAAGCAAAATTATTATTTTTTCACCTTTGCCGCTATGGTAATAATGCTAACTGTTGATTTCTTTTTTTCATATATGATGACAGGTTTTTCTGGTAAACTTTGGTTTTACGTAAAAAATGTTATACTGTTAAGTGCGTATAGTGCAGCGTTTACAAATATATTTTATAAATTTATAGATTTTATCAATATACGCTTTATGCGCTTTGATGCGAGGTAGAAGTGAAAAAAGTTCTAGAAGAAAGATTAAATATACTTATTTTAGCTGTTGTAGCTATATTATTTGTATTTACTATGAGATTGGTTAAATTTCAAATTATAGATGGAGAGAAATATTATTCTAAGTCAAATTCTAAGACAAGAATAAATCAGCCGGTAACAGCAGCTAGAGGTGATATAACTGATATAAATGGTATACCTTTATCGGGCGGAGAAGTTGTTTTTGACATCACTGTAAATAAGGCATATATGCCAAATGGTATGCTTAATGAAAGATTGTTACAGGCTATAAAAATTCTTGAAGAAAAAGGTGAAGAGCTAAATGATATCTTACCTATATCAAGAACAAAGCCATATAAATTTTTTGAAGATAAAGAAGCTGAAATAAATCGCTTACGAACTGATGTAGCAAAAGTGGCTATTTATGCTACAGAAGACGATATAATGACTAAACTTGTAGAAAGATATTCGTTGGAAAATATTCCAAATGATTATCAAAGATTGATGGCAGGCATCCGTTATACAATGGAGAGAGAAGGGTATTCAGCTTCATATCCATTTGATATAGCTAAAGATGTAAACATAGAAACCGCTACTATTTTTAAGGAAAGATCTCGTGATTTAACGGGTATAGAAGTTACTTCAGATAGCAAAAGGGATTATTCTGATGGAACAATATTGCCTCATTTATTAGGTACTGTTGGGCCGATATATGCAGAAGAATATGAGCAACTTAAAAATCAAGGCTATGGACTGAATGATATATTAGGGAAATCAGGACTTGAAAAATCTTATGAAAGTTATTTGAAGGGGACTGATGGTATTGTTCAAATAGAAAAAAATATTTACGGCGAAATCACTGATATGGATACAATAAAAGCCCCACAGCCTGGTAATAATGTAAAACTGACAATAGATGCAGAGTTCCAGAAAAAAGCAAATGCAATTTTGGAAGATCAAGTTAAAATGTTACAGTCAAGACGGCGGGGCTGGGGTAAAGAATGTACTGCAGCAACGATGGTAGTAATCAATGTAAAAACAGGTGGTATAATCGCAATCAGTAACTATCCAACATATGACCTTAACCAATATTCAGAAAAATATGACGAATATGCTAATAATCCCAACACACCACTTTTTAATCGTGCATTACAGGGTCAGTATAGACCTGGTTCAGTATTTAAACCAAATGTAGCAGCAGCAGCGTTGCAAGCAGGCATCATTGATGAAAATTATACCTATAAATGTAGTGGTGTCTATGATTACTATACAGAGGCACAATGGGGCGGAAAACGACCTGGTTGTGCAGGTGGTAAAGCCCATGGGGTTATAAATGTAAAGGATGCTCTTAAAGTTAGTTGCAACTGTTTCTTTTATGATTTGAGTAGGAAACTTGGAATTGAGGCAATAAATGATTCGGCTCACAATATGGGACTTGGTGTTCTTACAGGAATAGAAACAAATGAAAAAATAGGAAGGCTTTCCTGCCCTGAATACACACAACAACTAGGGGGTATATGGCAGGAAGGTAATGTTATTCAGTCAGCTATTGGTCAGCTTGACACAGCAATCACACCTATACAACTGGCTACATATGCATCAACAATTGCTAATCGTGGTGTAAGATATGCTACACATATTGTTGATAGTATAGTTAGTTATGATGGCTCTGAGATTGTATATGAAACACCTATTACAGTTTTGTCAAAAACTGAAAACACAAATAATGCCTTTGATGTTGTCGAAAAAGGTATGGTTATGGCATCTTCAGAAGGAAATGCATCTATGTATCTCGCAGATTTGCCATTTCAAGTAGCCACTAAAACTGGTACTGCACAGGTGCCTGGTGATTTATATAATTCTACAATTATGGCTTATGGTCCAGTGGGAAATCCAGAGATAGCTATAGCTATAATAGCAGAAAAAGGTGGTAATGGTTATAATTTGGCTTATGGTGTAAGAAATATATTTAAAGCATATTATGGAATTGAGCAAACTGCCGAACAAGAACAAGAACAAGTACAAGAACAATAACAATAACAATAGCATAATAAATTTATTATGGTTATAAAAATACACTAAAACGGTTTAAAAATATTGTATGTAGGCTTATTTTGTGATATAATAAACTTTGTAACAGAGTATTGTCGAAATCATATTGTTACTCAATTATTTATCTATTTGGAGGCAATATGGCAACGGTTATTATGATAGCTTCGGGCAAGGGTGGCACAGGTAAAAGCACGTTTGCTACATTTCTTTCCACAGAATTAGCCCAAGCAAATAAAAGAACATTGCTTATAGAACTTGATGCAGGGTTAAGAAGTATAGATGTTATAGCAGGAATACAGCAAGAAGCTGTTTACGACATAGCTGATGTACTCATGGGCAGATGTGATGCCAATAAAGCTATGTCGTTCAGCCCATATACAGAAAACTTGCGTATAATTTCTGCACCATATAAAAGCTATGATACTGATTTTTCTAATTTTAAAAAAGTTATTGATAGCCTTTATGATGATTTTGATTATATTATTGTTGATACTGCTGCAGGACTTGGAAATGCTTTTTATGCAACAAGTAAGGTGAGCGTTATTGGCATAATAGTTGTTACACCTGATATTATAAGTGTTAGAGATGGACGATTAGTTTCTGATGAGCTTTATAATGCAGGTATCAAAGATATAAGACTTGTTATAAACAAGTTTTCACAACAAACCTTTAGATATTCGGGATTTAATGACCTTGATGAGGTTATTGATGAAGTTTGTGCCAGACTTTTAGGAGTAATACCAATGTCGAGACAGATTGCAGTCAACGCCATAAATGGTGAGCAATTGACAGTTGGAAGTCAAGAAAAACAGATTTTTACTGCAATTTCTCAAAGAATTAGAGGTAAAGATATACAAATTATTATATAATGGAGGAACATAATGAATATTGCACTTATTGCACATGATAAAAAGAAAGAACTTATGGTGCAGTTTTGCATCGCTTATAGTGGTATTCTTGCAAAGCATAATTTGCTAGCCACTGGTGTTACAGGTAAAATGGTAGCAGAGGCTACAGGTCTTAAAGTACATCGTTTTTATAGTGGTTCACAGGGTGGAGACCAACAGATAGCTGCAAGACTTCAGTATAACGAAATAGATATGCTCCTCTTCTTCCGTGACCCAATCACAGCTAAGGCAGGCGAACCAAATGATAAAAACTTGCTTAGACTTTGTGATGAAAATAATATTCCAGTAGCAACAAACATT
Organism: Oscillospiraceae bacterium; assembly: GCA_020024475.1. Lineage (GTDB taxonomy): Bacteria > Bacillota > Clostridia > Oscillospirales > Ruminococcaceae > RGIG3102. The sequence goes on from JAHHTS010000006.1 coordinate 5,830, forward strand.
GCGACTGCTGAAGTTCTTATTCACGGCCTTGAAAGAGGAGACCTAGATTGGAGAAACATTGTAAATCCAATCAATAATCGATAATCAAATATGATAAAAAATGTCCTGCTAAAGATGCCCAGCAGGGCATTTTTGTTTCATAAACGCTGCAATAAAATATGTTAAATGTTGACTGTCATGTGCTTTTTGTGGTACTATAATTAGAAGATAAAATTGTTTTTTTGATAAAAAATTGATTTTACAAAAGAGAGGGGAAAAGCTATGGCACAGAAAATAACAGGTCCTCGTGGCACACAAGATGTAGCTGTAAGTGAAAGCTACAAGTGGCTTCTGTTAGAAGAAAAATTAAGAAAAATTGTAGATCAGTATGGTTTTAAAGAAATCAGAACACCTACATTTGAACATACAGAATTATTTCTTCGCGGTGTGGGTGATACAACAGACATCGTTAATAAAGAAATGTACACTTTCGAAGATAAAGGAAAAAGAAGCATAACACTTCGTCCTGAAGGAACTTCACCAACAGTTCGCTCTGTTCTTGAAAATGGCACATTGAATGAAGGTTTGCCACTTAAGGCATACTATATTCTTAGCTGTTTTAGATATGAGAAACCACAAGCAGGTCGTTTGCGTGAATTTCATCAATTAGGTATTGAACTTTTTGGTGCTCAAGACTATACAGCAGATGCTGAAGTTATTGCAACAGCGGCAAAGATACTTAAAGATTTAGGACTACAAAATGTAAAACTTAATATAAATTCAATTGGATGCCCTAATTGTCGTCCAGCTTACCATGAGAAACTTAAAGCTTATTTTGCTGAACATATTGATGAACTTTGCCAAGATTGCAAGTCAAGACTTGAAAGAAACCCTTTGAGAATTCTTGATTGTAAAGAAGAAAAATGTTCCAGAATTGCTGAAAATGCACCAATAGGTCTGAATAATCTTTGTGATGAATGTAAAGAACATTTTGAAGGGCTTAAAAAGACATTAGATGCAATGAAAATTGACTACACAATTAATACAAAAATTGTTAGAGGTCTTGATTATTATACAAAGACAGTTTTTGAGTTTGTTTATGATGGCATAGGTGCACAAGGAACAGTTTGTGGTGGGGGTCGTTATGATGGATTGTTTGAAGAACTTGGTGGAAATCATACGCCAGCAGTTGGTTTTGGTATGGGAATGGAAAGATTGTTGCTTACGCTTGAAGCAGAAGGAATTAGCTTAGGCGAAGATACTAGACCGGATATTTTCTTTGCAAATATCGGTGAAGATGCAAAAGTTTTTGCATTTACTATGGCTCAAAAAGCAAGAGATGAAGGTATGAGAGCGCAAAGTGACATTATGGCCCGTAGCCTTAAAGCACAAATGAAATATGCTGATAAAATCAAAGCAAGATATACCGTTGTAATTGGTGATGATGAAATATCTAATAAATCAGCGGTTGCCAAAAATATGGAAACTAAAGAACAGGTTACACTAGACTTTACAAAATCTATAAGTGAACAGTTAAAATAAAATATAAGAGGTAATAAATATGGATACAATGGGCACAATGCGTAGAACTCATTATTCTACAGCCCTCACAACTGAAATGGTTGGTCAAGAAGTTGTAGTAGCAGGATATATAGCTAAGAGTAGAGATCTTGGTGCTGTGATTTTCTGCGATGTAAGAGATACAAAAGGAATCATTCAAATAAACTTCAATGACGAATGTTCTGCTGAAACATTTGAAAAAGCTAAAACACTTCGTACAGAATATGTAATTATGGCGAAAGGTGTTGTAGCTTTGAGAGAAAGTCCTAATGACAATATTCCAACAGGTAAAATTGAAGTTAAAGTAAATGAATTAAAAGTACTTTCAAAAGCTGAAACAACTCCTTTTGAAATTAAAGATGACATAAATGTTAAAGATGATCTTCGTCTTAAATATCGTTATCTTGATTTGAGAAGATCCACAGCACACGAAGGTCTTATAGTGCGTCATCGTCTTGCGAAAATTGCAAGAGACTATTTTGATGAAAACGATTTTGTTGAAATTGAAACACCAATTTTGGTTAAATCAACTCCAGAAGGAGCAAGAGATTATATTGTTCCTTCTCGTGTTCAACCTAATAGATTTTTCGCACTTCCACAGAGTCCACAGCTTTATAAACAGCTGTTGATGCTTTCAGGATATGATAGATATATGCAGATTGCTCGTTGCTTCCGTGATGAAGATCTTCGTGCAGATCGTCAGCCAGAATTTACGCAGATAGATATTGAAATGGCTTATGTGGATGAAATTGATATTCAAACAATAAATGAAGGATTTATCAAACGTGCATTTAAGGAAGTTCTTGATGTTGATGTCCAAACACCATTTATGAGAATGACATATAAAGATGCTATGGAAAACTATGGTGTTGATAAACCTGATACTCGTTTTGAAATGAAACTTTGTGACATTACAGAATGCGTAAAAAATACAGAATTTGTTGTATTTAAAAATGCAATTTCAGCTGGTGGCAGTGTAAGATGTATAGTTGCAAAAGGCCTTGCCGATAAGCTCACAAGAAAAGAAATTGACAAAATGACAGATGTCGTAAAAACTTACGGTGCAAAAGGTCTTGCATATACAAGAATGACAGCTGAAAATATTACCTCAAGTTTTGAAAAATTCCTTACAGAAGAAGAAATTAAAGCAATTAGAGAAAAAACTGGAGCAATAACAGGTGATGTGATCATGGTTGTTGCAAGTGAAGATAACGATGTTGTTTTTGCATCTCTGGGAGCACTTCGCTTGGCTGTGGCAAAAAAATTCGAACTTTATGATCCGAATAAGTTTAATTTCCTATGGGTAACAGACTTCCCATTGTTTGAGTATGACAAGGAAGAAAAACGTTATGTAGCTGTTCATCATCCATTTACTATGCCAAAAGAAGAAGATATTGATAAAATCGAATCTGATCCAGGTTCATGCCGTGCAAAAGCATACGATATGGTTCTTAATGGAGTTGAACTTGGCGGAGGTTCTATTCGTATATCAAACCCAGAACTTCAGCAGAAAATGTTTAAAACTCTTGGATTTACTGAAGAAAGAATGCAGGATAGCTTTGGTTTCCTTATTGAAGCTTATAAATATGGAGCACCACCACATGGTGGTATGGCCTATGGCTTTGATAGGCTTTGTATGCTTATGGGCAAGAAAGAATCTATTAGAGATGTTATTGCATTCCCTAAAGTACAAAATGCAAGTGAACTTATGACAGGCTGTCCAGATGTAGTGGAACAAAAACAGCTTGATGAACTTTATATTGATTTGATTGAAAAAAAATAATATAATACTGTTGTCATATTATATTTTATAGTTGAAATTAAATAAAAAGATGTAAAATATATTAGCGTCAATTTTTAGTATTGGTAAATGTTATTATGCATATTTTTTATTATTGAAATTTGATTATATATATTGATTTTGCAGTTGATGTCGTTATTGCAAATTATGAAATAACTAAATCAAGCTAAAAAACACTAATAAATAAAAAGTCCTGGCGATATAATATCGTCAGGATTTTTTTATTTGCCTTAATTGACTTATAAATTTAATTATATTAAAATAAATCAAGGTGGTAGTATGTAGAAATCCGAAAAGAGGGATATTATGAACTATAAAATTATTGAATATGACAAGTATCTAAAACCTTATGAAGCTGATATAAATTTACGCATGGAAAATTATAAAACGAAGAAGAAACAGCTTTTAAAAAGTAATGAAACTCTAAGTGATTTTGCTAATGCTCATCATTACTATGGGTTTCATAAGACTAAAAATGGTTGGTATTATAGGGAATGGGCTCCGGGAGCAGATGCTGTTTATATAATGGGAGATATGAATGGGTGGAATAAGACAAGTCTGCCTATGAAAAATATCGGTAGAGGAGTTTACGAAATACTACTTTGCGGAGAAAACAGCCTTTATAATGGCTGTAAGGTTAAAACTGTTGTAGAAAAGGATGGAAAACTGTTAGAAAGAATACCACTTTTTGCTAATAGAGTAGTTCAAGATAAAAAAACATATGAATGGTCATGCGAAATTATTGATGAACCAGAATATAAGTGGAATAAAAATAAGTTTAACCCATCGAAACAACTTTTTATCTATGAGTGTCATATAGGTATGGCTCAGGAAGAGGAAAAAGTTGGAAGTTATATAGAATTTAGAGATAAAATTTTACCACGAATAAAAGAACTAGGATATAATACAATTCAGATTATGGCAATAATGGAACATCCTTATTATGGGTCATTTGGATATCAAGTTTCAAATTTTTATGCTGCATCTTCACGTTATGGAAGGGTAAACGAACTTAAAAGTCTAATAGATACGGCACACCAAATGGGAATTAGTGTTTTGTTGGATTTAGTGCACTCTCATGCCGTCAAAAATACGTCAGAAGGCATAAATGAATTTGATGGTACAGATTACCAATTTTTTCATAAAGGCCAAAGAGGAAGCCATTCTGAGTGGGATACTAAGCTTTTTAATTATGGCAAGAATGAAGTAATACATTTTTTGCTTTCTAATCTAAAATATTGGTTGGAAGAATATCATTTTGATGGTTTTCGTTTTGATGGAGTTACATCTATGATTTATCATGACCATGGTATTGGAACAGCATTTACAGACTATAATAAATATTTTTCTTTGAACACTGACACTGAGGCGGTTACTTATTTACAACTTGCTAATGAACTTATTAGGCAAGTAAATCCTAAAGCAATTACTATTGCTGAAGATATGTCTGCTATGCCTGGTATGTGTATACCAATCGAGGATGGTGGGATAGGATTTGATTATAGGTTATCTATGGGTGCGCCAGATATGTGGATAAAGATGATAAAAGAAGTTCGTGATGAAAACTGGAATATGGGACATATTTGGTATGAACTAACTAATCGCAGACCTATGGAAAAGTATATAGGTTATGTAGAAAGCCACGATCAAGCACTAGTTGGCGATAAAACACTTATGTTTCGATTGTGTGATAGCGAAATGTATAATAAAATGTCAAAATTCACCGAGAGTTTTATTATAGACCGAGGTATTGCATTGCATAAAATGATAAGACTTATTACATTGTCCTTAGCAGGTGAAGGCTACCTTAATTTTATGGGTAATGAATTTGGACATCCGGAGTGGATAGATTTTCCAAGAGAAGGTAATGGATGGAGTTATAAATACTGTCGTAGACAATGGCACTTAGCTGATGATAAAAATCTTAAATATGAATATCTGCAAAACTTCGACAATTCAATGATAAGATTAGCTAAAGATAAAAATATATTTAGATATACGCCAAAATCTTTGTATATCGATGAAGAAAAACAAATTATTGTTTATAAAAGAGGAACAATAATTTTTGCATTCAATTTTAATCCAAATAAGTCATACGATAATTACTTTATTCCAACCACATCATATGGCGAATATAGGGTTAGTTTATCAACTGACAGAAGCAGTTTTGGTGGTTGGGATAGAATAGATGAAAATATGGTTTATAAAGTGAAGAAAGATAAAAATGGTCAAAAAGGCTTTAGAACATATTTGCCAACAAGAACAGCAGCTTGTTTTATAATAAAAAGATAAATTAAAAGAGTCACATCTTATGATGTGACTCTTTTATGTTTTTAATAATGAATTATTTTGTCAATAGTTCATAAAGTTTTGAGTTTTTTTCGATTGCTTTTACAAGAATGAGGCCTAAAACAGCACAGCTTATCAACTGACCAGCTCCCACAGAAAGAGCCTGAGCCCAGAAAACTGCTGGGTTAAAACCACCGCTTATCATAACGCAAAGTTCATATCCTATAACGACAGCATTTACAATAATAGGAGGAAGGGCAGAAAGAACAGGTATTCCTTTGAATCTAACATTTCTAAAAAGATACGAAAGAATTGCAGCAATTAGAGTTGCAGCAGTACCGAATATGATATCAAGCCAACCTAGAATATTAGCACCTGTTGCAAATCCGATAAGGTTAGTGAGAAAACAGCCTATTGTAACTCCCCAAATATTTTGAAAACCGAATACAGGTAAAAGTGTGAGTGCTTCACTGACTCTAACTTGAACAGATCCGAAGGAAAATGGTGCAAGAACCATACCAATAACTGTGTACATAGCGGCAATCATAGCCTGTTTAACCATAACATTAGATTTAGTGTTTTTCATAAAAATTCTCCATAACAATAAAATAAAATAAATAAATAAAAAGTGCAGTAAGAAAAAGCCCTTACTGCACTTAAATTTCAGTATAAAAGCTTTGGAATCACACAGAAGAAAAGCTTTATAAGGCTTCTGCGATTGTTATTCACCTGTGTAGTATACAATGCCAACACTATGGTTTCCAGCATTTGTAGCTACTGCACTACCAAGTTCAACGGCAAGCATAGGAGGAACACCAAATTCCTTCTCACAGGCGGAATATAGTTCTTTACCATATTCTTCATCAGTATATCCAATTATATAATGTTTAGTATCATTAGTTCTTGACTTAAATTGCTGTATTATTGTAGGAATAAGCATTTTATCACCACGAGCTTTCCCCACAAGCTTTGTACTTCCGTGAGAAAGAGTTATAACAGGTTTAAGACCAAGAAGCTCTCCAGCGAACGCTGCAGCAGCAGAAATTCGACCGGATTTTTTAATGAATTTTAATGTGTACGCTGAAACAAGAATTTCAATTCTAGAAAATTCCGATTTCAAGTGGTCGATAATCTGTTTAGGTGATCGACCATCATCAATCATTTTATCTGCCTGCATAATAGGCCATCCATACGCAATTGAATATGTGTTGCTATCAACAACAGTTATATTCATTTTGCAATCAGGATTTTCATTGTAGAATAAGTCTTTAGCCATAATGGCTGCGTCATATGTAGCTGATCCACCAGCGTTAATTGTAACTACAATTACATCAGTATATCCTTGATGCATAAGTGATTCATATCTTTCACCATAACGCATCATAGTTATATGGGCAGTGGCTGGAATTTGGTCACAGTGTTCAAGAATTTTATAATATTCTTTGTTTGTGATGTCTTTTCTTTCTTCGTAGCTCACTCCGTTGGCGGTTATATAAAAACCTAAAATGTCTACATTGTGCAATTTTTCCTTTACCGGAATATCACACCCTGAATCTGTTATTATTCTGATTTTGTACAATATAAACTACTCCCAATCAAATTTAGTGAGATGACCAGTATCCTCTAAGCCCTCAAAATTCCATTGACGCAAAATTTCATAAGTGGCAATTGCAACGGTGTTGGATAAATTAAGACTGCGAAGGTGTGGTAACATAGGCATTCTAACACAAGATTTTTTATTTTTAAACAAAATTTCTTCATCTATTCCTTTATCTTCTCTGCCAAAGATGATAAAGCAATTATCCGGGTATTCAATATCAGTGTATCTATTAAGACCTTTTGTGGTAAAATAATAAAATTTTCCATCGGAATTTTGTTTATAGAAGTCATCCGTACTATCATATAATTTTACACCAAGCTTGTCCCAATAGTCAAGCCCTGCACGCTTTAATTTTTTATCATCTAGTTGAAAACCAATAGGCCCAACAATATGTAGCTTTGCACCTGTTACAGCGCAAGTTCTTGCAATATTACCTGTATTTTGAGGTATTTGTGGCTGAAATAGCACAATATTGATAGTTTTCATTTAAAATTAGTCCTTTTATTTTATAAGGTATTTAAGCATAGATTCAATATGCACACCATATTTAGTATCGCTTCCAGTCTTATAGGTTTCTTCAACAACTTTTTCTATAAATCTTGCAGAATTTTCGCATGCAGATTTAAGGTCACAGCCATCTAGAATATTGGCAGCCAGGCAAGCGCCGAACATATCACCTGTACCAGGATAGGACACGGGTGTATAGTTAAGTGGGATTAAGAAAACTTCATTTTCTTTTTTATCATATCCTACACAACATACACTTTCATCATCAAATTTTGTTCCAGTAATAATTATATTATTATATTTTTCACCTAAGGATTTAACCATTTCTATAGCTTCTTCTTTTGAAAAGACTAGTTTTGTGTAATCTCTGTCAAGTAAAATTTGGGCTTCCGTAGGATTTGGAACAATAATATCACTATGGTGACATAAATCTTTGAAACCTTCTATTAGTTCAGGTGTAATCGATGAATATAGTTTTCCATGGTCAGCCATAACAGGATCACAAAGTTTAATTCCACTTTTAGATAGCTTAAATGCATCTTTTACTATTTGTATTTGTTTTGGAGAAGAAAGAAAACCGCTGAAAACACAGTCAAATGTCTCACCTAATTTTTTATAATGGTTAAGAGTGTCACTACAAAAGGAAGTCAAATCTTGCATTACAGGAGTGCCAAACCCACCAAAATGTGTGGAAAGAACAGCGGTAGGAAGCGCTATAACTTGAATTCCCATAGTTGATAGAACAGGGCTTATTACAGTTAGACTGCAACGACCTATTGTTGACATATCATGAATACACAGAGCTCTTTTTGGAATCATTTTTTACCTCTTATATTAAATTAGAATTAAACTAAATTAGAATTAAACGACTAATTTATAACTAAATATGCATAAAAACCTATAATACATAATACATTACATAATTATTTTAGTCAAGAACATAAAAGTCGATATCAATATTTTTGATATCGACTAATCCTTAATAGTATTATGTATTTATTACTTTTTATTGATTGAGGCATATGAATGAATTATGCCGGCACGATACAAAGGTGGGGCAACCATATTATAAAGCAATATAGTTACAATTATTGATAAACACATACTAACTATACTAATCAAATTTGTTGAAACTATAACACCTATAACTGTTTCCCATGGACTTTTGAGAATAAAATAGTGCAGTATAATTTCTTTTGCAGTATACACAATTTTATATAAGAAGATACCTACTATACTTGATAGTATGATTTTATTTTGTGAGGGTTTTCCGCTATTAGCTATTTTACCTGCAACAAAAGCCATAATGAATTTCATAATAAAAGTAATCCAAAATTCAGGGGCGAATATAGGATCCATAAGGTCAAATATAGCACTTCCTATGCCTGCTGAAAGACCACCATACAGTCCACCAAACAATAAGCCAGCTAATACACATATAACATTTCCACAATGAATCATAGTTTTTCCAAGTGGTGTTGGAATGTCAATTTTGATGTTGGTCGCAACGAAAACAAGTGCTGCCATAAGAGCTATTGTTGTAATATCTCTTATGCTAAATTTCGATTTTTTCATAATCAATACCTCTAATATTTTATCTTAATTAAATGATATTACATTATAAAATAAAAATAATTGATTTTATGTAAATAAGTTAATTTAGAAAGAAAACAATGTTCATATTTTATTCATAATTATTTCACTTAATGTTTAAATAAAATATGTATATTGTATTGATTAAAGATACACAATATACATAAGCTAAAATGGAGGATAAATTATATGGAAAATAAAATGATGAGAGCAGTAAAAAATATGGCGATTGGAGCGGCTGTAGGTGCAGCAGCTATAACAGCAGGCACAATGTATGTAAATGAAAATCGTCAAGCACATAAAGCTATAAATGAAGCAAAGCGTAAAGGTAAAAAAATTGCTAAAGCTGGCGAATCATATGTAAAGAACATTATTGATTAGGCGTAAAAATAAAAAGCTACAGGCTATACCTGTAGCTTTTATTAATTTTTTAGTGAAAATTTATCAACTAGCTCTTGAAGCTTACTAGCTTTATGTTTGTCAAGGTGATAAGTAATATCTTCTTTGTTGTTTATTGGAACAAATCCCGGCAAATAGTTAGAATAGCTTTCGGTTTTTACACCTTTTACACTTTCACCAAATATAGCAGCATATGCAGCCATTGCGATTACATACGATCCATAAGGTGACGCATGTTCGCCGTCTTCATAATACATATCAATTTCTGGATAATTTTTGAGAACTTCTTCAAAAACATTTCCCGCAACGGTTAATTTAACGTTGTATTTCTTACTTAAAGTATTGTAAATATCGTACATATTTAATTGGTGCTCAGGATTTCTTTTTTCCGCCCAAGGCATTGTTTGAATAGGCGTTACATTGAATTTTCTGGCAAGTTCGATAATCTTGCCAGCATCCTTTAGAGTTTCATCTTTTGATGGGCAAGGTGAGTGGGCAGCTTGTTGCATAACAATATAGTTGAAATCGCCCCACATAAGTGCAAATCTTAAATCAGAAAATTGCTTGTAATGCCATCCGTAAGTAACTCCAGGATGAGCTAACATGGCAACTTCGACATTCTTACCTTTTTCAGAACAGATATTTTTGAAAATTTGTGGCATATCATTGAAAAAAGTGTGACTGTTACCTAAAAATAAAACTTTCATAAATAACCCTTTCAATAATGATATTTTAATACTAAATTGATTAAAATTACTGTTTTCTAAATATTATTTGTCCGTTATCCATACTGTCAACAATTGCTAGACTTTGAAGGTTAAATCCATTATCACGAAGATATTTTCCACCTTCTTGGAATCCTTTTTCTATCATAATGGCAATGCCTTCAACGCTAGCACCAGCTTGATTAGCAACATCAATAAGGCCCTTCATTGCGTTACCAACGGCTAAAAAATCATCTATTATAAGCAATTTATCATCTTCAGTGATGAATTTTTTTGATACAGTTATTGTGTATTGCTTGCCATATGTAAAAGACTTGACATCACTAGTATAAAGTTCACCATCAAGATTTTGACTTTTAGCTTTTTTAGCAAAAACTACTGGAACATTGAAATATTGGGCAGCTATTGAAGCTATTGCAATACCTGATGCTTCTATTGTAAGAATTTTTGTTACATGTTTATCGGCAAAAAGTCTTTTAAGTTCTTTGCCAATTTCGTTCATAAGCCCAATATCAATTTGATGATTTAAAAAGCTATCTACTTTGAGAATATTGCCTTCTTTTACGATACCATCATTTAAAATTCTTTTTTCTAAAAGTTCCATGAAAATCCTCTAATTTACTTTATTTTTAATTAATTATACATTTTATTCTATTTCTTTTCAATACATAAATAGTATTCCCACAGAATATTGTTAATAAGAGGTGATGATATGAAAAACAGAAAATCTGTAATTTCAATATATTTTCTTTTATTTATGGCATGTGTATGGTGCAGTTCAAACATCAAAATGGATAGTCGGTATGAGCAAGTAATGCGGCAATATGAGTATCAATTAGGTTATATAGATACATATTCTAAAGAATTTGCACCTCATCCAAACGAGGTGAATGAAACTGCTTCGGAAGAACCAGGTTTGCCGAAGGAAAAAACAATATATCTCACATTTGATGACGGCCCTAGTCCACGAACTGAAGAAGTTCTAGATATTTTAAAAAAGCATAATATAAAAGCAACTTTTTTTGTGGTTAAATGTAAGGATGAGTATATTCCATATATGAAAAGAGCAGCTAGTGAAGGTCACATGATAGGTGTACACACTGCTAGTCATAAATATAATGAGATTTATAAAAGTGTAGATGCATACCTTAAAGATTTTACTGAATGTTATGATTTTGTGTTAGAAAACACCGGGAAAGCACCTACTATTTTTCGTTTCCCTGGCGGAAGTGTTAATAGTTACAATGAAAGTACTAGAAAAGAGATCGTTCGGGAAATGACGAGAAGAGGATTTACATATTTCGACTGGAACGTGGAGAGCGGAGATAGCGCATCAAAAGCAAGTGCTGATACAATCTATAATAATGTTATAAATGGTTGCAAAGGAAAACAAAGAGGCGTAATTATAATGCACGACAGCATTGGTAAAAAAACTACTGTTCAAGCATTAGAAAACATAATTGTTAAATTTGAAGAAGATGGATGGAAATTTGCAAGTCTTAATAATACACTTAAACCTATGATATTTAGAATGAAATAAGGAAAACTTATAATTAATTGAATTTTAATATTTAGTGTGTTAGACTGTAAAAAGGAAATATCAGATTATTTAATTGAAGGAGACAAAAAATGGCAAAAATTGCACTTTTAGGCCACGGTGTTGTAGGCACAGGCGTAGTGAACATTATTGCTACAAAAGCTGAAAAATTATTTAAAGAAACAGGAGAAAAAATCGAAATTAAATATATTCTTGTAAGACATGATTATGATGTAGATTACAAAGAAAAATTTATTACAGATTTTTCAATAATAGAAAATGATGAAGAAATCGATATTGTGGTGGAAGCTATAGGAGATACTGAACCAGCTTATGAATATGTGAAATCTGCACTTAAAAAGAAAAAAAGTGTTGTTACCAGCAATAAAGAGTTAGTTGCAAAATACGGTTATGAACTTATGCAAATTGCTGAAGAAAAAAATGTAAACTTTATTTTTGAAGCAGCTGTAGGTGGAGCTATTCCGATTATTCATGAAGTTCGTAATTGCCTTAAAGCAAATAATGTAAACTCAATTTCAGGTATATTAAATGGCACAACAAACTATATTCTAACAAGGATGATAGAGGAAAAAATGTCATTTGATGTAGCGTTAAAACAGGCACAAGAATTAGGCTATGCTGAAGCAGACCCATCAGCTGATATTGACGGAATAGACACTTGCCGTAAAATTTGCATTTTAGCAGATATTATATTTAAAAATCATATCTACCCTGAAAATGTTTATACACAAGGGATAAGAAAAGTTAGGCTTGAAGATGTTGATATTTTAAAGTCAATCGGAGGGTGTATTAAACTTTTAGGGATAGCAAGAAGAGTAGATAAATGTAAAATATTTATTATAACCTCGCCTTTTGTTGTGTTTAATGAAAGTATTTTATCTGCAACTAATGATGTTTTTAACGCTGTACAGATTGAAACTGATAATGCAGGAATTATGTCACTTTATGGACGTGGAGCTGGTAGTTTACCTACTGGAAGTGCAGTTGTTAATGATATTGTAGAATGTGTTTTAAATAAAGGCAAAACTATTTACCATGGTTGGAATACTGAAAATAAATATCTTTTGGTGGACCATACAGAAGTACCAATGAGATTTTATGTTGCATTAGACGAAAGTTATGAGAAAATAAAAGATATATTTGAAGATATAAAGATTTTATGCGCAGAAGAAGAGACAGTATTTATTACTTCAAAACTTACACTAAAATCACTTAATGAAAAGTTAAACAATGTTAAAGTGAAATCTGTTTTAAGAGTTTTAGATTAAAAATAGAATATTTTATATTTTAATAAATTAAGTAATTAAAAAATATAATAATAAAAAACTCCTTCTAAATAAAAGAAGGAGTTTTTATCTTATAGGTTTATATTGAATTGATTTATCAGCTTAGTCCAAGTGTCTGAACCGGTGATACCGTCTATTTTCAATCCATATTCTGCTTGGAATTGGCTTACTCCTTGTTTTGTGCTATTTCCATATATACCATCAACTGTAAGAATTGGCCAATTATGACCATTTTGGCTATTAATCCAGTTTAGATAGCTTTGTACAAATCTTACAGAATCACCTCGACTACCAGTGTTTAGTATGTATCCAGGATAAACGGGTGTTACATGTGTGTTTTTATTTGATAAATACTTATTATAAACTTCTACTATTCTGTTCCATGTGAGCTGACCAATGTAACCATCCGGATTAAGCCCAAACTGCTTTTGAAAACGAATTGTAGCATTACTCATGTTATTTCCAAATTTGCCGTCAACAGCCTGCTTGTTTATCCCTGAATAAATAGGTGTTATAGCATTAAGTTTGGTCTGCATATTCCAAACCGGTTCACCGGACACACCAGGTTTTAGAACATATCCTGGATATTCATCTTTAGGTGGATTCGGTAGTGAATTGTAGTCGTATACAATCGAGTTCCATGTATTAGAGCCGATGATTCCATCTATCTGTAAACCACTAAATCCTTGATACTGCATAACAGTACTTTTTGTTGCATTTCCGAAAATTCCATCTACAACCAATCTGTTCAGGGCGGGCAACATCTGTCTTTGAATTGCATTTAAGTATGACTGCATAATAGAAACATTGCTGCCGCTTGAGCCAATAGTAAGTGTGTATCCCGGATATGCAGGCGAACTGTCCATAACTTTTTTTTGAAAAACTTTATCTTCACTCATAGGTCAAAACCTCCTGTTGAGTTATAGTATTCTGTAATAAATTATTTTGTGATAAACTTTTACATCAAAAAAATAAATAAAAGCGTTCTCTTTATCCAAGTGAACGCTTTTATTTATATATATATTTTTTCTTATATAGTTGTAAAAATTAAAGTTTTAAATGACCTAAACTTATTTTACCCACTGTTTGAACTTTAAGAATATTTGTTGAACCGCTTACACCAACTGGAACACCAGCTGTAACTACAACCGTATCTCCGTCTTTAATAAGTTCTTCTCTAAGTGCGGCAGCAATAGAAAGATCAATAAGTTCATCAGTAGTCCTTACGGTACTCATAAGAATTGGAGTTACTCCCCAAGAAAGAGCAAGATGACGACAGGTTTGTTCGGTATCTGTACATCCGAGAATAGGAAGGCCAGGACGATATTTAGAAATGTTTCTAGCAGTGAAGCCGGTTTGAGTAACAGTTACGATTGCTTGTGCGCCAATATCCATTGAGATTGAACAAGCAGAATGCGCAACAGCGTCAGTAACTGATAAGTCATGACCATAGTTTCTTTCTCTTAGAAGCTGATTATAATCTATATTTTCTTCAGTGGATTGAGCTATTGCAGCCATTGTTTTTAAAGCTTCGACAGGATATTTACCGGCAGCGGTTTCGCCTGAAAGCATGATTGCTGATGTACCGTCATATATAGCGGTGGCAATATCTGTAACTTCAGCTCTAGTAGGGCGAGGTTTTTCAATCATAGAATCAAGCATTTGAGTTGCTGTAATGGCAGGCTTGCCAGTATTGAAACATTTTTGTATAATTTTTTTCTGTATCCTTGGAATTTCAGTAAAGTCGATTTCAACTCCCATATCACCACGAGCTACCATAACAGCATCGACAACTTCTAAAATTTCATCAATTTTTTCAACGCCTTCGCCATTTTCAATTTTGGCAATAAGCCTTATTGATGTACAGTTATGTTCTTCAAGAATTTTTCTTACTTCCAGAACATCTTCCTTACATCTGGTAAAAGAAAGTGCTATGTAATCAAAACCATTTTCTATACCAAAAATAATGTCATTTTTATCTTTTTCGCTGACAAAAGGCATTGATAGTTTGATTCCAGGAAGATTTATTGATTTGTTATTGGATAATTTACCATTATTCATAACAGTAAGTTTAACTTCTTCATCAACAACTTCATCAACAATCATTTCGATAAGGCCATCATCAAAAAGAACTTTTGTACCGACTTTAACATCTTTTGGGAAATCTTTATAAAGAACAGATACGATTTCTTTTGTACCTTCAATTTCTTTTGTTGTAAGTGTGAATTTATCGCCTTTTTCGAGATAAATAGGGCTGTCTTTGAATCTACCAATTCGAATTTCAGGACCTTTCGTATCAAGCATTGTTGCCACATACAGGCCAAGTTCTGTTCGACATCTTTGAACCATTTTAAAACGGTCAAGATGTTCTTCATGTGTAGCATGAGAGAAGTTAAAACGAGCAACGTTCATACCTTCTTTCATAAGCTGTTTCATAATATTTGGGTCATCAGTGGAAGGACCCAATGTACAAACAATTTTTGTCTTTCTCATTTTATTTCCCCCTATTTATATAATATTATTGATCATTTAAAAATATAAACTACTGTATATTGATATTATAACTTTAATAAATATATTGTACAATAGAGAATAGTTGTAAAATAAAAATATTATGCACTTTTCGTGCATTAAATATAATAAAATTTTCATCAAATATACACTATGCAAAATAACTGAAAAGAGGTATAATGTTATTGAATATATTTACAATAGTTATAAATAAAAAGGAGATATATTATGAGTAAAAATGACAATAAAAGAGTATTTCTAATTGTTTTGGATAGCTTTGGTATAGGCAATGCTCCTGATGCAGATAAATTTGGAGATGATGGAAGTAACACACTTTTATCCATTTCAAAAAGTGATAAATTTAGTATGCCAACAATGGGTGAACTTGGATTTTTTAATATAGATGATGTTGAATGCGGAGAAAAATCTGAACACCCAAAAGCAAGTTTTGCTAGAATCATTGAGGCGTCCAATGGTAAAGATACAACTATAGGACATTGGGAGATAGCTGGTGTAGAAAGCGAAAATCCTCTCCCGGTTTATCCAAATGGTTTCCCAGAAGAAATTATAAAAAAATATGAAGAGATGACAGGAAAAAAAGTGCTGTGTAATAAACCATATTCTGGAACACAGCTCTTAGATGACTATGGTGAAGAACATATGAAAACTGGTGACTTAATTGTTTATACATCAGCTGACAGTGTTTTTCAAGTTGCAGCACATGAAGATGTAGTGCCAGTTGAAGAACTTTATAAATATTGTCAAATGGCAAGAGATATGCTTACAGATTCAGGCAAACATGCAGTAGGTCGTGTAATAGCACGTCCATTTGTTGGATCAGGAAAAGGCAACTTTATAAGAACAAAAAATCGTCATGATTATTCATTAAAAGCACCAAAGAAAACAGCTTTACAGTATCTTAAAGATGCTGGAAAAGATGTAATTGGCGTTGGTAAAATTTATGATATTTTCGATGGTGACGGTATTACTGAGAAAATAAAAACAGCAAACAATACAGAAGGTATGAATGTTACTATTGACCTTGCTAAGAGAGACTTCAATGGACTTGCATTTATAAACCTTGTTGATTTTGATATGGTGTATGGTCATAGAAATAATGTTGATGGTTACGCACAAGCAGCGACAGAATTTGATAAACAGCTTTCAGAACTTTTACCACTTTTGAAAGAAGATGATATTCTTATGATTACGGCGGATCATGGCTGTGACCCTGCAACACCATCAACCGATCACTCAAGAGAATGTACACCACTCATTGTTTATGGCAAAAATATAAAAGAAGGATTCAATATAGGAACAATCAAATCGTTTGCACATATAGGAGCAACGGTTGCTGATTACCTAGGTGTGGATGCACAACTTGATGCATCCAGCTTGTTAAACATTATTTCTAAATAGTTAATAGAATACATTAAAGAGATGCGATATTTTAGTTGCATCTCTTTACTTGTTTAATATATGTTTATGTAGTCTATAAATTACAATTCTTTTGTATTTATACATTAAAAAGTAAATGGTATATCGAAATAAATATAAAATATATGGGAGTTCAATTAAAGTAAAATTATAAATATTATGTAACATGGCAATAGATGAAAGAATAAAAATTACAGATGAAACATTAAAATATTTATGTTACTACTATTGATAAGCGCTTATATATTGTGATAGAATAAAATTTATTTGAGTAGGAGAGAAAATATGAAATATGCAATTTTTGACCTTGACGGAACAATAGTTGATTCGATGTCTTATTGGCGTGGATTTGCTAAGGAATTTATCATAGCAAATAATCTTGATCCAAAAGGTGAGTATGATAATTTCACGGATATTAACTGGTCAGAAAAACTGTGTGAGTATCTAAATATAACATATGGAATAAAGATTACACCCAAAGATATATATGACTGGGGTTTAAAATACATCATGGAAAAATATAGGGATGATGTTGAGTGGAAACCTGGAGCTAAGCAACTTTTGGACAATCTTAAATCTCAAGGGGTAAAAATGTGTATTTGCTCATCAACAGATAGATATTTAATGGAACCTGTGCTTGATAAATATAATTTACATAATTATTTTGAGTTTACGCAGCATTGTAGAGCTTTCGGAAAAGAGAAAAGGGAGCCAGATATTTTTATTGATTGTATGAATCGCTTAGGAGCAAAACAGCCAAGTGAAGTTGTAGTTTTTGAAGATGCACTTTACTCAGCGAAAACAGCAAAAGACACAGGATTTTATGTTGTCGGCATGTATGATTCAACAGAGAAAAAAACTGATATTTTAAAAGAAATAGCTGACCAATATGTAACAGATTATTCACAATTAGACTATACAAAATTGCCTTAAACAAAAAAGACCGATGATTGTCGTTTTGACATGTCGGTCTTTTATATTTATGTTATTTTTTTGATTTTACTAGTTTTCTATTCATGTATTTTGGGTTTACTATAAAAATATAAATAGAAAGAGCTATTAGGATGAAAATAGTTCCTACAAAATATAATTTACTATATATGGCTGAAACTGCAATAATACTTTGTAATATGCAGTAAATAAATTCTATCTTTGAATTTTTCTTATATTGCCTAGGATTCTTTTCATATCTAAGATTCATTGCCATCCAAATAGAAAATATAGCAAGAGGTATAATTTTTAACGAAATAACATATGAATTCGGAATTACCCCGTATGCTTCTTCTAAAATTGGTTGTATGCAGAAGTTTAATGCAGAAGCCTGAAGGATTATTGCTAGTAATGTTAGATTAGAATGTAAAATTTTTTTATCGTTTTTTGAATTTTGAATTTTATCATCTGCTAAAATGTCCAAAGATATTTCAAAAATTGACGATAGAGCAATTATATTTTCTGTGGAAGGCATAGATTGATTGCTTTCCCATTTGGTTACAGCTTGTCTGCTTACACCGATAATTTCAGCTAATTTTTCTTGTGATAATCCTTTTTTAATTCTATTATGTTTAATTTTTTCTCCAAGTGTCATAACTGTTACCTCCTGCACACATTTTAACAAAGTATAATAAGAGAAGCAATAAACTATATGGCAACTAGTGGTTGCAATAGATAATTTTATTATATATACAAAATAAAATTTTACAAAACAGACAATAAATTTTAATATAAAATTATTCAAAATGAGCACGAAACATTATTAAATTATTGTTCCGTACTTGTTTTATTTGTTAGAGTTAAGAATTAGATCTATTTTACTTATCACCATATCTAATGCAACTTTGTTAAGCCCGCCTTCAGGAACAATTATATCAGCGTATTTTTTGCTTGGAGAAACAAAAATATCATGCATTGGCTTTACCGTTGACAAATATTGGTTTACAACACTATCAACTGTTCTACCACGGCTTTTTATATCTCTCATCATTCTACGGATAAATCTGATATCGTCATCAGTATCTACAAAAATTTTAATATCCATCATATCACGAAGCTTTTTGTTTTCGAAAATCAATATACCATCAATAACGATAACTTTTGTAGGAATAACATCAATTGTTTGTTCCATTCGTGTGAACTCTTCATATGAATAAACAGGACGCTTGATTGTTTTACCATTTTTGAGATCTTTTAAATCTTTAACCAGTAGGCTAGTATCGAAAGAAGATGGGTGGTCGTAGTTTAGATGTTTTCGTTCATCTAAGCTCATATCTGAAAAAGGCTTGTAGTAAAAGTCGTGACATAAAACAGATATAGGCTCGTTAAAATGTTCTACTATTTTTCTGGCAAATGTAGATTTTCCACTACCACTACCACCAGCAATTCCAATAATAACAGGTGTTTTCATATACTTATCCTCTAAATTTCACTTCATTATTTTTTCTTTTTTTAATGCATATTTTCGTCTTTTAAATACTTTTTTTGCAATTTCGTTATTTTCAGGACAGTATGCACTATAATTATTTGATTTCAAATTGTTTTCCATAAAATCAAATATTTGTGGAGATACACCTTTTTTTTGAAAATCATTTCTTATGTAAATTTCATCAACGGTTGTTTCTTTATCATTTATAAAAATAATAGCATAACCTAGATATTGACCATCATGTAAAGCTACTATTCCTTTTGCGTGTTCATTCCCGTTTATAATATTATCAAAATTATTTTTAAAGTTTTCTTGTTTAAAGTTTTCGCCATGCAATTCAATAGCTAGTTTTATAATTGCTGATTTATCATCTTTTTCAAAAAATCTTATCATTATAGCTCCTTAGAAATATATTTTAGAAACGCCTTTGCCTCTTACATAAATATCTTTAGCACATTTAGATGCGTTTTTTATAATATCTTTTTCGTCAAACTTGAGTTTTCCGTTTCTTTTTACAAATTTTCCATTTATCATAACATCAGTTATGTTAACGCTTGGTACAGCGGAGTAGATAATGCTTGCGAGCGGATTATAAACTGGTGCAGTTGAAACAGTGTTCAGGTCGAATATGTTTAAGTCAGCGCTGTATCCTTCTTGAAGTTTACCGCTGTTGAAATTTAGATAATTGTGACCATTCATCATATATTTCCAAATTTCTTTAAGTGTAAATTTTTCAGCATGATCATCAAATTTTCCTATCAAAGCAAAAAGTCGCATCTGCTCTAATATGTCGATGCTGTTACTGCTGGCACTTCCGTCATTGCCAGCACAGATATTAAGTTTATCACAAGCATCCCAAAGAAGCCCTTTACCCATGCCAAGTTTCATATATGTTTTAGGAGAAACAGCAAAACATATATTTTCATTTATATACTTAAAATCTTCTTTTTCAATCCAAAGACCGTGGCCGACAATGCAAGGAATATCACAACATCCAGCTTCATGAATGATTTGAAAAGGTGACTTTCCGTTATTCAATAATTTGCTTTCTTCAACTTGAACAGCTGTTTCACTCACATGGATATGGACACCACAGCCAAGTTCTTTTGCTTTATCTACAATTTTTGATAATATTTTTGGTGTACATATATAAGGTGAGTGAGGTCCCAATCTAGGATGAATCATTTCGTCATCTTTAAAGTTTTTACAGAATTTCTCAGCTAAAATAAGTTCTTCATCACAGTTACCACCAAACCCAAAAATGGTCCATGCAATATCAGCTTTTATTCCTATTTCTTTACAGGCTTTTGCTATAATATCTCCTTTGAAATAATGGTCAGCAAAAGCAGTGATTCCATTGTTTACCATTTCGGCACAAGCAAGTTTTGCTCCCCAATAAATATCTTTGTCTTGCATTTTGCTTTCATAAGGCCATAATTCTTTGTTAAACCAATCATTTATGTTGACATCTTCTGCTATTCCTTTGAAAATATTCATAGGGCTGTGGTTATGCATCGAAACAAATCCGGGCGTAATAAATTTATCAGAGCAATCTATAATTTCAGCATTCACACAATTTATATTTTCTCCAATTTTACTTATTTTAGCATTCGAAACTAACAAGTCTTTGTTTGTTAAAATATCGCCGTTTTCGTTAATCAAATTTGCATTTTTAAATAAAGTATTCATTTTAAATCCTCCGTTAATATTTAAAAAACATCATCATAGCAACGCCACAAACTTCTCTCAAAACAGATGGGATAAAAACTATCCAATCGGTTTTTACACTTAAAGAATTTACATTTTTAAAACCCGCTTGCTTGGCATAAACTCCGGCACGATAGCAATGAAATGAATTAGTTACGAACACTATGCTATCTGCATTTATACCAGAAATTTTTAATATTTGCAAAGAATTTACAAAATTTTCTTTTGTATTTGTTGCTTGAAATTCGCAAATTATTTTATTTTCGGGAATTCCATTTTCTACTAAATAATTTTTCATTCCATCGGCTTCTGTGATTTTATTTCCTCGGCTATAGCCTCCAGTTACAACAATATAGGAATTTGGGTTTTTATTGTAATAATTAATGCAGCCGTCAAGTCTATTCTTTAAAGTGTATGATGGTGTGCCGTCACTTTCAAGTCCACAACCAAGAACTATTATTGCTGTTTCGTTATAGGTTGTGGTTGTTTTTGCATAAGAGAGTATATATGAAACAAGAAACAAAAATGCAAGAACTCCTAAAATGACAATATATTTAAGATAAAATCCAATACCATCTTGAGATATAATTTCCCAAAAATGGAAAAATCTTGCAAAAATGAAAAATGAAAAAGTTAAAATAAACATTATAGCAAGTCCTAATGTGAAACTTTTTCTTAATGATAAGATAACACTGTTAATAAAAAAGATAAAAGAAAGAAAATAGAAAAAAACTTGCAATAAAAAATACCTCCAAATAATGTTTATATTAGTTATTTGAATAAGATTTCACTTATATTCCACAAATACTATATATACTATGCATAGATATTTTGCGTATATATAAATAGATGAATGTGAACACTTTTAAAACATGTTTTATATCTATAAATAACATATTTGTCATATTATAACATAATAATTGAAGAGTGTCATCTTGAGTGATATAATGTGATATATAAAAACACCAAAACAAAATATAAATAATAAAGATAGGTGCAAAATGATAAGGGTAGAAAATTTACGAAAGGTATACAAGGTTGGCAATGAAAAAGTAGTTGCTTTAAATAATATAAGTGTCGAAATACAAAAAGGCGAATTTTGTTGTATTGTTGGTACTTCTGGTAGTGGTAAATCAACATTGCTTAATATGCTTGCGGGACTTGAAAAACCTACAAAGGGCAAAGTAATTATAAATGGTCAGCTTGTAAGTAAGATGACTGAAAAAGAGCTTGCTATATTTAGACAGAATAATATAGGCTTTATTTTCCAATCTTATAACCTTATGCCAACACTAACAGCTGTAGAAAATGTAGCATTCCCACTAGTGTTCAAGGGCATTGATAAAGATGTAAGAGAAAAGAAAGCAAGGGCTATTCTGAAGGAGATGGGCTTAAGCTCTAGAATGAACCATAAACCAGGTGAAATGTCTGGTGGGCAGCAACAAAGAGTTGGTATAGCTAGGGCTTTTGTAGGAAAGCCTAAAGTAATATTTGCTGACGAACCTACTGGTAATCTTGATAGTAATACAACAAAACAGGTTATGAAAATGCTTTTGGATATTTCAGAAAAGAATGGAATAACCTTTGTAATGGTAACTCACGATCCAGAACTTGCAAAGTTAGCACGAAGAGTTATTACTGTAAAAGACGGCAATGTAATAAGTGATACTCGTGATGGCGTAAATCTTATGGAGGAAGACCTGGCTATTGCTGCTGAGTATGAAGCCGAAGAAAAAGCTCAAAAATCTAATGCTTTAGATGAAAAAGTAAGGGCTGAAAAAAATGAAAATGAAAAAAACGACCGTATAAAAGAAAAAACGGTTTATAATAATGACAATCAGAGGAAATAAGTATGAGAAAGAAAATTTTGAAAAAAGTTACATCAGTTGCAATGGCTGCTGTTATGGTTGTAGGCCTTATGGGAAACAGCTTTTATGCATCTGCATTTGCTGAGGATTTGGAAACTACAGCAAATTCAATAGGTGTGTTACAGAGCCCAATGGATAATAGCGATGATACAACGCATAATCCAACTCCTGCCCCTAATCCTACTCCAGATTCTAATCCCACAGAAGAACCAGTAAGTCCAGCAGGAAATGCTTACATAACAAACTATCGGGTAGTTGATATGGCTGGTAATTCGGTTGCAAAAGTAAAACCAGGGGATAAAGTTATTGTTGCAATTACAGTTATAGATGAAAGAGTCAAAGCTGATGAGTTCGGTGTCCCATCAGGTGCACAAACTAGCAGAATTCATGTAACAATGAACCAAGGAGCATTTTCAATAAACTCACCATCATCAGTTACAGTAAAAATGAGAGATAATGTTGTTGCTTCAAATTCAAATACAGCAATTTGTTACACAGTTACATTCCGTGATGTAACATATCTTGGTGGTAAACCTGAATTTGGTTTTGGTATAAGTTATACAGGTCAAAACGGCACAAATAACGATAATAACATGCCACTTCCATATCCACATACAAACCTTAACATCTCTATAACACAGGCCACAGATGATATTCCAGCACCAACGGTTATTTTGAATAGTGCAAACTATGGAAAATATGCAGTTGCTGGTCAGGCATTTAGTCTAAGTACGGTCGCAACAAATACAAGTGAAAATCTTGAATTGGATAATGTTTCAGTTAAAATTGAATTGCCACAAGGTTTATCAATGTCTAGTGGTAACAGTCAGGTGCTTATTGGTAAAGTAGGTAAAAAAGGTACAATAAACCATACATTTAATCTTGTAGCAAATAGTGCAACAACTGAAACAACAGCACTTCCTGTAAAACTTATTTATACATTTGAAGCTGTTGTAAATGGTGCAAGAACACAGTATACATCAACACAAGATATTTCAATAAATGTTCAGCAGCCTACCCGATTTGATGTTCAGAGTATGAATTTTGATGATGTAATATATGTAGGTAGCAACGGAATTATGTCTGTACAGCTAGTAAACAAAGGTAAAACAACGGTTTACAATGTTTCAGCCGAAATCGTAAGCGATACATTTAAAGGTGCTGATGTAGAATTTTTGGGCAACATCAATGCTGGTTCTAATGCTGAAGCTGAATTTGACCTTATGGCAGAAAAAATAGGTAAAGGAATAGGCAAACTTGTTATTACATATGAAGATGCAATAGGAACACAATCAAAGATTGAAAAAGAATTTTCAATTGATGTACAGGAATCAATGCCAGTAGATATAGGTATAGATGAACCAATGTTACCACCAGAAGAACCAAGTAAAAACTTTACACCATATATAATTGGTGTTGTAGTAATTGCAGCAGGTGGTTTTGTATTTTACAAAAAGAAACAGAAAGCTAAGAGATTGGCAGAATTAGAGGACGAAGATGAAGATATCTGATCTGTTAAGACTGTCTTTTGATAATCTTAAACGACGCAAGGGCCGTACAATCCTTACAGTTCTTGGCGTTATAATAGGTACATGTTCTATTGTTATGATGGTTTCAATAGGTGTTGCACTTGATAAAAGCTTTGATGACATGATGGGGAATATGGGTGACCTAACTCTTATTGAGGTATATAACTGGGGCTCCAATGGTGAAGCTGAACCTCTAACAGATGAAGTTGTAAATAAATTTATGGAAATTCCTGGTGTTAAAGTTTCTACACCGCTGTATACGCCAAGACACTTTAATGCAACACTGGCAACAGGTAATAATGATAAATATACTGGTTGGGGTGAAATAAGAGGTATAAATAAACGGGCTCTTGAGGCATATGGATACGAAATTAAAGAAGGTAGATTTCCAAATGATAAAGATAAGGAATACACAGTTATTGTAGGTGAAAATTTTGCGTATAATTTTCAAAATACTCGCAAAAAACCACCTCATAACAGGGTTGATCCTATCCCAGATGAGAATGGCGTTATGCCAAAACCTTTTGTAGATCCACTAAAAGATACAATTAAAATTCAGTGCAAGCAGTGGACTGGTAATGGTGAAAAGTTATTTCTAGAACAAGAAATTAAAGTTGTTGGTATTATTAAACAAGATGAATCAAAAGGTTATGAAACCTATTCAGGTACTATTATGGATCTTGAAGATCTTGTAAAGCTTGAAAAAGAATATATGAAAAAAGCAGATATTAAGGATAACAATAATGGCAAAAAAATGACATATGATCAAGCTATTGTAAAGGCTAAAGATGTTGAAGATGTAGATACAATAATTGAATCTATAGAAGCACAAGGTTATAATACTTGGTCTCCAACATCTATGAGAAATGAGATGAAAAAACAAGCTAAAATGATACAAGTTATTCTTGGTGGTCTTGGTAGTATTGCTATGATTGTATCTGCTATAAGTATTGCAAATACAATGACAATGGCTATTTACGAAAGAACAAAAGAAATAGGTGTTATGAAAGTTCTCGGCTGTGAACTAAAGGATATAAAAAATATGTTCCTTGCAGAGGCGGCTGGTATAGGTTTACTTGGTGGTATTGTAGGTATAATTATTTGCTATGGATTGTCGTATTTATTAAATACCATAGGCGGATCACTCACTGGTGAACCTGCAACGGCAATATCGATAATTCCTGCTTGGCTTGCAATATTTGGCCTTGCTTTCTCAACACTTGTAGGTATCGTTTCGGGATATGTACCTGCTGTAAAAGCTGTTAAGATTACAGCACTTAGTGCAATAAGACATGATTAAAAACAACAACCGTAAATCTTTAATGATTTACGGTTGTTGTTGATTTTAATAAAATTAGGTATTAAATTTATTTTATTAAGAGGTGATAAATATGACAAAAAAAGTAGAAACATTACAAAAAATAATAAATGACAGTGAAAATATAGTGTTTTTTGGCGGTCGGGGAGTTTCTACTGAATCAGGTATACCAGATTTCCGTTCCAAAGATGGCATTTACAACCAAAAATATAAATATCCACCAGAAATAATTATAAGTCATGATTTTTTTATGAATAGTCCAAAAGATTTTTTTGACTTCTATAAAGAAAAAATGATAGTACTATCGGCAAAGCCTAATGCAGCACATTACAAATTAGCTGAAATGGAAGACAAAGGAAAGTTATCAGCAGTTATAACACAAAACATTGATGGACTTCATCAACTTGCGGGAAGCAAAAGAGTATATGAGTTACATGGTTCAGTACATAGAAATTATTGCATGAATTGTGGTAAATTTTATGATGTGGAGTATATATTAAATTCAAATGATGCGCCAAAATGTATATGCGGAGGAATAGTTAAACCTGATGTGGTGCTTTATGATGAAGATCTTAATATGCACATTTTTAATCGGGCAATAAATGCTATAGAAAATGCTGATACAATGATTGTAGCAGGTACTTCGCTGACTGTTTATCCTGCAGCAAACCTTGTGCATTATTTTAATGGAGATAATTTAGTGCTTATCAACAGAGATAAAACTGGTATTGATAGTAATGCTGATTTAGTTATTTATGAAGATGTTGGGAAAGTATTGAGCCAAATTAAAATTAAATAAATTTTAACAAAACGAACTAATTTGTATGATAAAGTTTAATCAATCACAAAAACATAAATATTTTTATATACTGTATTCAGAGGTGCAAAATGAGGAAATTGCTAAAAAGAATACTTGCACTTTTAATGGTGATTGTTATGGCAATAGGTGTAGTTTCTGCCCCTATAATAAAAAATGGCTATAATCTGTACCGTAAAGCAGTGCAGGAAAAGCCAATAGAAGAAAAAGTAATCGAAATAATGAAAAGTGAAAACTACACTGAGTACGAGAATATTTCGCCTGTTTTTATAAAGTCATTGCTCAAATCTGAGGATAAACGTTTTTTTGAACATTTTGCAGTGGATCCGATTGCCCTTGCTAGAGCGTTAATTGTGAATATAACAAATGGCAAATATACTCAAGGGGGCAGTACTATTACACAACAACTCGCAAAAAATATGTATTTTTCATTTGAAAAAAGAATGGAAAGAAAGATTGCAGAGCTTTTTGTTGCTTTCGATCTTGAAAGAATGTATACAAAGGAAGAAATACTATCTATGTATTGTTCTCTTGCTTATTTCGGAAATAATTGTTATGGGGTTAAACAGGCGAGTAAATATTATTATGATATTTTACCTGATAAATTGAACCAGCAACAATCAAATGAGCTTGTAGCTACACTAAAAGCTCCAAGTATCTATAATCCGTCTACCATGTAAGAAAGGTCCTTATATAAAGGACTTTTCTTTTATTTTTGAATATTGATATTGTATAATAATTGTGATAGAATATAAAGGTTATTTAATTGAATTTAACTTTTTATTATATATGGAGGGTCTCGTGAAGGAGTTTTTGAATCAAATAGAAAAAAGGCGTACTTTTGCTATTATTTCTCACCCTGATGCTGGTAAAACAACACTAACAGAAAAATTACTTTTGTATGGTGGAGCAATACAACAGGCAGGTATTGTTAAAGGCAAAAAAGGTGCAAGGGCAGCAACTTCTGACTGGATGGAAATTGAAAAACAGCGTGGTATTTCAGTAACTAGTTCAGTTTTGCAGTTTAATTATGATGGATACTGTGTGAATATTCTTGATACGCCTGGCCACCAGGACTTCTCAGAAGACACTTATAGAACACTTATGGCTGCTGATAGTGCCGTAATGGTAATTGACGCTGCAAAAGGTGTTGAAAATCAGACCAAAAAATTGTTTAAAGTATGTACAATGCGTGGCATCCCAATTTTTACATTTATAAATAAGATGGATCGTGAGTCCAGAGATCCATTTGACCTTATGGAAGAAATTGAAAATGTTCTTGGCATTCAAACATATCCTATGAACTGGCCTATTGGTTCTGGTAAAGATTTTAAAGGTGTCTATGATAGACAAAGACAAGAAATTATTGCTTTCCAACACGATGGTAAAGTAGGTATCAATCAAGCCCAGTCAATAAAGGCAAAACTTGGCGATGCAAACTTGGACGAGCTTATCACAGCTAATTTGCATGAAACACTTGCTTCAGACATTGAACTTCTTGATGGAGCTTCTTATGACTTCGACCAAGAAAAAGTGAATACAGGAAAACTAACACCTGTATTTTTTGGCTCAGCACTTACAAACTTTGGTGTTGAACCATTTATAAAAGAGTTCCTATCTCTGACAACATCACCACTTGCTCGTCATTCCTCTATTGGTATGGTGGATCCAATGGAAAACGATGATTTTTCAGCCTTTGTTTTCAAGATTCAGGCCAATATGAATAAGGCACATCGAGATAGAATTGCATTTATGCGTATAGTAAGTGGCAAATTTGTAAGAGGAATGGATGTGTTTCATGTTCAAGGAGGCAAAAAAGTTCGCCTTTCACAAAGCACACAACTTATGGCTAGTGAACGAGAAATCGTAGATGAGGCTTACGCAGGTGATATTATAGGTATATTCGATCCAGGCATTTTTTCAATAGGAGATACAATTACAACAGCAAAATCACCTTTTACTTTTGATAGTATTCCTACATTCGCTCCTGAACATTTTGCAAGAATAAGTCAGGTTGATACAATGAAAAGAAAGCAGTTTGTTAAAGGTATGGAGCAGATTGCTCAAGAAGGGGCAATACAGATATTTAAAGAACCAGGTGGTGGTTTTGAGGAAGTTATCGTAGGTGTCGTGGGTGTTTTGCAATTAGAAGTGCTTGAACATAGACTTAAAACTGAGTATAATGTAGACATTAGAATGCAGACTTTGCCATATCAGTATATACGCTGGATAGAAAATGAAGATGTAAACCTTCGTTCACTTAATCTTACAAGTGATACCAAGGCACTCGAAGACTTTAAAGAAAGAAAGTTGTTATTATTTACAAGCCAGTGGAATATAAACTGGGCAATAGATAAAAACCCAGATTTAAAACTGGTTGATGTAGCGCAGAACTAAAATTTAATAATTATAAGGGCAGATTACCTTTCATGACATTTAAATGTTGCAATGTGGAGTCTGCCCTTGCTTCATAAAGAAATAAGTTTATATTATACTACTTAAATATAATAATATTTGTAAAGGTGGGATACACAAATAGAATTTATGTTATATATATTTAATCTTTAATCAAAAATAATAATATAAAAGTAACCATATATCAAAGGACATGATTCTGAGTTGATTTATGTTTATTCTTTTTCAAAAGTTTACATGAGTATATAATAGTTATAATATTTTAGAGTTGGATTTTATTGATAATAGTTTTAGAATTTTTACTGATTTACTCAAATTGTCAATATATTTTACGGAACTTAAATAGGTTATTTTAAATAAGACATATGAAACTTTATCGTACACTAGTAATGTGTATGATGTTATGTTTTTGTAAAATAAGGTGTGTAAATATGTAATGATTATATTTTGCATATATAAAAAATTGAAATGGAGTGCATCTAATTTTGATGCACTCCATTTTCTACCTAGCGATTGCTAAATCAATATTTATTTGTAGTTATTCGTATTTGAGACCACACTATCAAGTTTATCAAATCGTTTTAATGCATTGATATAATTTGCAACAATAACATAATTTTCTAAATCCTTTTCGTCAAGTTACTGGAATGCACAAAGTTCATCGTGAAGCATTGTACTACCTTCAAATATGAAGAAATCACTTGATAAATCTATACCAACAAATATTTTAATTATTTCATTGCTCCATAAATCTAAAGAGTCGTTATTTTTGGGATAAAAACCTTGTGCCGATTTCCAATATTCTATAGGTAAAATGCTTTTGGTAATGATGATTGATTTGATGCTTATTTTTTTGAAAAACTATAACCTTGCAAAACATTTTTGAAAATAACTGCAAGTAAATTTTCATCTGTTATTTGTGTAAGATAGTAGTTGTTTTTTAATATTTTAAAATCTCATAGCCATTTTTTATTAGGTTTCAGTGAATCTTTATATTTTTCAAATATATGCTTCCATTCGGTCAAAATTTCCAGGGTTGGAAGAGGAGTGATCCTTTTGTTTTCTCCTTAAGAGTTATGAAGTAATACATAATTGTTTATTCGTTTGGTTTATCATTGCAAATAATTATTTTTTATAAATAAAATATTACATTTTGCTTCTCCAGAAAGTTGCATTGTCAGCGTTTTTCTTGTTAACAAGGTTAAGACACATCTGCTCAGCCCAATCCCAAGCTTTCTGTGCCTGAGCGTGAGTCCAGTCGGTAAGATATTCTTTTGCAATAGTTTCATCTATTTCTTTGAGTTTAAGATAAGTTTCTTTAACAGCAGGGACTGTAATAGTCCATGATTTTTCTATTTTTTCAATAGAAGAATGAACCATTTCCTGACCATACTGATAGTCAAATTCCATAGTATTCATAAGTTTATGGAATGCCCAATAAGCTCTATCGCTGTGGTATTTAAATTCATCTTCATCCGGGTCAAGGTGGGATAACTGTGATGATTTAATTCCAAGCCAAGAATACCCTTTAGGAGATCTTGTCATTCCAACGAACCACGGTAAGAAAGGACTTACACATGGTCTTGGGAAAGCTCTCCAAAGAATTGTAAGATTTGGGTCTTCTGCGAATTCAACAACAAAACTTTCTACTGTTGTGTCACGGCATATACCATAGCGATGTGGACTCATTTGTGGGTCATCTTTTAGGTCTTCTTCGTGCTCCATATAATGAGAACGAAGAATTTTTTTCAAATCATCAATACCAAATTTTTTAGGTGCTTTAATTGAGAATGTGCGGAAAGGCATAGGTTCATTGCCGGTAATCTGTTTCCATGCAAGATTTGAGCGATCAAAGTTTGATTTTGCTTCGCTGTTTTCACCTTGATAAACTGCTGCATAATCAAAATCTGAATAATCACCTTCTTTTGTAGGCGTATACCAACCATTTCTTATTGCATATCCAACAAGATCTTCTGACCAGTAAAAGTTTTTGTGCTGATTATCATTGAAATCAACGTTATGAATTGTAAGCCAATTTGGAATATAGTATATTTCGTCGTCGCCAACTCTTTGTGCAACGAAATTGGAGCCAACTGTAAGTTGAACAACCCAAGCTTCATCTTTATCACAAATATGATAAGATCTAGTGCTTCTATATCCAAATTCATTCATGAGCTTTGCTACAACCTGTACACCTTCTCTTGCGGTACGGCTTCTTTCAGCAATAAGTCTACGCATACCGTATCCGATGCCTTCTTTATGGGCTTCTTTAGATTCTTTAGTGCTTACACAACTATTAGTGGCCACAGAAACACCCCATTCGTTTA
Organism: Oscillospiraceae bacterium; assembly: GCA_020024475.1. Classification (GTDB taxonomy): domain Bacteria; phylum Bacillota; class Clostridia; order Oscillospirales; family Ruminococcaceae; genus RGIG3102. Next base: position 37,475 of record JAHHTS010000006.1, read on the forward strand.
CGAACCCATCAGCGAAAGGTTCCCCACCAATAGATCTAAATTCACTCCAAATATAAGCATATGTTTCAGAAACTTGTGGAATAACAGCTGTGCCATCAGCAAAAGTAAGTACTTCTCCTTCTTTGTGTTGCATTCTTGGAACTTTGTGAAGTTGAGAAATACAGTTTAAATCATCTTCACCATGCGCCATAAGAACATATCCGGTTTTAGAAGCGTTTTTACCTACAATAATACTACTGCAGTTATCCCAGTTGACATTTTGATTTTTAACCATGATAATTATCCTTTCAACGATCTATAATTTTGCTTAATAAATGCAAAATAATAATATAATAATATAATAAATTTAACATTTTATATAATAAAAATCAATAGCATTATGTCGTTATTGTCTAATTCAAAAATGTTAATTGTTAAATGGTATATGAGAGATAGTTGAAGACTAAAATATCATATTTTATAAAGTAAAAAGCTTATGGTGAAAATTGAACCATAAGCTTTTATTTATATTATTTAGAAGTCAAACCAATCACCGTTAACAAGATCCCTTGCCATAGGCGTAAGTGGAATGACATCTGATGAATCGACTAATTCAATATCGAACTTTCGGTTGAGAGCAGCTAAGTGTTTAAGACCAAAAGCCAGTTTATTAAGATATGAGAATACTCCAATTGCTCCAGTAGGAAAATTATCAGCTTCTTTTCCATACAGATATCTTAAATCAGCTAAATCAGTAAAAATTTCTGGAATAGTTGAACCATATCCTTTATATGCCTCAGGAATAGTATCTTTTTTTATCATTTCACCAATTTTATTCCCAATTATAGCAGCTGCCATGCTAGCACGACAAACACCAACAGCAGTTACAGTCCCTTCACCTAAAGCTAAAATTTTGTAAAGCTGATCTTCGGTTGAGATGCCTCCAGAGATTGTAATAGCAGGCATTTCAAGGCCTTCATCCTCTAATTTATTTACTATATCTGCGACTTTAACATCCATACATATAGTAGGAAGTCCCCATTTACTTATGGTTTTGTTAGGATTGTAACCAAGCCCTCCGTCAGCACCATCAAATGTAACCATATCTACACCAGACATAGAAGCAATTCTTAAAACTGTTTCTATATCGTTTGAGTCATTACCGGCCATTTTAAAATAGATGTTTTTCAATCCAATATTTTTGAGACTTTTTATACGATTGATCATATACTTAGTGTTCCATAAAGGCAGCCTGTCATAAACATAGAAGTTAGGGCAGCAACCTTCTTCGAACTTTTGTTTCATTTCATTGGTTGAAGGATCAGGGCGAACGATAAAGCCCATTGAATGTTTTTTTAGAGCTTCTTTATAACCACCTTTACACAATTTTGCAGGCTGAACACCTTTTGAAGATTCTCCAAACTTAAATTCAATAGCTTCTGCATTAAAATGTTTTATAGCGTATTCAGGTAGACCTTGTATGTCATCTTCGACATTACACTGTAAGATTATTTGACCATATCCACGATAGTATTTATTAAAAGCTTCAAATATTTCGCCGAGCATTTCAAATTTTACTATTTTTCCATTTTCGTATTCAATGTTATGGTCATATATAGCACTTCCTTCACCAATAACACAACAAACACCAGCCATAGCTGCACCTGAAAAGTAGTCTTTGCAATGAAGATCGTTAATAGCTGGCAACATTACAGGCATTGTTATTTTAATCGGGTTATAGACCCCATATTCTTTTTTAATATTTACATTATATATGTTTGCATCTTCGTATATTGGACGAACACCATGAGCACCAAAACAGTGACCATTTATATTAAAGTGAGAAAAATTTATAGGGTATTCTTTTATTTTTTCTTCATTAGAATTGGAACTGTAAACTGTTTGTGCACCACGAACGGCGGCTTCACTTATTTCACAATCATAAGAAAAATGTTCTGATAAGAAATTATCTATAATATTTGAGTAATCTAAACTCGAAGTAATTTTTGATGAGTTTTGCATAATCAACCTCCTTTTAATCATGATAACATCTGCAATAATAATATTATAATATTCAACTATAAACAATTCAATAATAAATTATATAATTGTTTTATTATAAAATAAGCATAAAAAACTAAGTTGTTTATTTTGATTAAATATAGTATAATAAAAAAGTATAAATATTAAAAATATTGACTAATCATAGAAAGAGAGTATTTAATGCTTACAATAAAAGAATTGACTCATGAATTTGATGGACGTACATTGTTCAAAGATGTAAATCTTACATTTACAGAAGGTAATTGTTATGGCATTATTGGTGCAAATGGTGCAGGTAAAAGTACGCTTTTAAAATTTATTTCTGGTGTTCGCGAACCATCAAAAGGTGAAATTTTCCTTGATAAAAATGCTCGTATGTCTGTTTTGGAACAGGATCACTTTAAATTTGATGAATATTATGTAATGGATACTGTCATTATGGGCAATCCTCGCCTTTATGAAATAATGAAAGAGAAAGACGAACTTTATTCTAAAGCCGATTTCACAGAAGAAGATGGTGAAAGAGCCGCAGAACTTGAAGGAGAATTTGCTGAGCTTGATGGATGGGAAGCTGAAACTGAAGTTTTACAGTTATTAAACGGTCTTGGTGTAGATAAAGAATATCACTATATGCAGATGAAAAATCTTAAAGGGCGTGATAAAGTTAAGGTTTTGCTTGCAAAGGCACTTTTTGGTAAACCAAGCATAATTCTTCTTGATGAACCTACAAACGACCTTGATATTGATGCAATTTCCTGGCTTGAAGAATTTATAATAGATTTTCCTGGCACGGTATTGGTTGTTTCGCACGACCGTCATTTCCTTAATGCTGTATGTACACATACAGTTGATATCGACTACAACAAAGTCAAAATGTATGCAGGTAACTATGACTTTTGGTATGAATCAAGTCAATTGATGAATCAGCTTATAAAAAACCAGAATAAGAAAAAAGAAGAAAAAATTAAACAACTTGAAGAATTTATTCGACGTTTCTCGGCAAATAAGTCAAAATCTAAGCAAGCAACAAGCCGTAAAAAGATTTTGGATAATATCCAAATTGAAGAGATGCCAGCTTCTTCTCGTAAATATCCATTTGTAAGTTTTACACAGGACAGAGAAGTCGGTAAGGATGTTCTTGAAGTTAAAGGTGTAAGTAAGACAATAGATGGTATCAAAGTTTTAGATAATGTTTCATTTTTTATCAATAGACTTGATAAAATTGCTCTTGTAGGAGATAATGAAGCAGGTCAGACTGCACTTTTCAAAATTCTTAACGAAGAGATGGAACCTGATGAGGGTAGCATAAAATGGGGTGTAAGTACCTCACGCAGCTATTTTCCTAAAGACAACTCAGAATTTTTCAATGAAAATAATGAAAGTATCATAGATTGGCTTCGTAAGTATTCTAAAGATCAAACAGATAGTTATCTTCGTGGATTTTTAGGTAGAATGCTTTTCAGTGGTGATGATGTATTTAAGAAGGTAAATGTTCTTTCTGGTGGTGAAAAAGTAAGATGTATGCTTAGCCGTATGATGATGAAAGAGTCAAATGTTATTATGCTTGATCAGCCAACCAACCACCTTGACCTTGAATCTATCACAGCAGTTAATAATGGTATAGTTGACTTTAAAGGAACAGTTCTTTTTGCAAGTCACGACCATCAGTTTATTCAGACAATTGCAAATCGCATTATCGAAATTCAGCCAGATGGCTCAATTATTGATAAGCCAATGACATTTGATGAATATATCGAATATAAACGTAATAAATAATTATGATAAAAGAGAGACCTACATAGGTCTCTTTTTATAATTTAATAATTAAAACAACATAATATATTTTATAAAATTAGTACAATATTTCCAGGCAAAGGCAAAACCAACAAAAAACAAAATAAATGTTGACAACTATTGTGATATATGCTAATATATAGTCAAAGGATGTGGAGCCGATGTACAATTATTAGACAATTTAAACTGTTCTTTGGCGATAGCAGAAAATAAAAAAGATGCCAAATATATAATTGTAAAGAAAGTTATATATTTAAAATCTAATATCTTAATATATAATGGAAACTATCATTAGATATGATGTCTCATAATATAACCATAGAGTAGTTTAGCTGTATGATTAAATAAAATATTATGTATATATATTAAAGAAAAGTTCTGCAAGTGTTTATGCTTTTCGAAATGTGTAGGTTACTTAGAAATAAAAAATATATGCAATCACAATAGATATTATTGTAAAGAAAGTAATATTTGTTGTATCAACTAAAATGGAATTTCCATATAGATTGCTTGGTAATGTGATGTAAAAAATATAAGAATACAAATAACTTGTAGATTTAAGCTTTCCAAAAAGTACCACATAAAGCAAAAGACATTTATGAGTGCTCACTAAACAGTAATAAAATATAGAGCCACCAGTAACATGGTGGCTCATTTTTTGTCTGTTTTAATAAAATATATTTAGAATGTGATTATTATATAAATTATATATTTTTATGACTAAATTAAATGTTATACAAATGTAGAAAAAATGTTGACAAACATCTTAGACATTTGTATAATAAAAACATAGACAATTGTCGAAGATTTATAAGGAGAATAACTTATGAAAAATTTAAAAAAGCTTCCGGAGAGCGAATTAAAAATTATGTTAATTATATGGGATAATACTCCCCCTGTTGCACGAAATGTGATATCAGAGCAGTTGAAAGAGAATTGGACTAATCCTACAATATTGACATTATTGTCCAGACTTGTAAAAAAAGGTTTTTTATCGTGTGAAAAACAAGGAAACAAAAATATGTATACACCTGTTATTTCAAAAGAGGACTATATGCTTAACGAAAGTATTTCTTTAAGTGCAAAGATGAATAAAATGTCGATAACTAATCTTATGTCAGCCTTTGTGAAGCAGAACGGAATTACTAAAGAAGAAATTGATGAGCTTGAGAAAATGATATATGAATTTAAGCAGAAAGCGGAGAATTAAAAGGGGCTATATTATATGTCAAATATTTTTATAAATATCTTTAATTTGCAGCTTGGCATGAGTTTTATAATTATATTTTTTATAATGCTAAGGTCGTATTTCAAAAAGCATTACAATGCAAAAGTCTGTTATTGGATATGGCTTATGGTGGTCATAAGATTATGTATAATAATTAATTTTAGTTTCGATTTACCTAAAAAAGCAGCAGTTGTTGTGCCAGTAAGAAATGATATTATATATCAATTTTCCTCTGAAAAAGAAAATGAAACAAATCATTATTTGACAGAGAATGTAAAAGATAAACAAAATCATATTGATTTGATTTTACAATCAAAACAACCTGTAAATAAAATTATCAAAGAAGATAATAAAAATTATAAATTTAATGTATCTACTCTTGATATTTTAGCTTTTGTATGGATGTCTGTAGCAATAGGCCGTTTTATTTACTCGTCATATCAGTATTTAGCAATTCGAAAAAACATTTTATCACAGTTACAAAATGATGATAAATTGGATGAAAAACTAAACGAGATAAAGAAAAAGCTGAATATAAAAAATAAAGTAAAAATAGCAAAAGGTGATTATATAGGAACACCTATGCTAGTAGGGATAATTTCACCAATTATAATTATTCCTAATGATGAATATAAAGATATTCAACTTGAAATGATATTGTATCATGAGCTTTATCACCTTAAAAGAAAAGATGTATGGTTTAAGTTTTTGATTAATTTTGTTATATGTTTTTACTGGTTCAATCCTCTTTTTGTCTATATGGCGAAATGTATTGATGAAGATATAGAACTAGCTTGTGATTGTGACACAGTAAAAGATGGTGATAAAGAGTTTAAGGTGGAGTATGCCCAAACGATAATGAGGGTAATTGCTATGAAAAAAAATAAACTTATATTTTCAACATCATTTTCTCAAACTGCTGAAATTGTAAAAGAAAGATTTAAAACAATTCTTTCATTTGAAAAACTTAAAAAAGGGAAAATGGTTATTTCTTTATTTGCTATAATCGTAATGTTTTCAACTAGTTTAGTTGCTTGTGGGGTAAAAGAAAATTATGATAATATTCAAAATACCTATGAAAGTAGATTAGTGTACACAAATATAATGACTACAGAAACGATGCAGAGTTGTGAGGATGAGTGGTATTTTATGTATCCAACAGATAATGGAGGATATGCTGCTAAAATAAATTTAAATAATGAGCTTGAATTTATTTGTAATAAAGATGAATGCACTCATGATAATGAATTATGTAACGCATATCTTGGAGATAAAGATATTTCATTTTTCACAATAGATGAAAAGCCATATGCTTTTGTATTTGAAGATAACAAAACTAACATAGTGAATGTGTCTCCAGATGGGTTTTCAAAAGTGTTAACGCTTGATTATAGAAATATTATGTCAGCAGTTGTAAATGAAAATATGTTGTATGTCACAGTATCAACATTGGGGCAACCATCAAAGTTACTTGAAATTGATATTCAAAAAAATCAAATAAGAGAAGTATGTGTATTTGAAATAAGTATAAAATCAGTACAAGCAAAATCGGTAATTAATAATAATGTAGTTGTTGCAGCTGAAACATCGACTGGTGAATATGTATGTACGGTAGACCTTGAAACTGGCAATTATGTTAAAATAAAGGAATTCAAAAATGAAGATATAAAACAATTTAGCTTTGAATCAGCCAATAAAGAATATATGGTTAATGGTGATAAAATATATGTTATGGATTTAATAGAAAATAATATAACCATGGAGACTATTGGCAAAAATGATATTAATGTTCTTGTAAAAGATATGACATCAGCTTTTGATGTGGATAGTGCAGATGTGTATCAGAAACATTTTTATCTTATATCTGATAATATAGTTATGATTAGATTATTAGCAAGTACTGATGAAAATCTTTATGGAGAATATATATTTGCAGTTAATATTGCAACAAAAGAAGTTAAGAAAATTAGTGTAAATGAAGTTGTTAATGAAAATTTTTTTGAAATTATAGCACAATTAAAAGATAAATTTTGTGTAGTAACAGATATCGAGGACAATAGGCAAAATCTTTCTGTTATATCTAAAAAAGATTATTTTGAGAATAAAGCTAATTTATCTCCAATATGTATCTTCGAATAAAATATACAATAAATAAAAATCTGCTGTGGCATTATTGCACAGCAGATTTTTGTTTATGTATGAATTATAAATTTGATAAAAGTTAGATAATTCGCAGTATGTTTTTTTTGATATAATCAAATTATTATATATTAGCCTAGATTTTTTCTATCTTGGTCACCGTCAGCACGGAACATCATAAAATTATCTGCATCTGTTGTAAAGAAAAAATAATCTATATTTTTCTGTAAAAGAGAATTGAGATAGTTAGGGATGATGTTTTCGTCCGCAACTCTGAGAACAAAACCTGCATCTTCACCTTTAACGCCCCAACAGTACATATCGCAATATTCACAAGAATATTTATCCATAAGTTCGTCTATGAATCCGTTTAATAGACAAATATCACTTGGCTTGCCAATAAAATCTACAAGACGGAGAACATAACCTTCATCACTTTCATTAACTCTAAAAACTACAAGAGCCGGAATTTTATCTTCGTTATGAATAGCAAAAACTTTATATTCATAATGTGGATATTCGAAGTATCTTTTATTCACATACCAAAAATCTTTATGTGGCTTGATTTCTTTTGGAAAAGAAAATATTTTTCTTATTTGCTTTATTCCATTCATTTCTTCTATCCAAACATTTTCTTTTTTGTGGCTAATAGGAATAATTTTTTCATTAACAATAGCAATCTTGTAATTTTCTTTATCCGCAAGACGGTAATAATGGTTCATTTTATCAGGATGATATCCTAAAAAAGAATAGAAAGGCATAGTATTTTCTCTAATATTATTACATGACATAATATTTGCACCTGTTAGCTCTTTCATAGCCCCCATAAGTGAAAGCCCAAGACCATTTTTACCTTTTTTAGCACACCATACAGAAACCCATATATCACTGTTTTCTTGCTCGCTACACTTAATATATCCGCAAACAGCTTCAACTCCGTCTTCGTCTTCAAGGGCATAGAAATTTGTCATTTCACCATTGGCGTAGTAGTAATTAAAAAGCTGTTCGTTGTTTATAAGCGGATGCAAGCTGCCCCAATTTTCATTCATAAAATCAACAATCAATGATTTTTCCTGCATAGGAATTCTTCTTATGTTATTCAATTATACTTCCTCCTGTTATTGGAAGGTTTACTCCTGTGATAAATCGTGCTTCTTCGCTAAGTAAAAAGGCCATAGCTGGAACAACATCATTAACCTTGGCATTTCGCTTCATAGGATGTTCATTTGCAGCGGCCTCTACAATAAGATGACTTGTATCAGATAAGAATTTTGTTTCTATCATACTTGGACTTACACAGTTCACCGTTATTCCGCTTGGAGCATAGTCAGTTGCTAAACTTTTCATGAGTCCAACAATACTATTTTTAGCCATTATGTAGGCAGCTGTGTTTTTAGGTGGATTAGAAAGAACATAGCTAGTTGCCATGAATAAAACACGACCAAACTTAGCTTTTGACATTTTAGGCAAAATATATTTACAGATTTTTATTGCACTCATAACTTGTACATTTATATCAGCTAAAAATCTTTCTTCATCAAAATTTTTAAATTTTGTGTTTATTACTCGAAGAGCAGGCAAATGCACAAAATGTGTAGGGGTAAGTCCACTGTCATTGAGCTTTGATATAAAATTGTTTGTGCTTTCGCTACTTGATAAATCAGCTTCAAAATATATGTAATCTATATTTCTTTCCACACACAAATGTTTAATATCAGTGTTGTTACCAAAACCTTGTAATAAAAATTTATCTCCATTTTTTGCAATCGTCTTTATCAGTTCTATTCCGACATCACTAGTTGCACCTGTAATTAAATATATGCTCATTATTCTCTTACTCCTAACTGAATATTAGCCTTACAAACTTTTTTACCTTCTTGGTTGGTTATTGTCCCTTTTACAAACACGGTTTTGAATGTGTCATTTATTTCGCTTATTTTACCTGTTATCGTAAGTGTATCGTTAGGATAAACTGGTAATGAAAATTTTGTCTCCACACTGTGTAGTAGACAATGTTCACCAGGAAGATAAACGCCTGCAAGAGTAGAGAACATACTACCAAAAAGCATTCCATGGCAAACCCTTGTTTTAAATCCATGCTCTTTTGCATAGCCTGCATTTACATGGATTGGACTTATATCTCCGGTAATTTCTATAAATTTATTCATCATATCTTCTGTTATAGTGACTGAGAACTTTTCAGTCATACCAACTGATAAATCGTTGAATTTATAACTATTCATATTAACCTCGATAATAAATATTTCTAGTACAATAGTATACCATATTATATATATATAGCGCAACAACTCTGAATTTTATGTTCTATAAAAGTACATGCGATGTGCATTTATAATGTTTTACAGTTTCTGAGTCGAATACTTCTTCAATTTTTACCATAGTGCAACTTTCTCTTTAAAGGCTTTTGTTTTACACATTCTAGTTTGTATTCATAAATTGGAAAGCATAAAAACCCCTCTACTGCTTTATTCAGTAAAGGGGTTACATATCAATAATGCAATTTTATATTTTGTTAAGCAATCATTTTTGAAACAAGTTCAACCATTGAGCCTACATTTTCAAGGTTTGCAACATCAGCGAGCTGGAATTTAATTTTAAAATGTTTTTCTATAGCAACTAGAAGGTTTATTTGTTCAAGACTATCCCAGTCTTCAATATCATCAGATGTTGTACTTTCTGTAAGTACGATATCTTCATCATCAAAGATATCACGAAAAATTTCAGTTAACTGCCCCATAATTTCTTCTTTAGTCATTATTTTTCTCCTTTATTTAACTTCCATTGTTATAACTTTATTCTTGTTTTCATAATTTTCAGGAATATTAAAAATATATCTTTTTTCATTTTCACTGTCAAGAACAATATCAAATCCAATTCCTTCATAGAAATCTTTTATAATAATATTTTTAGCAGTAGGTAAATAGCTAGCAGTTATTGTTTTTATTCCCATTTTGTTGCATTGCTCAACAAGATAGTCGAATACGGCATATTCGAGATGTCTTTTAAATACACGACAACTCATAACCCAAAGATCTATATTAGCACTATTGTCTTTAACAGATGCAATAAGACATGTTGTTATACCATTGTCACCAAATTTATCAACTAAGTTTGCGTGAACAGAGATATATTCTTCATGGTTAGATATAATTTCTTCAATTTCGCTCTGAGCATAGCGTCTAGTGGTGAAATTAAACTGATTGGTTTTATTAATAAGCTGTGTGATTCTTTCACAATGCGCATTCGAAAACGCACCAATTTCACTAGTCATATTCAAACTCAAAAGATAATCTGTGTAATCGGTAAAAGAGCTTTCTGCAGCAGCACGTTGAGCATTCTGCTTGTACATTTCATTTCGCTTAGCATCATCTTTAGTGAAAGCTGTAATTTCGAAAAAACCAGCCCTATCTATGGCTTTGATGTAATCTTCAGGACAAGAAACTTCCGGAACAACGACAGAAGGTAATGATTTGCGAACAATTTCTCTTTCAGCAGGGTTATCATCAATGAAAACAAAGCTATCTTCGCCAATATTTATTTCTTTAGCTATATTAGCGATATTTATGTGTTTAGGTTCCCAATTTGCTTTAAAACAAATGAAATCATCTATAGAAAGAGGGGATTCTTTTCTATTGGTGAAACCTTGTTTTGCTATTTTTTCTTCGTTTTTAGAACAAACGTTCAGCATTATTCCAAGGCTGGAAAGTTTTTTTAGGTAACTTTGAAATTCTGTATAGCTCATTCCAGCAGGTTGTTCGTTTCCGATTGCAATTCCTTCCACACCATCATCACCAATAACACCGCCCCAAAGTGTGTTGTCAAGGTCTAAAATTATACTTTTTTTGTTTTTACCTAGAGCCGATTTTATAATTTTAGCAATGCTGAATGTTAAATCAGGGATTTTGTCAACTGAAAGAGCATATTTATAAAGATACCAATTTTCAAGGCTGAACCAGTTATCAAGTCCTATAAGACCTGAAAGATAATTGATATCATTAAGATAAAGATTATCCATTGTTGCAATATAATCAGCAATCATTACATTGAGTTTGTTTGTAAAATTTACGACACCTTGTACAACAACAGCATCTTTTGAACCATACATACGATAAAATGGCATCTCGTAGTTGTTAACTATAACAACAGCTCCATAGCTTAATGCTTTTTCACATAAGGATTTAAACTTATTAAATTCTTTTTCAAGTTTATCTTTTACAATTTTTGGGCTATCTTGAGGACTAGGAAGATTTTCAATATTTTTATTTGAAGTATGTATATAAATAAAATCAGGAGCAAAATCACTTAGTGACCCATCATCAAACATTAGTTCTTCATAGTATCTATTGTAACCTCCAACTTTAAATTCAGGTTTGATACCGTAATTCAATAAGAAAAGTTCAAGAATATTTTTTATCTCGCCAATTGTGGAACCACTTAAAATTGCTATTTTCTTTTCTACAAAGTTATCTTTAAGCAAAAGTTCTTTTTTGATACTCTTTTTCTTTTGAATTATATATGCATTATCAAAAGGATAATCTAAAATTGACATAAAACGTCCCCCTTCATAATTATCTTAATAAGTATATCATATATTTATTGCATGAGCAATATTGTGATTTAAAACATGTAATAACAAAAGGCCCAATTATAAAAATTGGACCTTTATAGTAGAATTGTGACAAAGATTTCACTTAATACTATATTTTGTTATAAATTTGTAGTTGAATTTTAAAGGCGAAAAAAGTATAATAACATACAAGCATTATAGTGAACAAGTGTTTGTGATTACAAGCCAAAATCTTCTAAAGTCTTTTGAAGGGCATAGTCATCGTCCACCGATATGCCTTTTCTTAAAAGCTCAATATCATTTTCTGGAAGTAAGTGTACATACACTTCATATACCGCAAGGGGAGAGTCTTCTCCTTGGTTAAATACCGCTATTTTACCGCCATATTCTTTCACTACATAAGACATTTCTGTAGTATTTGTAATAGGCTGTGAAGGGATATTTTTCATTGTATAAATGCTTATAGCTATCAAAGTTGTACAAAATATTGTACATAGAGCTAAAAATATTTTTTTCATAATCAGCACCTCGTTTTTAATATGTTTGCCGGTTTTGAAAAAATAATACGTTGTTTTTAATGTAATTTTAGAATAGGAGGGATTGTTATCAAAATTTATGATAAATCCTCTGCTAAAGGCGAAAAAAAGCCCGTAAGCAAAAAAGCAGAAACAAAAAAGACTTCTTCAACATCTAAAAATTCAAAAAGTGCGTCTATTTGGAAAAAGATAGGATTAGTAATTGGATATCTTGTATGTATAGGTATAATAGTTGGCAGTGTAATTGGAGTTGCCTTATCAATTTATCTTGTTAATGTAACAAAACACGATACAGAATTACTTAATCTTACAAATCTGAAACTAAGTTTCACAAGTATTATTTATTATGAAGATAAAGAAACAGGTGAGTTTAAAGAATATCAGCGTCTTGATGGTGAGGAAAATCGTGTATGGGTAGATCTAGACGATGTTCCTAAACATGTAAAAGAAGCATTTATAGCAGTTGAAGATAAAGATTTTTATAAGCATCATGGCGTGAATTTTGTAAGAACTGTTGCTGCAATGATAAATGAATACACACCTATTAAACTTTTTGCCCGCAAAACAGGAGCATCTACAATCACACAACAGCTAGTTAAAAACCTTACAAACGATAAAGATGGTAGTGGAATTGGTGGTGCATTGCGCAAAGTTAGAGAGATATTCCGTGCTATTGTTCTTGAAAAACAGTATACTAAAGATGAAATTCTTGAAGCTTATCTTAATACATTGCGCTTATCATATAAATGGGGCGGTGTACAGGCAGGCGCTAACTATTTCTTTGGCAAAGATGTGGCTGATTTGTCAATAGCAGAAGCTGCATCACTTGCAGGCATTACAAAGAATCCATCTGTATATAATCCTTATGAAAACCCTGAAAAGAATATTGAGCGTCGTAATGATATATTGTTTATGATGCATCAGCAGGAAAAAATTTCAGACGAAGATTATGAAAAATCGTTGAAAGAAGAGTTGGTATTAGACAACTCAATTCGTGAAAGTTCTGCTGTCTATAGCTATTTTACAGATATGGTTATAGAACAAGTTATTGATGACCTTATGGCAGAATATGGTATGACAAAAGGGGAAGCAACAGAATATCTGTATAATGGCGGACTTAAAATTTATTCCACAGTTGACCCAACAGTTCAGGGAGCTATTGAAGAAGTAATGGCTAACAAACCATACTACAAAAACGGCAGCCCATTGTTCTCAACAAAAGAAGTTACTTATGTTAAGGATGGTAAAGAATATAAACAGACGCCACAAGCAGCAATGGTAAGTGTAGATTATGAAGGCAAAATTGTTGGTGTAGTGGGTGGACTTGGTGAAAAAACTAATAATCGCGTACTTAACCGTGCGGTAGACTCATTACGTCACACAGGTTCTACGATGAAGCCTATTGGTGCCTATGCCCCGGCAATGGAATATCACTACATCACTTATTCAACAGCTTTATATGATGATTATTGTTGGATGGAGCCTGATGATAACAATCCTGGTAAAGAAAGAGAATGGCCGAGAAACTATAATGGCAATTATTCAAAAGCACCAGTTCCGGTAGTTCATGCTATTAAAAAATCACTTAACACTATCGCTGTAAGAGCATTGAAACTTCTTACACCAGAAGCATCTTACGATTTTCTTACAAACTCATTGCATATTTCATCTCTTACTTCTAGTGATATAGGATATTCACAGCTTGCACTAGGTGGTATGACTTATGGCATTTCACCACTTGAAATGGCTGCTGCTTATACTATTTTTGGCAATGGCGGTAAATATATAACTCCTTACTGCTACACAACAGTTGAAGACAGTAGTGGAGAGGTAATTCTTGAAACAAAAACTACACAAGTTCAGGCTATTTCTGAAGAAACAGCCTATATTATGAATCGTGCACTTAAACAAGTTCTCGTTGATGGTACTGGTGCAGGTCTGGCACCAAAAAGACTTGATGCTGTTGGCAAGACAGGTACTTCATCAGATGACAAGGACCATTGGTTTATCGGTGTAACCCCATATTATTCAACTGCTGTGTGGTATGGTTACGATGAACCTGCTGTTTTGACAATAAGAGATTATGGTACTCATGCACCTACAACTGCGTGGAGAAATGTTATGAATAAATGTCAGGCAGAGCTTCCATCTAAATCTTTCCCAGTGGCAAAAGATGTAATTCAGTTAGAATTCTGTAGAGTAAATGGCTGCATTGCTAATGCAAACTGTACAGAACGTGAAATTGGATATTATACAGAGGATAACCTTCCTCCTGTATGTATGGAACATTAATATAATTATAAATAAAAAACACCTGATTTTCAGGTGTTTTTTTATTTAATAAGTTATACTGTTAAAATTTATAGCTTATTGCTATTTAAATTCTCTGTTAAAAAAGCTATTGATAAACCAAGGGGTTGGACATTCAAAGCTTTTATTTGATAGATAGCTGTATCTTTTATTAGTTATCTTACCGAAAGTGATTTTATAGCTACATAATGCTTGATATTTCATTTTCAATTGACGATTAAGACTGTTAATTCCATATCGACTATCACCAAGAATTGGTAGATTAAGATAAGATAGATGGGCACGTATCTGATGAGTTCTGCCAGTTATAAGACCTATTTTCAAAAGAGAGTAGTCATTATAGCACTCTATAAAATCAATTTTGGTTTTTATTGGTTTACTAAAATTGTTTTTAGGCTTTTGACTGATAGTGACATAACCTTGTTTTGCATTTTTAGTTAAAAATGCATTTTGAATTGAATGTTTTTGCTGAGGGATACCTTTTACAACACATACATACTCTTTTTCTAAATTTTGTACTTTAAATAATTCAAGCATAAATTGTAAAAACTCTTCGTTTTTAGCTACTAAAACCAGACCCTGAGTACCTGTATCCAATCTATGACATAAAAATGGAGTAGTGATGTCACCGATAGAAAAATAATAATTTTTTACACGATTTATAAGTGTGTCATAATTTTTCCAGTTATCATCAATAACCCGAATACCAGCGGGTTTGTTTAATACTAAAAGATTTTCATCTTCATAAATTATATCAATATTTTTATTGCTGAATTTGAATGCGTTTTCTTTTGTAGGTTTTTCAAAAAACATATCATCAATATATAAATTTAAAATATCGCCATTTTTTAAAGGTGAATTAATAGGTATTTTTTTACCATTTACTTTTATTTTATTGCTTCTAAAAAATTTATTTATTGTACCAATTTTTAACATTGGATAATTCGATTGAAGAAAAAAGGATAAGCTTTTTTCGGCCTTTTTAATTATTATTTGTTTCAAAGTAAGTTCCTTTATATTATTTTTTTATAATATATCATATTTTAGTTATAAAATCTATATGAAGCGAAAATATAATTATTTTAAAAAGTTTGTGTTTCTATTTGTTTTTTTCTAACATTTTTGTATATGTTGTATCCATAAGTGTTGCACCTAAAGGGGCAGTTATAAGTATAGCAATGACAGAAATAGACAAAACTAAATTACCACATGGTAATCCTAATGAAAGCGGTACAGATCCAATAGCCGCTTGTACCGTAGCTTTAGGCATATAAGAGAACATGCAGAAAACTCTTTCTTTTGTGTTTAGATTTGTGCCAATAGTGCAAATCCATACAGCTACACAACGGAAAATTAGCGCTATAAAAATAAGTAAAATAGCTATAAGACCCGTACTTGTGGCATATCTAATATCAACAGCAGCACCTACTAGTACAAATAAAATAATTTCTGCAGCTAACCATAGTTTGCCAAATTTAGCGGAAAGTCTGGAGGTAACTAGTTTCGGACTTTTTACTGCTATAGCACAAGACATACTCATTATTGAAAGAAGTCCTGAAAAAGCGACTTTCTCATTCAGAATATCTTCTAATGTTAGAAGTAGAAATGAGACCCCCAATATTATTATAACTTTTATACTGTTTCTTATGGTATGATTGTTATTATGTTTAAATTCAAAGAATTTATATATTGCAATGCCTACCAGAGAACCACCAATAATACCTGTTATTATTGAAATAGGAATATCAAAAAGGCCTGATGTGTTTAGTTTCCCATTTTCAGAAATTCCGAGAAATGTTGTAAACAATACAATTACAAAAATATCATCAAGAGAAGAGGCAGCCAAAATCATTTGAGGAATAGATTTTTCTGTTCCGTAATTCTTTTCTATAAGGTTTATCATTCTAGGAACTACAACAGCGGGAGAAACTGCAGCCAATACAGCACCAATAATAGCAGCATCGGATAGACTTATTTGGAAAAAGAGAGGTGCAAAAATCAAGTATGCTAGAATTTCCAAACTTGCTGGTAAAAAAGATAGTAGAATTGAGGGTCGTCCAACTTGTTTCAAGTCGTTCAAGTTTAATGATAGTCCGGCTTTTATAAGAATTATAACAAGTGCAAGCTTTCTTAAATCTGGAGAAATAGAAAGTATGGAGCTATCAAGAATATTTAATACGAAAGGGCCTAAAATGATACCAGTAAAAATCATACCAACAATTCTAGGCAGATGTATTTTTTCGCATATTGCTGCACAAATAAGTCCAAATAAAAAAATAAATGCGAGTGATGTTAACATAAAACCTCCTAAAATAAAAATGCTGATAACTTCCGTGTATAACACAGAAGTCATCAGCTTAATAGCGGTTCAGGTATAATACCAAGGGAGACATTCATTCCCAATAAAATTATTTTATAATTTTTATCAATAAAAGTCAATAAAATTATATAATCAATTTGTGATTTTTTCCATTTATTATAATGCCTTGACCATCCTCTAAACAAATTACATTATTTCCACTTTTCTTTTCATAAGTTTTTACCCTTTTTTCAAAGGCATCAATAGTATTTGTATACCTAGTTTTGTGTGGAAGATGTTCTATATTATTTGTTAGATTTAAGGCTGTTAAATCTTTTAATTTTACTCTTTTATTCATTCGGGGGATAAGTTCTTTTATAAGTATTAGATCTTTTTGCATTATAAGGCTTCCGGCTGAAACTCCAACAATTATTTTTTCATTAGCAGCTTTTTTTAAAATTTCTTCTGAATGAGTCTCCTTAATTTTTTGCATAAGATAAAAAACATTTCCACCACAAATATATATAACATCATATTCTAAAAGTTTTTCATTTGAATCAATTCCAAAATAAAAATAGTCACAAGTTAAACTATACGTGGATAGTTCACTTTTGGTTTCAGATAGCCATAAATCTATATTTTTATCTTTTTCCATTGCAGTTGGAACAATACAACATTTGTCTGCTTTATCTTTTATAGCTGTTTTAAATTCGTTTATAAGATTTAGACTTGTAAGACCATTTGATGTAAGAAAAATCATATTAAACTCCCAAAAGTTATAAGATACTTATTAAGTATTGTGTTTTTTATTATCATATTTTAATTTTATCATTTAACAATTAATGTTACAACATCTATTTACAATGGATAAAATAAATGGTAGAATTTCTTTAAAGAAAAAGAGGTAGAATATATGAATTTTGAAGAACAAAAGAAGGATTTTTTTGACCGTTTGGGCGAAAGCTGTTATATGGTTTTAGCTACATCTTATAAAGATTATCCAATGGCTAGCACCATGACATGCCTTGTTTTTGATGGTAAAATTTGGATGCAAACCGATAAAAAGTTTCCTAAATACGAGCAGATCGTTAAAAACAATCAAGTTGCTCTTTGTAAGCACGCAACTCAAATTGAAGGCACTGCAGAGTTTTGCGGACATCCACTAGATAAAGGAAATGAAAAGTTTGTAGAGCTTATTAAGAAGTATTATCCCGAAACATATAAAATGTATTCCAATATAAATAGCGAAGTAGTAATTAAGGTTACACCTAAAAAAGCTATTGATTGGCGGTATGAAAAAGGAGATAATAAAATTTTTAATTTCGATTTCGAAAATGAAAAATTAGATGTTCAAATTTATAATAACGGTAAATAAAAATAAAACTCCTTCCTAGTGAAGGGGCTTTATTTTTATCACTTATTTTTCACTTTTATGTTAGTAATCTGTTAATTGTTATATGATAATAT
>JAHHTS010000060.1 GCA_020024475.1 Oscillospiraceae bacterium
TTAGAAATAATATTGCAAGTTGATAGTTCGGAGCAGATAAAAGATTTTAAAAGCGATATTTATATATGTGAAGATATTGATAGTATTGAATATATTCAGTTGAAGAAAAATGGACTAAAAGAGAAATTACTTTTAAATTATACGACTAAAAGCATAGAAAGTGACATATTTATGCTTGCTAATTTTTATCAATTTGATGGTGCTGTGGTGACAGATAATATAAAAGATAAAAATTATTTAATTTCTAATATATATTTACGAGATAGTGCGGAATTTCCTAGATTTAACTTATCTGTAAATAAAGAATTTGAAATTACTTATCCTACAAAAGACATGGTTAGCTATAATAAAGGAATTTTGATTACAGGAACAGGAGTAAAAGATAAGTTTGTAAATATCAATGGAAAAAATTATAAAACTGCTTCGGATGGTAGTTTTGCAGTATATTTAGATTTAGAAAAAGGTGAAAATAAATATATAGTAAAGCGGAACGGGCAAGAAAAATCTTTTATGATAACTAAAAAAGTATATGAGTATGCAGGTAATGCTGTAAAGCCAAAATCGCCATGGGATGAGCAATATAAACTTGAATATGGCAGAATGATAAAAACCACAAATTCACTTACAAGCGTTTTGTCTAATCCTGATGATGACAGTTCAATAATTTGTGGTGTCGAACCTAATACTATATTAAAAATTAAAGATAGTGTAAAAACCAAAATAAATGGCTTTGATACGTATGCATATCAACTTGAAAATGGGGGATATATTATATCTCATAATGTAGAAGTTATTCCTCGGATTTCGGAAGATTATGATAAATCATCAAATCAGACATTAAAATTAGATGTTGAAAAAGCTGAGGTTGTAGATAATCCTAAAATTTTATCAGTCAATAAATCGGATGGTGAAATGGGTGATGAGATTATTAATTTAGAAATTAGTAGAAATACAGCAGTGTTTACGGAGTTTTCAAATGAAGAGCTTAGATTATTATTTCTTGATACTGAAAGTGAAAATATAGTTCTTCCTTCAAGTAAATTTTATACATTTTATAAACTAGAAAATACTAAAGAAGGAACTTATATCACTTTAAAACTAAATCAAGAAAATCCATTGTGGGGGTATGATTTGAGTTATGAAGATGGAGTGTTACAAATTTATCTTAAAAATACACCGCGTTTATCAGACTCTGAAAAACCCCTTGAAAACGTAACTGTTATGATTGATCCAGGACATGGTGGAAAGGATAATGGCGCTTTGGGAGTTGGAGGACTTGAAGGTCCAACAGAAAAAGAGATAAATCTAGCTGTTGCCCAAGCAACAAAAATTTTGCTCGAAAAATATGGCGCTAATGTTATAATGATCAGAGATTCTGATGAATTCTATACACTAAATGAACGTAGACAGTTAGCTAAAGACAAAAAGCCTGATTTGTTTATTTCTATTCATCATAACAGTTTAGATTATTCATTTGACTCTACAAACACAAATGGTAGTGAATCGTATTATTTTACTACACAGAGTGAAAAATTCGCACAACTTTTATGTGAAAATATTACAAATTCAACTGATAGAAAAAATCGTGGAGCACATGGTGGATACTACTATGTGACACGAAACGATATTTGTCCTTCAGTTCTTATGGAATACTCTTTTATCATAAATGCGGAAGAATTTTCAAAAACATATCAAGATATAAATATTTATAAATCAGCGTTAGGAACACTTAGCGCGGTAATGAAAGTAATACCAGAATGAAATATAAAAATATAGAAGAAGGGATATTTTTATCTAGACCAAATAGATTTATAGCTAATGTAAATATAAATGGTGAGAACCATGTTGTACATGTGAAAAATACAGGTAGGTGCAAGGAATTGCTAGTGCCTGGTTACACCGTTTATCTTGAAAAAAATAATAACCCTAAACGAAAGACAAGATACGATTTAATATCCGTTTTAAAAGGTAATAGACTTATAAATATGGATTCCCAAGCACCAAATGTTATTTTTGAAGAATGGGCAAAAGAAAAATATAAAAATGCCATTATAAAAAGAGAAGTGGTATATAAAGATTCAAGATTTGACTGTTTTATACAAACGGAGAAAGAAAATATTTTTATAGAGGTCAAAGGTGTAACTTTAGAGGAAAATGGATATGTAAAATTCCCAGATGCACCAACGCAACGAGGTATAAAGCATATTCATGGACTAATAGATGCAGTAAAAAATGGTTACAAAGCACAGCTGCTATTCGTGATTCAGATGGATAAGGTTATATCATTTTCTCCAAATTGGCATGAGCAACCCGCTTTCGCTGAGGCTCTTATTGAAGCCCAAAATGCAGGTGTGGAAATATTAGCATATAGTTGTAAAGTTACAAAAAATTCTTTGATACTAGATAAGCCAGTACCTGTTATACTTTAATTACAAAATCTCTGATAAAATCAGAGATTTTGTAATATTGGTAGTTATAATTTCGTAAAATTAAATCAGAAAGGTGGAATTTTTATGTTTAGTACTTTGATAGGAATTATAATGGCTAATATGGTTTTCTTTGCTTTACATTTAGAAAGTCGAACATTACCAAAGCCTCTTACGCCAAAAGAAGAAAGAGAAGAATTTGAAAAGTACCGGTCAGGAAGTATTGAAGCAAGAGACAAACTTATAAAGCATAATTTGAGACTTGTGGCACACATTGCTAAAAAATACTATCAAAATCCACAGGATAATGAAGATTTAATTAGTATCGGTACAATAGGACTTATAAAAGCAGTACAAAGTTTTTCATATAAGAAAAATACAAGATTTTCTACTTATGCATCCAAATGTATAGAAAATGCTATACTAACATAAAATCATCTTATAACAGAATAAGCATAAATTATTACGTTTCAAATTAAATGTTGGAGCTATTTTAATATTAATTAAATATTTTAAAATGTTTAATATATGATAAAATATTTGCATTTGATATAGTAAAATATTTTTATCAAGAAAGGATATATAGAAAATGAAGTGGAAGGATAATAAAACTCGTTGTAATTGGGCGAATCCAGAAAATGAAAAATATATAAAATATCATGATGAAAAATGGGGAGTACCAGTTTATGATGACCAAAAATTATTTGAAATGTTAGTTTTAGAGTCATTTCAAGCTGGATTGTCGTGGGAATGTATTTTAAATAAAACCGAATCATTTAGAAAAGCTTTTGATAATTTTAATTTAAGTAAAGTATATGCATATGATGAAGCTAAAGTAGAAGAACTAATGAAAGATTCAAGTATTGTTAGAAATAGATCGAAAATTAAATCGGCAATTACCAATGCAAAAATTTTTATGGATATACAGGAAGAATACGGAAGTTTTTACAATTATTTATGGAGATGGACTGATAATAAAATAGTATATGAAAAAGGTTTAACAAAATCAGAGTTATCAGATAGAATTTCAAATGATTTAAAAAAACGAGGAATGAAATTTGTCGGAAGTACTATTATCTATTCTTATTTGCAAGCTGTAGGTGTGATTTATTCGCATGAAACAGGTTGTTTTTTAGAACATAAATGATAATAAAATAAAAAATAAATCGCTATGAAAGACACATAGCGATTTTACTATAAATAAAGTATATTATTCTATTGTAATACATTTTCGCTTATTTCACTATGAGTACTTTCGGATGTCTTATGTGATTTAAAGCATATAGGATAAGCAATAAAACTAACAGCTAGAGCAGCAATTACATCCAAAATAGAATGCTGTTTCAAAAATAATGTTGATATGGAAATTAAAAAAGCTACCACTGCGAATGAAATTTTACATTTTAGACTTTGCAATTTTTTACAATTCCAAGCCGTAAACATAACCGCCAAAGAACCAACTACATGCAACGATGGACAAACATTTGTATTTGTATCAAACTGATAGAAGCTTGATATAAATCTTGTGAGAATATTGTCTCTTGAAAATTCTGTCGGTCTTAGATTTTGAAAAGTAGGAAATACAAAAAATATGATGGTTGATATTGAATATGTGAGAATAATAAAATACATAAGTTTTTTGAAAGATTTTATATCATAAAACATAGTATAAACATGAATACCTATTAAAAATATAAACCAAAATAGATATGGTATTAAAAATATTTCTTCAAATGGTATCAAATCATCAAGTTTGCAATACATTTCATAATAATTTTCAACTTTGTAAAATCTTTCAGCATACAGAAAAGCTATACCATAAATAGGCCAATAAATTAACAGCATAAGATGTTTGTATTCAGGCGAATTCAAATTATTTATTCTAAGTTTTCGATAATCCACCTCTGGTGTGGGTAGTTTCATTTTTTAATTCTCCGATAAATTTTTCATTTTGTTGTATATTATTTCTGAGGCGTTATTTTTGGGTAACAATGATAAGCAACGACACATTTCATTCAATTTGTTTTCGTCTTCTAACAAGTTAATAGATATACTTATTATTTCATCTATTGACTTTCCAGTTTTTGCACCACCTCGTTGTATAAAAAACATTTTATTGTATTCCTCACAACCAGCAACGGCGTTTATAAAAACCATAGGAAGATTTTTAGTTGATGCTTCTGTTACGCTTATCCCACCTGGCTTTGTTAGATAAAGGTCAGCACCATCCATTAGAAGCGATATATTTTTTACATAGCCTAATATTTTTACGTTTTTATTTGAAGAGTATCTCTTTTTAAGGCTTTTCTTTAGTTTATTATTAGTACCACAAACTATGGTTATATCAAAGTTGTCGTTGGTATATTCAATAAGTCCTTTTGCTATTTTTTTAATAGGACCGCACCCCATGCTACCGCACATAATTAGTAAGTGCTTTTTATTATTGTCTAGATTTAAAGCTTTTTTTGCTTCATTTTTATTTGTTTTTTTATAAAACATCTGCCTAATAGGAATTCCACTAATACAAATATCAGTTTCTTTTATATCTTCATTTTCAAAAGTATTCAAAAGTAATTTATGTGGAATAAAGTGAATGTCTACATCACTTTCTTTTGTGCCAGGATTGCACGTATAGTCAGTTGCGATAAGCGAAATAGGTAATGAAAGATTATACTTTTTTTTGATTTCTGTCATCATCAGTGATGCGAAAGGATGAGTACATATAATTTTGTCAAAATCAGAGGAAATTATATAATCATAAGCCTTGTTTGCTCCAAGTGATAAAAGATGATATATAGCGGAACTTTCTTTAAATAGAGTTGGATGTTTTTCTGAATATTTATAACCAATTCTAAATAAAAAATGGCATTTTCTATAAATAGTGACATGTCCCCAACTTATAAATTTAGATAAGGGCAATGATATAAAACTTAGTGCATCTTTTATAACACATTGCTCATTAACGCTATCATAATACTCTTTAATAGCCTGTGCACATGAATTATGCCCTTGACCTGTATTACAACTTAAAATTAAAGTTGACATTATTAGTTTTCTCCTTGTGAAGTTGATACAAATAATCATTATTTTAAAAATAGTGTGAATTGTTCAATATTTAAACAATAATAGTATAAATTGAAATAAAAGTTTGTCAATATAAAATACAAATTATATAAGTTTATTTTTCAGTTTTAATAGTCTAGGTCTATTGTATCTTTGGATTATAACATATAACCCATTAACAAAAAAGTTCAATATTGCCATAAGAATACCACCAATACCTTCCCAAATGCTTATACAATTAAGTCCCACTACACACAAAATTACATGTATAAATTCAGCTATACATGTTTCAGATACCATAAGGGGTAAATTATCCTTGAAATTACTGTCGATTTTCTTTTGTGGGATAATTTTTGGAACTATTTTGCTCATATCAGGCAGCATATTTTGCCATTTCTTTATTTTGAGCTTTTTGTAAATCGATCCTTCTTGTTCCCAATGAAAAGATTTGTATGGGAATAAATTTTCATTAAATATTTGCTTTGGCAGACATCTGCCAAAGATGAATGAAAAAAGACCGATTCTAGCCAAATATATAAAACATTTTAGAAAGTTCATAACAGTCTCCTTAATATGGAAAATATTAAATAGTAAATAAATATTTTTGATAGAATTATTATTGTATAGATGTATATATTATATCACTAATAACAACTAATCATCAATCTAATATCAACAATTGTTGATATTAGATTGATGAAGTGTTGAAAATATTAATTTATTATAATATAATCTAATAGTAAATTTGTGAAAATATCAAATTTAAAACCAGTTTTAGTTGAGGTATCGAAGCGTATGCTTAAAAATCTGCTTAAAAAAAATAAAAAAACAACTTCATCAATTAGATATATATTACCAGTAGAAAAGGAAAGTATAGTACTTTTAGAGTCAGTCGATAATGCAAAAAAAGAAATGGACGATTTTTATGTACGACTTTTGGAAGAAAATCTTGATAAAGAAGCTGAAGCCAAAGCGGAGTCACTTAAAAGAGCTTATTCAAACATTTCTAAAGCATCATCACAGATATATGTTGTACAAGACGAATTGCGTGGTCGTCTTCACGACCTAAAGCAACGGAAAAATAAGAATAAATTTGTTTGTGCACCTGCTAATGCAATAATTGATTTAAAGGAAAAACAGTCAAACCATTTTGCAAGTGGACTTAATATGTATAAGTTGCTTATAGTGTGTTTTTTAGGAAGTTTTTGTGGAGTTATAATTGAAATGCTATGGTGTCTAGTGAAAAATGGATATGTTGAGAGCAGAGCAGGGCTTGTTTATGGACCTTTTAATTTACTATATGGCGTAGGTGCAGTTGTTCTCACTGTTTGTTTATATAAATACCGAAATAGAAGTGAATGGGTTTCATTTTTAGGAGGCATCGTTGTAGGAAGCGTTGTAGAATATGTTTGCTCATGGATACAGGAATTTTTGTTTGGTACAAGATCATGGGATTATAGTCATCTGCCATTTAATTTAAACGGCAGAATTTGTCTGCTATATTCTATATTTTGGGGCTTCTTGGGGGTATTATGGATCAAAAATATTTACCCAAGAATGGCTAGATTTATTTTACATATTCCAGATAAAACAGGTAAAATAGCAACATGGGTACTAGTGGCATTTTTTGCTGTGAATATAACTATGTCTAGCGTTTCGGTTTTTCGTTGGTCACAAAGAAATATGGGAATAGCACCTTCAAATATTTTTTGGGAAAAGATTGATCAAAGATTTCCAGATGAAAGAATGGAAAAAATATATGCAAATATGACCTTTTCAAGATAATATTATCAAGTGGCAGACCCTTCTAAATACTGCCACTTTTATTTATTGAATTATAAAAATAAACAATAATAGCATTAAAAAATATAGGTTTTATATTTATTTTTACATGAATATAAATATATATGTATTTATTACTACAATTTGCACAGATTGTAGTTGTTTTGTGGCTAAATCTATGTAATATTTGCAATATTGACCTTTTTAAAAAAAAGTATTATCATTCATACTTGTAATAACAAATTATTATAAGCCTTTGATTGATTTAAAATCGGTCATTGGTTTTTTATTTACTAAATTTTAAGGAGGTATATCATGAAACAAAATAACATTTTGCAAGGTAATATATATAAAAATATAATGATGTTTTTTATGCCTATATGGTTTGGAACTTTTTTTCAGCAGTTGTATAATACAGCTGATGCCGTTATTGTTGGTAACTTTGTAGGCAAGGAAGCTCTTGCTGCTGTTGGTGGCTCTACTGCTACTATAATAAATCTTATGGTAGGATTTTTTGTAGGACTTTCTTCTGGGGCGAGTGTTGTTATCGCCCAGTATTTTGGCAGCCATAATATTGAAAAAACTAATGAAGCTATACATACTTCAATAGCCATTGCAATTGCAGGTGGACTTTTACTTATGCTTATAGGTATTCCTTTTTCGCCTATGTTTCTAGAAGCAATGGGAACACCAAGTGACATACTTACTTATTCAGTCACTTATATACGCATTTATTTTTGCGGTGCTATTTTTAATCTTATTTATAATATAGGCAGCGGTGTTTTGCGTGCCATGGGAGACAGTAAAAATCCTTTATATTTTCTTATAATTGCTAGTATTGTAAATATCATTCTTGATATTATTTTTGTTGTGTTCTTCAATATGGGTGTTATGGGTGTAGGTATTGCAACAGTTCTTTCGCAAGTTGTAAGTTCTATTCTTGTCATAATAGCACTCAAAAAACTCCCATATGAATTAAGTCTTGAGTATTCAAAGATTAAATTAAAAAATGGTATGATAAGCGAAATATTCGAAATTGGCATTCCTAGCGGATTACAATCAATAATGTTCTCACTTTCTAATATTATAATCATGTCCAGTATAAATGCATTTGGTACAGACACAGTTGCAGCATGGACAGCTTATGGTAAAATTGATGCTATATTGTGGATGACAATGAGTTCATTTGGTATTTCTGCAACAACATTTGTAAGTCAGAACTTCGGTGCTAAGAATTTTAAAAGAATGAAACAATCTATTAAAGCATGCAATATTCTTGCTATTGTTACATCGATTATTCTAACTACAATTTTGATGATTTATTATAAACAGTTATTCCAGGTATTTACAAAAGATGAGGAAGTTATTAGGGTTGGTGCTGAAATGGTTAAAATCATGGCTCCAGCATACTTCACATTTGTATTTATTGAAAACCTTTCTGGTGCAATGCGTGGTGTAGGGGATAGTGTTATTCCAACAATAATCACCATTATGGGAATATGTATTTTCCGTGTTGTGTGGATAATTTTTGTTCTTCCGCTTCATAATACTTTACAAGTTGCTTTATATAGTTATCCTATATCATGGGTAGCTACAGCGGGGGCATTCCTTGTTTACTATAAATTTGGCAGTTGGTTTAAACGCTCATGTGTAAAAAAGGGCTATGAATTTTAGAAAATAAAATTATAAAAGCACTCTCAATTAGTTGAGAGTGCTTTTTTTAACACATTCTATAATCATATCTATAATTTTGTCTTTTTGCCATACAGGGCAATTTAATTCTTTAATATAGTTGTATATGGCAGTGGCGTGTATATTAGCCATTTTAACAGATAATTTATCTTTGTCATTTTTGTCACTTGGATAATAAACAACTATATTGTTTAAATTTTGCTTTTTTATGCTATCACCCCAAATATTTAAACTATAAATAATATATATGAAAAAATATTTTAAATATTCAAACAGCATTTTGATAATTAAATTTTCATATTTATTAATTATATAATCATAACTTAATTAGAAGGGCTAGAAAATGAATAAAAATGATGACTTCATAGCTGTTTATTCACGAAAATCAAAATTTACAGGTAAAGGTGAAAGTGTAGAAAATCAAATAGAGTTTTGTAAAGAATACATAAGATGTAATTATGGAGAGAAATATTATGAGAAAATAATAATATATGAAGATGAGGGCTTTTCTGGAGGCGATTTGAATAGGCCAGGCTTTAAGAAAATGATGAAAGAAGCACATAAAAGAAAATTTAAAGCTATACTGGTATATCGATTAGACCGTATAAGCCGTAATATAAGTGATTTTTCTGGACTAATAGAAGAACTCTCTAGATTGAATATTGATTTTATTTCAATTAAAGAGCAATTTGATACAAGTACTCCACTTGGTAGAGCAATGATGTATATTGCTTCGATTTTTTCACAATTAGAAAGGGAAACTATTGCTGAGCGAATTAGAGATAATATGCATGAATTAGCGAAAACAGGTAGATGGCTTGGCGGAGTAACCCCAACTGGATATAGCTCTGAAAGTGTCAAGAATATAACTATTGAAGGGAAAATAAAGAAGTCATGTAAGCTTAAAATTATTCCTAAAGAGGCTGAAATAGTAAAAATAATCTATAAATTATTTCATGAAAATCATTCTTTAACAGATACCGAATCAGAGCTTATGAAAATAGGTATTATTACTAAAAATGGAAAATATTATACAAGATTTTCTATAAAGGCTATTTTACAAAATCCTGTTTATCTCATAGCCGATAAACAAGCGTTTAAATATTTTGACAACATGGGAGTAGAATTGTTTTCAAATATTGAAAAATTCGATGGATATCATGGTATAATGGCATATAACAGAACATTACAACAGAAAGGAAAATCTACTGTTTATTTGTCCATGAATGAATGGATAGTCGCTGTTGGTGAGCATAAAGGTATTATTCCAAGTAATATTTGGATAGAAGTTCAAAATATTTTGGAAGAGAATAGGAATAAGTCTTATCATAGACCTAGAAAAAACCAATCTCTTCTTACTGGAAGTTTATATTGTAAGTGTGGAAGCAGAATGTATGCAAAATCAAATAAAAATTTATTAAATTATACATACATTTGTAATTTAAAAAATCGTAGTAAGAAAAACTTGTGTGATAATAAAAATCTAAATGGGAATTTATTAGATAAAGTTGTTATTGATGAAATAAAGAAGATAAATGAATCCTCAGATGATTTTATAAATCGGATGGAAAGGATGAGAGAGTTTTATAAATGGGATTGTATGATTTACGAAGAAAAAACATTTGAGCTGAAACAAAAGGAAACGAAAATAGAAAGTAAAATAAATTCGCTGGTAGATTCATTGGTTACAACAGATAGTAAAATGACAAAGTTAAGTGTAGAACATCGTATTGAAGAATTGAATATTGAACTTATATTTATTAAAAAAAATATTGTTGAATTTGAAAATAAAGCTAAAAATAACGTTATTGATGAGTTGGAAATTGAAAAAATTAAAAATACTCTATTAGATATAACAAAAGTTATTGATATAATGAAAATTGATGAAAAGAGAAATTTGATAAAATCTATTATAAGAAAAGTTATTTGGGATGGAAAAACTGTACATATTATGTTTCAAAATAGCCAAGAATAGAAATATAATACTAATAGATAAATTAGAAGTTTAGCATATAATGCTAATTTTATGTGATGATAGCAAATGAGATACTAATGTCATTTAGAAAACAAAAGTCAAATGAAAATTTAATTTCGTTAGAAGAAACGTTGGATGTAAATAATAATGAAAGTAATTTATCTTTAAAGGATAGTTTGCAAGATGATTTCGAAATAGAAGAATTTTGTGAAAAGAAAGAGAATCGGCGTGAGGTTTTTAATCTTATTACTAGTCAGCTTGAGGGAAGAGAAAGACAAATAATTATTTTGCGTTATGGTATAGGTAATAATCCACCAATGACTCAACAGCAAGTATGTGAAATACTTGGAATCAGCAGAAGTTATGTTTCTCGCCTTGAGACAAAAGCTTTAGGCGTATTGAGAAAGTCGCTTACAGAAGCGTATAAATAAAATAAAAAGAGCGGCTATAGCCGCTCTTTTTTTGAATTATGCGTTTGCATTTGCTGCATTTCTTGCGTTTGTCTTGCCTTCTGGATTGATTTCTCCAGCTTTTGTCAAAGCAAATTTTGTAAGAACAGGACCGATAAGCTCATAAACAAGAACTGAGAATAGAACAACATTTCTAATGGTTGCACCATCTCCTAGTATTGATGCAGTATGTGCCATACCTAAAGCTACACCAGCTTGAGGCAGTAAAGTTATACCTAAGTATTTTGTAACATTTTTACTGCATTTGCTCATATGACAGCTTATATTAGAACCGTAGCACTTGCCAAGTGTACGAGAAATGATAAATATTATGCCTATCATTAACATTGTTGGATTTTTAAAAATATTTAAATCAAGTTCCGCACCTGAAATAACAAAGAACAAAACGTTCAGTGGCGAAGTCCATGTATCAACACGCCCCATAAGTTCCTCTGAAAAGTCACATATATTGCAAAAAACAGTACCCGTCATCATACAAACAAGAAGCAGCGAAAAACCGAATTTAATAGATCCAATTTCAAATTTAAGCATAGAAGCACCCACTGCAAGCATAACGAATGCTACGGATATAGATAAACGCTTACTTTTTGAATGGAAGAATTTTTCGATAAGGTAAAGTGCATATCCAATTAGTGAACCCAAAAGTAGTGAAAGTATGATTTCTAGAATAGGTTCAAGGACGATGGCTGTAATACTGAAACTTCCATATTCGATAGCCTTAGCAACACCAAATGAAGCCGAGAAGAGAATAAGTCCAACGGCATCATCAATGGCGACAACTAATAACAGAAGTTTTGTCAGTGGACCTTCTGCTTTGTATTGCTTTACTACCATAAGTGTAGCAGCTGGAGCAGTTGCGGAAGCAATAGCACCTAAGATTATAGCTGCAGGTAGTGAAATAATTTGAGGATTAGTCAGATGTAACCCGATTAGAACAACATCAACAACAAATGATGTTAGTACAGCTTGCAAAATACCAATTGTTATAGCTTGTTTACCCATTGTCTTAAGCTGTGAAAGTCTAAATTCATTTCCTATGGCAAATGCTATGAAACCTAGGGCTGTTTGTGATAATATATCGAGTTCTTTTACCCGTTCAAAAGTAGAAAAGCCAATTCCGGTTATATTAAGATTGCCAATACAAAAAGGTCCAAGTAGCAACCCTGTTACTAGATAGGCCGTTACTGCTGGAAGTGCGAATTTTTTTGCGATTCGTGACATCATTAAGCCACTTATGAGGCAAAAAGAGATACAAATAAGATATTTCTCCATATAATTATTCCTCTTTTCAAATGTAAAAAACATATTTTTTTAATGCGTGTATTATTATACATATAACGTTTTAAATAGTCAATATAATTGTATATTAATAGAATACAAAAAAATATAATAAAACTATAAAATTTTTGTGTAAAAATA
>JAHHTS010000061.1 GCA_020024475.1 Oscillospiraceae bacterium
ACTTTGAGTTTAGATGCATTTTTTTATTTTGGCTTTTTATTCGTTACAGCCCCTTCAAAGTAAACATTAGTTCTTATCTCAGTCTATCTGCTTAAACATTTTATCCTTTCTTTATTTATGAATTATATTATGGTAATACCAATAATTGGTAAACATAACATTATCGAAGTAACTTTATAGATTTTCTTTCTTTTCAATATTATTTCTAGAACATTCTTACGTATTATTACCTATCTTTTCTTATCTATGCTTATATTTAGTAAGAATAATACTAGCATATTGATCTATCACTAAATCATTTTCTTTTTCTTCAGCTTTTATTTCTTGATAATAAAATAATAGGTGAAAACGACCTTGTAATGGATAATGAAATACATGAGGAGTTGGATTTAAGATTACGATGATTTTATTATAATCATCTTGTAAATGATAAATTAATACTTGATGATCAATCTCTTCAAATGTAATCTGTTTTTTAATATCATTCATACAAGATAAACGAAATAAAGAATAGTTTTTTCGTATCTGAATCAATGATTTTGTGATTGATACTAAAAAATGAAACTGATTTCTTCGCTCATAATCAATTTGATTGATCCAGTCACCATCTCGATAAGTATTTGATCTTCCTTGTTTGGTACAAGCAAATTCCTGTCCACTATGAAGAAATGGAATTCCTTGTGACAATATAGTTACCATTAGTAACATAATATGACATTTCATCCTTACTTCATAATTTTCCTTTTTTAGATAGATACTTAGCCAATCCCAACAAGTATGATTATCATGACACTCTACATAATGAATGGCTTTACTTGGTGAAGAAACAGTTACTTGATTTCCATAATCAATGATTGTAGCATTTAAACAACTTTTCATAGCTTCTATTAAGCTAGTATTTCCACAACAAAAGCCTTTTGAAATCTCTCGAAAATAATCTGAGAAATAAGCAATATCTACTAATTTCTTTTCATTTTGCATACATGCACGTTTTTCATATGGTAACATACTAGGCATATTCCAACCTTCTCCATACACCATAAAATCTGATTTTAATGCATGACATAATTTCGACACTTGATTCATAGTTTCGATATCTAAAATCCCCATTAAATCAAATCGTAAACCATCTATATCAAATGTCTCAATCAAATATCTACATACACTTAATATCATTTTTCTTCCCATTTTTCTGCTAGCATCAAAATCATTCCCACAAAAAGAACCATTTGATAATTCTCCATCTTCACTCATTAAAACATAATAATAAGGTACAACTAATTGAAGAGGATTTTTATCTACTTCATACATATGATTCATAACAATATCTATATTTACTCGTATACCAGCTTTGTGACATGCTTCTACTAATTGAGAAAATTCAATGATTCTACTATAGTGATCATTATTATCTAATCCATAACTTCCCTCTAACGTAAAAAACTGAACTGGATCATATCCCCAATTATAAAATAATGAACGTTCTTTTTCATTTACAGAACCAAAATCTAATATGGGCATCAACTGTAAATGGGTAACACCTAGTGATTTTAGATAAGTAAATCCTGTATTCTTATCAATCGTTTCTTTATTTTCTTCCATTAATCCCAAAAAAGTACTAGGAAATGTTACACCGATGCCCTTTTGACTAGTGAAATCACGAACACTCAGTTCATAAATAATCGCATCACAATAATTTTTCATTTCTGGTAATGAGTACTTTGTTTTATGAATACGATTGCAGTCAATCACAATAGATTTTTTCGCATTACTAGTAGAAGCAATTCCATAAGGATCAATTGTTTCTACCCATTGCCCATTTACCCTAACTAGATAAAGATAACTTGCATATTCTAAATCACCTAGTACAGTACACTCAAATACACCATTATCATTTCTATTCATTTCAATCGTATTGACAGTTACATCCTTCATAATTTCTAGTTTTACTTGATTAGCTGTAGGTGCCCATAACTTAAATACCGTTTGTGTCTTTTGATAAGAAATGCCTAAATCATCTCCAGAATAAGCAAATTCTCTATCGAAACGTTCTCTTTTTGTAATAAATCGATATTTCAAGATAGTACTTCTACCATATTCATTAATGATTTCATACTCTTCACCAATTATTAATTCATGCTTTAGTGTTACCTCATATTTAAGAAATCCCTTATCTTGTTCATGAATACTTTTAATTATTAAATTATGAATAACCTCATCTTTATCACTGAGATAAAAAAAGCTACTTTTCCCACCAAAACTGTCTTTAGAAAGATAAATAACAATTTGATTATAATCATCTAAATATGCTTCAAAATCATTTTTAAGTTTCATAGTATCACCTATATACAGTATATCTTATGATATATTTTATATCCCTTTTTAAAGAGAATAATGAATCATTCCCTAGGAAATAAATACAACAAAAGAAATCATATGAAACAAACAATATAATTTATCCATCACTCTACTTTTCTTTATTTCACACAACTGTTTCTACATTATGATCATTCAAGCAGTTGATGTTAATTGTAAACATAATTCATATATTGAATAAAGCCATTGTAATAACATTATTTTAATTGAAGACAAATTGTTTCCATGATAAAATGCTTAAGAAAGATAAAAGTTATTAGATAGATGATGACAGAAAGGAATAGGATTATGAAAAAACGTTTAATGATAGGAACAACAGCCTTTTCAATGACTCTCATGCTTTTTCCACTTACCGCATCAGCAGTAAATGAAAATCAAAATTTACCAATACAAAACTTCAGAGATGTATCAGATATTATTGGTCCAATTACTCCTCCAAATACAGGAACAGATGAAAATGATAAGGGAGATGGTGAATTAGTCACACTTCCAAATACAGAAGAATTTCAAACAAATGAGGATTTTAAGAAATATGATCCTGCATATCCTACAAAAGAACAATATGGAGATTATGTTCTTCAGGTTCCAGAATTAAAAGAACGTCTCACTTTCTCTACTGGATCAAATAATCAGATGATAGGTACCCTATATGCACCTGGTATTTCTAAGGATGGTGGATGGAAAGATGCGACAAAAAAATGGGGACATTATGATTTTGGGCTATGTTTTGCGGCATCTAGCTCTAATTTAATTTCTTGGTATTTAGATCGTTATTTAAAGTTACACCCAGAAGATACAAATACATATGTTACTCATGAGGAAGAAGTATTTGATCGTTTCCGTAATGGCTGGGATTCTTCTAAAGGTGGAAACCAGACAGAAGCACTCAGTTGGTATTTTACTGGTGGTTTTCCTAGTGGAAACCCTCAAGCTCAAGACAATCAATTAACAGGAAATGAAAAAGGTGGATATTTACGAAATAAGCTTTTAAACAATAAAAGTGAACGATGGGCTAATGTATCTTTATTGTGGAAGCCTCAAGAAATATTCACTGTTTATGGTGGATATGAAGATGATAAATTTCCATTTATAGAAGAAGTAGGTGGAATGAGTGGAAATGGTGCTTTTTCTAATCTAAGAGGTTTCTCTGATCAAATTCTTCGTCAACTTCACTATGGGGTAACAACCATCTCTATTCTTACTGATAACAGTGTTGGTGGATCAGGCCATGCGATTACTCTTTGGGGTGCTGATTATGATGTGAAAACTGGTCTTGTTACTGCCATTCATGTAACAGATTCAGATGATGTTAATAGAGGAAAATTTACAGTCTCTATCGCAAAAGGAAATGATGATAGTGAAGTAAAAATGGAAGATTATACTTATCATCCTCCAGTAGGAAATTCTCAGAAATTCACAAGAATCAGAGACTCTATTGTACTATATGCACCTGAAGTAGTAAGATCTATTAAGAAGCCAACATTAAATGTACAAGTTGAAGGTCAAAAAAGAATCGATTTATCAAGTAATGATGCTAAAAGCTTTTCATTAAAAACAACAGGCAATGAATTGGACTATATTCCAGAATATCATATCCAGTTTAAAGATCCAAATGGACAAATCCTATCTTCCGATCAAATAAGCACAAAATATGATATTTTCAAACGTGAGTTTTCAATTATGATAAAAAATCAAAATCTTACACCAGGAACTTATACCGCAGTCATAACAGAAAAATACACAAAACAAAAGTTTGAAGAATCATTTGAATTTTACAAAGACAAACAAAAATTAACCTATACTGTTACATTCCATGCGAATCAAGGTAGTGGATCAATGAATGTTCAACAATTTGAAAATGATGTTGAACAAGCATTATCAAATAATCAATTTATTAGAACTGGATATACCTTCAAAGGGTGGTCAAAACAACCAAATGGTCAAGTAGAATATCAAAATGGTGATAAAGTAACAAATCTTACTACTCAAGATGGAAAAAATATTGATTTATATGCAGTGTGGGAAGCTAATACTTATACTGTTACATTTGATGCTAATGGTGGAATTGGAACAATGAAACCACAAAAGATGACATATGATCAAGTAGCTACATTAGCAACTAATCAATATACAAAACCAGGTTATACTTTCAAAGGGTGGTCAACACAAGCAAATGGTCAAGTTGTATACACAAATAATAAAGAAGTAAAAAACTTAGTAACAGAAGGAAATATTACTTTATATGCAGTGTGGGAAGCAAATGCTTATACTGTTACATTTGATGCTAATGATGGAACAGGTACTATGAATCCACAAAACATGACATATGATCAAGTAGCTACATTAGCAGCTAATCAATATACAAAATCAGGCTATACTTTTAAAGGCTGGTCAACACAATCAAATGGTAAAGTTGTATACACAAATAGTGAAGAAGTAAGTAACTTAGTAACAGAGGGAAATATTACTTTATATGCGGTATGGCAAGCAAATACTTATACTGTTACATTCCATGCAAATCAAGGTAGTGGATCAATGAATGTTCAACAATTTGAAAATGATGTTGAACAAGCATTATCAAATAATCAATTTATTAGAACTGGATATACCTTCAAAGGGTGGTCAAAACAACCAAATGGTCAAGTAGAATATCAAAATGGTGATAAAGTAATAAACCTTTCTACTCAAGATGGAAAAAATGTAGATTTATATGCCGTATGGGAAGCTAATATTTATACTGTTACATTTGATGCAAATGGTGGAATTGGAACAATGAATCCACAAAATATGACATATGATCAAGTAGCTACATTAGCAACTAATCAATATACAAAACTAGGTTATACTTTCAAAGGTTGGTCAACAACAAAAAGTTCTGCGAGAACACGAAACTATGCGAATGGTGAAGAAGTAAGTAACTTAGCAACAGAAGGAAATATTACTTTATACGCCGTATGGGAAGCTAATACCTATACTGTTACATTTGATGCAAACGGTGGAACAGGCACTATGAATCCACAAAAGATGACATATGATCAACTTGCTACATTAGCAGCTAATCAATATACAAAATCAGGCTATACTTTCAAAGGGTGGTCAACACAAGCAAATGGTAAAGTTGTATATACAAATAATAAAGAAGTAAGTAACCTAGTAACAGAAGGAAATATTACTTTATATGCGGTGTGGGAAGCAAATAAGATAACACCAATTAACCCAGATCAATCCAATTCTAATGATGCAAACACACCACAAATCGAAAACACTCCTAGTGATTCAAACACTACGCAAAATGAAAATACCCAAAATAGTGTAAATACTCAAAGTAGTGCAAATACTCCACAAACTGGATCTACAACAAATACTCAGTTATTTGTTTCAATGTTAATTAGTACATTAGGATTATTTGTAATTACTTTAAACAAAAAAAGAAAAAACAATCACGCTTAAACCATAATAAAGTAATATCATCACTTTTAAAAAGAACAGATGAGATAACTAGCATTTAGCTGATAATCTCATCTGTTTTATTATCCTTTTAGAAAAATAATTATATCATATAAAAACTATTTGAAATTTCTAAGCAGCAAATAAATTGTGTATGTTCCTTAGTTATTTTGTCTACATAAAAAGAGGTCTTATTTTTATGCGCCCCAAACATACTGCAAGAAGATGTATCATCTATAGACATATATCCTTTATTGTAGTGGATCACTTTTCGATTGAAAATTAGATCAGATACTATGCTTCACTATACAGAATATCTTGTATTATTAGCTCTAAAATGTTACTAAAATCATTTACATGGAGTAAGTGTTGAAATAGCTTTTAATAATTCTGATTGTTTCATAACGTCATACCTCATTTCTTGAAACAATCATACCTTACTTTGTAACATATTATATGTAACAAAGTAAATTAGATACAAACTTGTTTAATTAAGCGAATAAATTTTCATAGGAACTAAAAATATTTTGAAGATTTTGTAACTTAATCACATTGTTATTATATCCTTCTTTAAATAATTTGATTGAATCTATTTCTAACTTTAATAAGTTTGTTCCATGCTCAATAAAAAATGGTATACTATTGTTTATTATATTTATATAAACATTTGTAAGTTCTTCTATTGAACAATCAATATATTCATGATTATCACACTCTAACCCTACTATTCCAATTAGTTTTAAGATATTTAACCATTTTGTGTCTACCTTTAAATTAAATAAGAGTACCTTTTCAGGATTTCTATATATTTTTAAATGATCTTTCAGGACATCTGCTGGAATAATAGTTTGTTTTTCTAAAATACATCGATATAGATAGTTTTCTAAAATTGATAATTCTTCTATCATACTATTCTCTTGATAATCTACATAACCTTTCGCATAATTCATTGAATTTATTAACATAATAGTTTTACTACTCAATAAAAAATAAATAATCTTATCGGTACCTTCTAGATAAAGATAATCATATCCAATCCAAAAATCATCATATTTGAAGTAAGAACAAAGTATAATTCCTATATATACAATAAAAAACATGAAAGCTGTTTTAGTATTAAAATGTTGAACGAAAAGAAACATGAATAGTATTGATATAAATAAACTTATTTTTCTTACGATTAGTAATTTTTTCATAGTAACACTTAATTTTTCTGGGTCATTTATAAGTTTAGAAAGGTTAAGAATTAAACTATTACTAAAGCCTTCGATATTATATATTAATTTTATAGGATGAAATCTCCATTTCCCATCATATGTGAAAGGATAAATACTAAAAACTTTTAGAGGAAATATCCTAAAAGTTAGAACGAATATGATTTGAATACATGATGAGATTACAAATAATAAATAGTAGAAAATTAACATCCTACAAAAGGATAAGATCCAATCAGTCCCTGTTTGTGATGAGGTTGGATTTGAAAAAAGAAAATATACAAATACTAAACCTAATAGAATGATTAATAAAGATAAAAATAAACTCTTATTACAATATACACCTTTCATAAGCTTCTCCTTTTTTCCTAATTATACATAAAAATATGTGAGCAATGCTATACCTTCTTATTTTTTAATAAAACACCCTTACATTCCATAAGTAAGTAACTGCTTCTGCTACACCAAGAGCTGCAATTCCATTAACTACAGGATTACCAGTCATGAAGCAACTTTTCCAGCTAAAGTAGGGAAAGTAATAATAGTATCCTAATAAGACATCCTAGCAAGTGTTGCAAAACTTGAAATCCTTAAGCATTTCTTCTTCAATAGCATTAAGATTTTATGGTAAACCATTTCCATTTTCTCATCCACCTTTCTTTTATTTTCAATTTTGATTGATAGTTGTATAAGAGTACTTATTAGATGAATAAGAATACTATTAAAATAGAATATAATTTTCTTAATTGATTGAATCGTATGTTTCTTTGATTATGATTGTAAAATATGACTTATTTTATACTGATTATTGATGTTATCAGCAAAATGATTACAGTTTTCTCTAAATTATTTATTTTTATATCTGTTACCCTTTTATGTCAACTGCCAAGTCGTAATAACGGCTTAAACCTCTGACCTTTAATCCCAATAGGTATTACTACCTAAAGTGGCGTTACATCATATGTTTGTATTAGGTACTTAAAACTTCTCATACAATACAAACCTATAAACCCCAGTATATTTTACATTACAAACCCAAATATAATTTTATAATAAGAGTAGGAGGTCTGTTACTTCTCCCACCTCCTAAAGAAAGCAGGATTCCGCAACCTAATTTAATTTATGAAAATTTATTTAATAAGTAATCATTAAATAAAACTTGATTAGCTGATCACGCTAGTATTGTTAATAAATGTGAAAATGGAATTGTTACAGTTGAAGGTAACTCTGAAGATACGAATTGTATGTAATTCTATACAAGAAAAAAGATAACTTCTTTTGCATCAGTTAATTTACCAGAATTGGTAATTTAGCTTTATAAAAATTGGTTAACTTTACATTAGCATTTATAAATAATCGTTGAACTTGTAATTTCTGCATAATTAATCTTATATTATAATAGTTTAATGTATTGCATCAAAAAGAAATAGAAGATTCAATGATGACCAATAAGACATCATTGATCGTTATTGACATATTTGCAAGAATTGTTATAATGAAATTGAAAATGAAGTTGTATTTATTCTAGTATTTATATCGCTCATTGTGGCATACTATGTAACGAGGAGGTGTTTGTATGGCTACTAAATCTATTACGAAAGAGTTTTATTTGAAAAACCCAAGCGTGTTTAAGCAGTTAAAGAAGCAACTTGAAAGTAAGCCTGTGCGCAAGCAAGTGGTTGAATCCCCTTCTCTGAAAAAAGGTAGAGAGAAATTAGCTACCTTTGTATTTCGCTAAGTGAGTTAAGGGAAAGAGCGTCAGATGTTGATGGTATGAGTCACCTGTCTGACGCTCTTGATTCTTTTCGGTGCTACAAAGACAAAGATATAGAAGTGTTCCTGCGAACAAAGGCATTTCAATTTATTGATAAAGGCTGGTGTTCAATTTATCTTATTCTTGATGAGCAGGAATTTGATGAAGGGCATATCAAAATAGAGGCTTATTTCACATTATCACATAAGTCACTGATTACTGAAGGCATATCTAAGGAAAAGACGAAAAAAATAACTGGAGGCCTTAAGAATGCTGAAACACTTCACTTCGTTTTGATTGGTCAACTAGGCAAGTATATTGCAAAATCAAAAGATGCGCAAACAGATGAGTCAAACATCACATCGGATGAAATATTAGATTATGCTTTTGAAGTCATAAGAGCGTCTAGTAGTTTGATTCCATGTCGATTTGCTCTTGTTGAGTGCAGTGCAAACGAAAAAGTACAGAATATTTATACAAACTGTAAGTTTTCTAAACTTCAAAACGACGATGATCATTATCAATACTATAAGAAAATTTAAAAACGAAACAAATATTGGGTTGTATTGCAACAAGGAAGACAGAAAACGGATGCAATATTAATATTTTAGAAGATAAATAAAGATAGAGAATTGAAGGATTAAACATTACCAAGAAGGGTGCTGATATTTTATATCAGCACTCTTCTTGGTTTTAATGCAATAGATATTAAAATTGACAATTTCCATACCAGACAGCAAGACAAAACTATATCAAAAGAGGTGGAAATTCAATGTTTTATCTTCTGCAATTGGCGAGAAGACCACCGTCCATAAGTTTTCCTATCTGGCATGCTTAGGCAGCACATAGACAGCATTTTTTCTTAAATCAAACACTTTTCAGAACCAAAGAAAGGAAGTGAAGAATATGGCAGTATTTCGTATTGAGAAAACCCATGACTACACGGTAATGGCAAATCACCACCTGCGGAATACTGCACTATCTCCAAAAGCCAAGGGGCTTCTCTCCCTCATGCTTTCCTTGCCGGAAGATTAAGACTATACCACCAAAGGACTTTTCGGATTCAATACGATATTGCTTAATAATGGCGATAAGCTTCCACCTTGCGGAGTACCTATAACAGACTCTTTATATTTATTGTCTATCATTATTCCGCTGACCAGGAACTTTATAATTAAGGATACAATTTCTCCGCTTTTCGCATTTTTCATGACGAGGGTTATCAGTTTGTCGTGATGTGCATTATCAAAGAACTTTTCCAAGTCTATATCCACCACCCATTGAAATCCATCATTCATGTATTCCAGTGCTTTTATGATTGCCATTTCACAACATCTGTTTGGTCTAAATCCATAGCTGTTATCATTAAAGATTGGTTCATAGATTGGTGTTAATACCTGTGTGATTGCTTGCTAGATAAATCTGTCAAGCACGGTTGGTACCACTAGATTTCTTCGCCATGTTCTTTCAGGTAGTCCTTAAGTTCGGTAGATTTCATACCATCTACTCCCTCGGCTCCCTTGTTTTTCACGACTTGCATAAATGCCTAGTTCAGGTTTTCGTTACTTAGCATTTCTTCTAATAATCTGTTATCTGCTTGTAAATTAGTTACCTCCTTTTGTTCGCTATTCATCATACTGACTTCCATTTTCCTTCGTTCCTGTTTGCTCATAGTTCTAGTCTTTTCTCTTTTCACGAGCTTTCGTATAATAAAGTCAATTTCCAATTCAATAACTGAAAGATTTGTTCGGTTGCGATGAGCGCCCCACAGTGGACTTTCACCACCTAGATGTATCCCATGCTTGGCGTAAAAAAAACTGATCATTTTTCGATTGATTTTTCAATCTTAGTGGATCAGTTTTAAATTAACATATACAATGTTATTTAATATTTTAAATAATAAATCACTGAAAAGATTCGTAAATATGTAAAACATAGAGTTAAAGATCATTATATTTCTTTAAGAAATTTAGTTAACGTTTAATAGGATACTGATGAATAGAAAATAACTGATTATTATTTTCATTTAATTCATAGCTATTTATGAATGCCTTTGTTCCATTTATAATTGCATTAATTAAATATCGTATTTCAATATTTATTTTTACTTCTATAGTTTCACCATCCCTATATTCCCGATTCTCTTGTTTATTACAAATTTGTAACGCACATGCATTACGGGAAGGATCATCGTTAATAAAGAAGTTAAAATTCCGCAAATTAAAGGCTATATATTCTTTTTCACAGACATCTAGTTCACCACTATGTAATACACCGCAACGAAGCTTATAAATAATCCGTCCCCAACTTCCATATGTTTGTGAGTGAAAATGAACAGATGGTATATTTTTAAGCCATTTATTACACCAAGCTATATATCGCTCTCCATTCTTTTTTGTATTTCCTTTTTCACTCTCTATCTTTGAACAAATATCAGGTAAAATCAAAGCTGCTGATAATGCTGCAAAATATTGCTTATTTTTAGAACAAAGTTGAATTTCTTCAATTAGTTGCTGAAGATTATAATCAATTAAAGTAGCCATATTTTTAAATCACCCTCCTAGTTATATACAACCACACAAATATCTAAAACACAAAACAAAGTTAAATAATTAATTTTTTAAAATAATCTCTATATTATATTCGTCTTACGAAAATGATTCAGTTTCATCATCATTCAATTAAGTAATTCAAAACTATATTTTCTATTTTTAGTTTATCGATTATTTTAATTTGTAATTCTATTTTCAGCCGGATCAACTTCAAAACAATGTTCTGTATTTCTTCCACATTGCAATACAGGTATCTTTCTTGTAATTTCACGTTTTGTTGTCCCATCAGAATAGTGCTTATCAATCCATTCTACAGCCTTATTGTAATATTTCATCTTTCCACCACATATAGGACAATTATCTGCATAGATTTTCTCTATAGTGATTTTTCTTCCAAAACCGCTTATTGCATAATTAAAAAATAAAGGATGTCGTGTTTCTTTTTTGGTAATGCTTCTTAAACATACTACCGGCATCAGTAGAAACATCAAAACAATAAAAATTATTAAATAATAATTAATTTCAGTTATTTTAATACTCTTTTCCGTAAATAAATAAATTAAAGGTTCAAATATTTTATAAACAGGTATTAACCCTATCAATGTAAGAATGAATCCTATCCATGTAAGTGATGCCATTGTAATTGGGCTTCTCCAAATTGGGTCTGCTTTATATGTGGCTACTTTTTCCATTTTATAATCTTTATAATTAGGTTTGTTTCCTGCTACGATCTTAGTAGGTCCATTAAATACATTTCCCAAGACATTATTTATATTTGAATTTTGATCTTTATCCATCATTTATCTTTCTCCTTTTACTTTTCAATTTTTTATAACTATATTTACGCTTCTTTCTATGCACTATTCTATCCACTGAAAACACTAAATTATTGTAAGATTTTATTTCAAGCCAAATCTCATTAAATACTAGTTTAATATTATTTATAAACTAACCATAATGCTAATATTAACAATATTTATAAGCATATATGTTCTTAAGTAAATAAGAATAAGTGAATATTTACATACACCTGGTAGATTCAATCTATTATAACGCATACCTCCATTTCATTTTAATTA
>JAHHTS010000062.1 GCA_020024475.1 Oscillospiraceae bacterium
CAGTAAGGATAGGAAGAAAAAAATATGATAAAAATAATGTTTGTTTGCCACGGCAAGGTGAACGGACTACCGAATGTGTAGTGAAAAGTCGCGC
The DNA here is from genome assembly GCA_020024475.1 of Oscillospiraceae bacterium. Lineage (GTDB taxonomy): Bacteria > Bacillota > Clostridia > Oscillospirales > Ruminococcaceae > RGIG3102. The sequence continues at coordinate 95 of JAHHTS010000062.1, forward strand.
AGAACTGGGCATAGTATGGCAGTCATAGTGCCATGAGATTACGGAAAGACTACTACTCAGACGAGTTAAAGTGGATTGTGTAACAGTAATCGTTAAGAGGGTATATATAGAAGTGAACCCCCAAGGGGAATCGTTAAAAGGGTTCTACGAGGAGACTACTACAGTCGGGAATTAAAAATAGATGTTGAGGTAGCTGGACGTCCTGCAGGAATGTGGGGCGTTTTCAACTTTTTGAAGAAAAATGGTTAAAATTATTGTCAGAAGAGCATACTAATGATATTATAATGTTAAAGAAACTAACGACAATCTTGAGTTTAGATAACAGTTTTGTTAAAATATTTAACATGTGTTTTAGGAGGTTAACTATGAAAGAATTTAATGCGAAAAAGTTTTGTGAAGATTTGATTACTTTGCGTGGAAAAGAGTCCCAAGATAAATTTGCTCAGAAACTAAATGTCAAAAGACCCACCTTATCATTATTGGAGAATGGTAAGCAAATGCCTACGATAGATATATTAAGTCTGTTTTGCAATTTGTCGGGAAACAGCACAGATGATTATTTTGTTGAATCAACAACAGATGCCCTAGTATATCTGATGGGAAGCATGGAAGAAACTGATAAAGCAAAGGTGGAAGAAATGGCTGAGCGTATTCGAATTAAAGAAAAATACGAATTGCTAGCAAAGAGGGGGAGTTATGTCATCAATTGATCATAAAGAAATATTAGAACAATATTATCAGAATGAATATGATTTTAATACCGCTTCACTTTCAATGGCTGATATTGCTGACCTTAAGAAACTAGTACGTGAGAAACGTGTTGATTATAATTTGGCACCATTAGGAGTAGGGATTTTTGATTGGATATTAAAACAAAACAGTGATATCCGCTTTGAACGGGTAAGCTTTGATACGGAAAAAATTGATGGTTTGTTATATATTCCAACAACTGGTAAAGAACGTGCGTATATTATTCTGAATTCTAATAAACCGCTGATTAATCAAATTTTTACTGCAGCACATGAGTATTATCACTATATAATGGATTATCAGAAATTTCAGAAGATGCCATATGTCTGTGATTTCGGTATGCTTAAAGATGTCAATGAGATGAAGGCAAGTAGATTTGCGGCGGAGTTATTGTTGCCGGAAGAAGCTTTATCGCGAGAAATACAGGATTATCTTTGTTTGAAAAATATGAAAAGGGAGAACCTTGATTTTGGTGATTTTGCTGCAATGATTATTTTTCTAACGATAAGATATCAGATTCCTTTGAAAGCAGTCATTTATCGTCTTTTTGAAGAACATTATATTGATAATATTGATAAGTTTATTGAAAATTATGACTTTATTAAGCAGATTTTAAAAGAAATCAAGATTTTCAAAAAAAGTGTAAAAGTATTATATGGTACTGAAAACAACTACGTTCTTCCGTATAGTTCAACGTATCAAGATATGGAGAAAGCGTTTGTTACCGGGAATGCCTCCAAAGAAAACATTCTTGAGGACGCTGCAAAGCTGGAATTAGATATGAATGTGATTAATGATTTCCTTGCAGAAGAAGACGAAGTGGAAGAAGACGATGATGATGACGAACTGTTTTCAATAATAAACGCGAATCGGGGGTAAGTGCCTATGATAACACCACTGAAGAAAACTGCTCTGCATGATTTGCTTAAGAAACCGATTTTGTTTGATGCTAACATTTTTATGGTAGGCATTTCAGATCGTATTTCAGATAAAAATTGTTCGTTTGAAAACATGAAGAAACTGTATATTGAACCTTTATTTGAAAGCTTCACAGACATTTATATCCACGAAGAGGTCTATAAAGAATTAGATGATGAATCCAGGGCTTTTATAGATACATATGTTGGAAGAAATGTTACGATTGTAAATGAAGGGGATTTATATGGTAGAGATCCACAGTATACGACCATTTTTAATAATATTGCCGGGCATGAACTTGTAAACTATGTCCGTGGACGATCTAAAGACTGTGGCGAGGTATATAGTCTTGCCTATGCAGCCTATTATAATATGAATTATTTCTGCTCAAAGGAAATCATGGTTGATAATGTAGCTCATGAGATTGAAGATTTAAAGGACATCGATATTATTACTTTTGATATTATTTTGCTTTCTGCGTATGCGTATTATGCGAAGAAAAGTGATAATTCTAACAGTAAAGGACTAAAGTCGATGTATAAAAAATATTGTGCGGATGTGATTAAAAGGCATGGATTACCACCAACGCTTGGCGAATATATTAAGGCATCGCAGGATTACTTGTAATGGAACCGTATTCAATGGGCATTTTGGTTGTTGAATACGGTTTTTGCTTTCGTGTGTTAGAAGCGATGTGTGGTATTGGAGGTTATCGATATGAAGATTGGAAGAAATGATCCATGCCCTTGTGGTAGTGGAAAAAAGTATAAACAATGTTGTTTGAAAAAAATGAATAGATCAGAATATGATATGATTCGAGAAGCAGTGAACGAGAATCGGTCTAATGACAAAATTGTTAATTTACTTTGTAACTTATACCGATATATGAATGAAAAACAGTGGATGGGTGCTTGCCATGCTACGTGTGCAGTTTTATATGTTGCTCTTAAGGAATTGGGAGAAAATGTAGAATTGTGCATTGGAGAGGTTGATGCAGGTATGTTTGTGTTTGATCATTCTTGGATATTGGTTGATAAAAAGAAAATAGACTTAGCTGCAGCAATAACAATGCAAGGTGGATTAACAGTATCTGGTCCTATAGTATTTGATAGAGACATCAGAACCGGTCAATCATCGGAATTAGTATATGGAGTATATAAAAGCGGATTAGACAGTGAAGCAAATATGATAATGAACATTCCGTTTGGTGTGTATATGGATAATTTCCCTGATGAGGAAAATGGTTTATGGGGAGTTCTGAAAAAAGTTTATCCAGGGGAAGTGGACATCGATAGTATTAGAAAAAGTTATTCAAATACAGAACGAAGATATGTGTGTGATTAGAACAAGATATTGAAAAGAAATACGGTATTAATTTTTGTAAAAGCATGGAACAGCCTTATGGAAAATAAGGAGGCCTATATGAAGAAATGGGAACGGATGAGAAAAGGAAAGAATCCGCTATTGGTATACTGGGCAGAACAGCTTATAAAATATGCAAACATGGATGTGCAGAAATTTGATGCGGAGCAGATGCACAGGATATTAGAATGCATTATGGTATTTGAGACCGGGAAAATATCTGTGAGATATCTGGATGGAACAATAGTAGGATTTTAGAAATTTTGGAAGAAAAAGTCAGTCAAAAAATGATTGGCTTTATAGTGTTGTTCGGATAGAAAAAATGAAAATATTGTGGTAAACTGCTGATAAAGGGAGGCGGATAATATGATTATACCTTTAAGCGTGAAAAATCAGAGTATTGATTCTTCTGGTATTACAAATGATTATAGGGATGCTATAAGCGAATATATTTGGAATGGATTTGAAGCGCATGCTCGTAATATTAATATAGAATATACTCTTAACGAAGCATATGGAGTTAAGGAGTTAATTATTACAGACAATGGTGATGGAATAAATTATGATGAATTGGGTGAGACTTTTGGTGCATTTTTAGCATCAAAGAAGAATCTGTTATCATTAAAGATGAAATCAAAGGCTAATAAAGGAAAAGGACGTTTTTCTTTTAGTGCATTTGCAGATAAAGCAGAGTGGTGTACTGTCTATAAGGATAAAGATGATTATAAAGAATATCGAATTACAATGTCTAATGACACGAAAGAGGTAATTGATTGTTCACAGCCGGAATCTTCTGATAGAAAAGAATCAGGAACATCAGTAAGCTTTAGTGATATTAATACCCTGACGGCGGAAAACATGAGTTTTGAAATTCTAGAGCCAGCATTGTTGAAGGAATTTGCGTGGTTTTTATATTTGTATAAAAGTAAAAATGTGCAGATAACGGTTAATGGTGATAAGGTTGATTATGAGAAATATGTAAATACAAAATTAAGTGAAAAATCTATGGTTACAATAGATGGATATAGGTTTGAGATTAGTTTGGTTGTATGGCAGGAATCAATTAAAGAAAAATTCTGCTGTTACTATTTCGATAGTGAAGATGCATTAAAGGGGAAGGATACTACAAATTTCAATAGAAATACAATAAATTTCAATCACAGCGTATTTGTAAAATCACATTTTTTTGATGATAAAGAAAATGTTTTAACAAATAGTGATGACATACAGATAAATATGTTTGAATCTCAGGACGAGAAAAAAATTTTGAAAAGATTGCATAAAGAGATTCAGAAACTTATCGAGAAAAAAATTAGTGTTTATTTGTCAGATAAGGCGGAAGAAGCTGTTGAAGCAATGATTACTGAAAGAAAAACTTTTCCGGAATTTCCGAGTGATGTTTATGGCCAGATGCGGAAAAATGATTTAAAGAAAGTGACAAAAGAAATATTTAAATTGGAACCTTTGATTTTTCATAAATTGAAACCTATCCAAGAAAAATCGTTGCTTGGATTTCTAAATTTACTTTTAAGTTCGGAAGAAAGAGAAAATGTTTTGACAATCCTAGAACAGATTGTAGAACTTTCTCCGGAACAAAGAGATGATTTTTCAAAAATATTAAAAAAGACTTCTTTAGAGAATATAATAGATACTATTAAATTTATTGAAGATAGGTACAAAATTATTGAATTATTGAGAAGTATTGTATACGATTTGACAAAGTTTTCAAATGAGCGCGATCATGTGCAGAAAATAGTGGAGCGACACTTTTGGCTTTTTGGGGAGCAATATAATCTGGTGAGTGCGGATCAAAGAATGCAGAAGGCATTGGAACAATATAGGAATATTTTATATGGAGAAGAAGATGTTACCGCAACTTTAAATCCTGATGCGGAAAATGAAAGACGCATGGATATTTTCATGTGCAATACAAGAAATGTTGAGACAGCATTTGAAACAACCGTGGAAGAAAACATTGTGGTTGAACTTAAAGCACCAAAAGTCTCATTAACTAAAAAAGTTTTAAGACAGATAGAAGACTATATGGATTACGTAAGAAGGCAACCACAATTTAATAGCAAGTTGCGAAAATGGAAATTTATTGCTGTGTGTAAAGAGGTTGATGATTATGTAAAGAGCCAGTATAAGGCTTTTGAAGATAAAGGAAAAGTAGGTTTGGTGTTTCAGGTGGAAAACTGTGAAGTATATGCACTTACTTGGGATGATATCATTAAAAGTTTTGAAATAAAGCATAAACCGATGTTGGAACGGTTGAAATATGATAGAGAACAAGTCGTAAATGAATTGATGGAAGAAGTGAATGGTGTTGAAGGACGAGAAAAAGCGGATGCACTTACGAAAATTGCTGTTGCGCAGGTATAGTTAAAATAATACTTGATATACCATAAATAGTATTGTAACATGCAACACCACAAGGAGGTGATTGCGATGACAATGCAGCAAATAGTCCTTCAGTTTCAAGATGAAGTTATAGTATTCTTGAGATATTATGCACGTTGGGAGGGATTCGTGATGGCAGATGCCAAAGCAAAAACCATAAATCTTCTGTTGTATGAAAGTGACCTTGAGGGGGTTATCAGCATTGAGGATTCCAGCTGGAATTCCGGTGAGCTGTACTCTGCTCCGAGAGATTCAGTATCGGAACTGCTTGAGACAGATGCCTGCAAGAAGTATGGAGTGTATCTGCTTCTTTCCAAGAGCATGGTCTATGTTGGGCAGTCCTCTGATCTGTCAAAAAGAATCACGCAACACACAGCCGGTAAGGACTGGGGGAAAGCGTTGTTATACTTACCACTAAAGATGATAGCTTAACACATTCTGACATTGATTACCTTGAGTCGGTGCTGATCGATAAGGCATTCAAAATCAATATCTTGATTGTGATAATAAGAACAAGGGAAACAATCCGAAAGTCAGCAAATTCCAGAAGGTTGTCCTTGATCAGTACTTGGAAGAGGCACTCTTCTTAATGCAGTTGATTGGAATTACCGTGTTCAGCGATAAGAAGAGCGGAACACTAATTAATACGATTGATACCAAGACTAAACTTGTGCTGGGTAAAAGGGCGAAATCCGATGCGGTTTCCTATTACAGCCATTTGGTTTATGCATTTTGCGAGATGGCAAAAATCAAAATCGAATCAATGCAGCAGAAAAAGAAGTTGAGAATGAAAAATACACATTCAGATGTTTCATTTTAAGATTGGGATTTATTGGTGAGCAATATAAAAAAGAGAGAAAGATATTGCTTCAAAATCTCAGCGGTTCAGCAGCATTTAAAAATAATAAAGATAAGGGTGGTGTACATGAGGTTTCCGAGCAAAGCGATAGTTGAGAAAATTAAATTAGAGTACCCACCAGGGACGCGCGTGGAGCTTGTGAAGATGGATGACATACAGGCACCGCCGATAGGTACGAAAGGTACTGTCACAGGGGTGGATGATATCGACTCCATTATGGTTAGGTGGTATAATGGAAGTGGATTAAATCTTGTATATGGCGAGGATATTTGTAAGAAATTATAGAATGATTGTTAAGGACTTGGTGGTATACCGAGTCCTTTAGTATAAAGCCAAATTTAAAAAAAAGGGGACGAATGTGATAAAAATAAAACTAATTCCAGCTGAATATGGTGATGCAATATTAATATCAATAACTGGTTCACAAGATATTAATATTTTAATAGATGGAGGAACAACAAAAACATATCAAAAATTCATTAAACAAGAAATGTCCGAGATTAAAAGAAATGGACAAAAATTGGATTTATTAATTTGCACTCATATGGATTATGATCATACAGGTGGTTTAGTACAGTTACTTAAGAATACGCAATCTCAAGAGGTAGGTTCTGTATGGTACAATGGTTTCTTACAGATTGTTGATAATAGATATTATACGCAGAAGGATAATAGATTTACATTGCGTGATAATAAAATACTGGATGATATTATTAGAAAAGGAACGATGTATGAAGGTCAACAAGATGTCGGAATAAATGAAGGTATGGCATTAGGGACTTTATTAGAAGAAAAACAATTTTTAGTTAATTCGATTGTGTGTGGAAAAGCTATTTCTACAGAATATTTAATGCAGACAAAACCACTTGGAGAAAATGTAGAAATAACTCTTTTAGGACCATCTAAAGATAGATTGCAACAATTAGAGGATTATTGGAAACAAAAAATGATTTCTAAAAATTATGTGTTTAGGGTCTCTAATGAAATAAAATTAATGGAAGCTTTTGAATATCAGTTAGAAGCAATTAGATTGTTTTATGCAGAAGAGCGAACAAATGTTAGTGGATTAGAAGAGTTAGAAAAGTATGTAGGGGATTTAAATGAAATAGATAGTTCTATTACGAATGGAAGTTCCATTTCTTTTATTTTACACTACAAAAAAGAAAAATTTTTATTCTTAGGTGATGCAATCATAGATGATATTTTATTGAAAAATATTGAAATCGTGGTAGGTCGTACTTATAGATTTGCAGCGATTAAATTACCTCATCATGGAAGTAGATATAATATTACACGAGAATTTATTGAACGTTATAAAGCTGATGAATATTATTGTATGACAGATTCGAAGCGTTTTAACCATCCTGATTTAGAAGTTCTTGCTACAATTATTTGTAGTGATCCTGTTTTTAAAACAATAATTTTCAACTATCCAATAGATAAGGCTTTATTTTTAGAACATCAAGAGTGGAAAGACAAATATAATTATGAAATTGTTATGGGAGCTGGAGATAGTCCGGTAGAAAGGATATTCGAATGAAAAAAATAGTTACTGGAGAAATATTAAAGAATGATACGGTGATGGGAACAGGTTTTTTGGTGGCTTCAGATATTGTTATGACAGTTAAACATAATGTGATTTCAGGGGATGAATTTCTTGAAGATGAAATTAAGGAAGAAGATATTGCTTTTCGTATAAACAATTATGATGAGGTACAGGGAACAACAATAAATTTGAATGAATCTGTGGAAAAAGGAGTAGATTGTGTTTATATTCGTTTGAATGAAACGCTTTGCGAGAATGAAATACAGGTGTTAGCTGAATGTGAAAATGACATTACTGGGTATAATTGCAGCACACAAGGTTTCCCAAAGTTGTCTCCAGAGGGGATAGAATTGGAAGGGAAAATTGTTTCGAATCAAGAAGAAATTATTGTTTCAATAAAAAAAGAAGATCAGTTGCAAAATTATGAAGGCTTGTCGGGAGCACCATTAATAGTGGCGGGAAATGTAGTAGGAATTATTACTAAACAAGAGAATATTGAAAGATTAGAGGCGTTATCGATAAAGTATATCATAGAAAAATTAGGAAATGAAGGTTTAAAAACTTCAAAGAGGAATATACCCAATTGCTTTCAAGATGATGTATTTAGCATACAAACATTAAAGCAAAAAGTGGAGCAAATAATAAGCATGGTTGGGCCAAGATATAGCAAAAATCTCAATGTAAAAACAGGTATATATAGAGAGTTATCATTTATTTTAAAAAAAGATGGGGTTAAAGAAAAATTAAGTATAATTGGTAATAAACTAGGGGAATGCATAAAGAAGTTAATAGAATTTGATTCATATGGCCGAGATGAAGAAAACCTTCTTTTAGACGATAGTAAAAATACAATATCTGAGGTGATTATTCAATTAAAAAATGATAGAGAGACTTGTAACTCAAATCCTTATAGTGAAAAAGAATTAAAACAAGTAGTTTTCCATATGGAAGAAAATGAAAAAAAACTTAGATCAATATTTGAATTGGAAAAAAACGCTTTGAAGAGAAAAATGGAAACGGAACTTTCAATAATAAGAATTGGCGAGGATTTATGGCATCATATATGTGTGTTTTCCCAACACAATATTTAGATGATTTGCAAGATGCAATTAATTTATTTGTAGAAGTCAGGAATATGCTTGATGTTGATTTGATAAGTAAAGTCGGTAAACAAGCTGTATTGATTTCAGGTAAAGGTGGAATTGGAAAGACGCATTTGTTATGTGATATTGTAAATGATTATCTTAACCATGAATTGCCAGCAGTTTTGCTTTTAGGAGATTTTTTTCAAGAGAATACTACAGCAGATGTTATAATCATGAATTGGTATCATAAAAATACAGAAATAGAATATTTTTTTTCCTGGTTAAATGAAATTGGAGAACAAAATAATGTATGTATACCAGTTTGTATAGATGCAATTAATGAAGTAAATGATAAAAAATATTGGAATAGCAATTTGCCATTATTACTTGCAAAAGCGGAACAGTATACGAACATAAAAGTGATATTTAGTTGTAGAAGTATATATTTAGAAGAATACCTAGAAAATGATAAAGTAAACAATTTATTACAATTAGAGCATTATGGTTTTGAAGAAATTGAAGTAGAAGCATTAAGCAGTTTTTGTGAATATTATGGTGTTAATATAAATTATGATACTACATGCGTCCCTGAATTTATGAATCCGTTGTTTTTGAAAATGCTATGTGAAATTGCACAAGAGAAAGACGATAAAACGGTTATAGTAGATGATATTCAAAAATTGATGAGTGAATTTTTTGAGTTGAAAAACAAAATAATATCAAGGAATTATGTGGATTATCTTTCTGTAAGAGATAATGTAGTACCTGCAATATTAAAAGAAATAACGGAGTATATGGTTGAAAAAGAGCAGTATAGTATCTTATGGTCAGATTTAAGGAAATGTGTTTCAAACATCCTTGATGAATTTGGAATTAAAGAGAAAACCTCAGGATTTATTAAATTATTATTGTCTGAAAATTTGTTACGGGAATTAGATGATAAGGGTGAAAAAATATCATTCGCATATCAGAAGTTTTATGAATATTTATATTCAAAAAAATTCGAAACTAAGAGTATTGAAGAAATTGAAAATGCGGTTGAGAATAGAAAAATTACACTTGGTACATTGGAAATGATACAGATATCATATTTTAGACATAATAAAGATGAGTTTCTAAATGTAGTGAGCGAAAAGATTCATAGAGAGTCTGTTGATTCATTTATAAGTGGTTTGTATTGGAGAAAGCCAGATGAAATAAATGAGAACACAATTGCGGTAATCGAAAAATTAATAAAGGGTTCTCAAGAATCTGACATACAACGTGTTATATTTGGGCTGATTTCTGTATCAACAAAAAATAATTGTAAATTAAATGCATTTTATACGCACAAAAAACTAAAATATATGACAAACATTAGGCGTGATTCGGTTTTAAGTATCTTTTTACTAAAAAAATATGATTCTATTAAAGTAGTATCTGATATGTGTGAACGAGCAATATCTTTGAATGAACCCTCTTTCTCTGAAGAAAGTGTGCTGTTGTGGAAGGTTATGTTATGTTGGGGAACTGGCAGTAACGATATTAAATTAAGGGATAAATCAAGCAAAGGACTTACAAATTTATTTAGGCTTTATCCAGCAGATATGTTGAAGGTGGCGGAGATGTTTGATAATGTAGATGATGATTATATTCAAGAAAGATTATGGCAAGCGATATATTCAACGATTATTTACTTACAAGAGAAAGAGTTGACCTTACCAATATTAAATTATATTAAAGAAGTATTTATTTCTAATGAAAATTGGCCTCAAAATGTTTTGATCCGTGATTTTTTGAGAAATATTTTCGAATATTCATATTATAAAGGATGGTGTACTAAAAAGGAATTAAATAATATAAGACCGCCTTATAAGAGTGAAAGGCATGAGGTGAATAAAAAATATATATTAAAATATAAAGATAAATTCTCTAAATTATATTGGAATTGTCAGGATAGCGATTTTGCTATATATACAATACCTTCTGAAGTTGAAGACTATGGTATAAATAAAGAGGATGTAGGATCAATGATTTTTGAAGATATTTTGCAAAGTGGATACAATGAAGAATATGCGAAATATGACGCATATATTGATTATACTTATGGCGCTTTAAGAAGTCGTGATGAGCAAATAGAAAGAATTGGGAAGAAATATCAAAAAATATACCTATATAGAGAAATGGGAAATATATACGATAACTATCAATATTCACCTAGAGTTCGATATGATGAAGTTGATATAATTCCATCAGAGCAAGGGAATTGTTTTAGAAATATTGATTTAACGACGTTAAATCAAAAAAACTTATTTGAAGGTACTAGCATGAGATATCCGTTTTATAGATATACTAAATGGGATGATATTAAGTGGTTTAATAATAATGATACAGAACAATATATTCCGACTATGATAACTTATAAATATAAGGGGAAAGAATATTATATGCTTCAAGGCTATTTGTCTTCCAAGGAACCTGCAACTAAAGATTTTCGAGAGGTTTGGATGCAGATAAGAACATATTTATTTTCAAAAGAAGACAAAGAAAACTTATTAAAATGGTTTATGGGAAAAGATTTTGAAGGTAGATGGATGCCAGAAGGATTTGGGCAATTATATGAATGTTGTGTAGGGGAATATCCTTGGAGTCCGTGTATGGTAAATTATTTGGCACAGGAAGAAGAACAAGATTTTAGAAAGGAGGAACAGGCACCATGTTATTTGATCACAACAGTAAATGATTATGTGGCGGAAAAGGATTCACCATTTTGCTTAAATGAATCTAATTCATATATGTTTCCTTCAAAATATTTGTTTGAAAAAATGAAGCTGGTTTGGAATGGTGCATTTGGTTATGATTCTAATGGAGAAAATGTAATTATTAATGGAAAAAATGATACGATTTTTATTAACAGACATTTTTTAAATCATTTTCTTGTTGAAAATAATTTAGAAATCGTATGGACTGTTTTAGGTGAAAAACAAAAAATAAAAAGTGGATTTGGACGAGAATTTCCTGGGAGAAGTGAGTTCAGCTATTCATATTATTTGGATGAAGATGAAGAATTGGTTCAAAATCACAAAATTTATAATGTAGTAAATCCTAGGAAGTAACAAATTTATTATTGGATATTTTATGGCAAATAATATTTTGATTTAGAAACACATAGATTAATAAAAGCCTCAATAGTTTTAACTATTGAGGCTTTTCCTTAATTATATAATCCAGCAAGGATAGGAAGTGTGGACACACTTCCGTTTTTTTATATTTAAGGGAACCTACCTTAAATAGTATTTTCGATAAATTATAAAGATTAGCTTTAAGGAAAAGTTGATTTTTCATGGTTTTATT
>JAHHTS010000063.1 GCA_020024475.1 Oscillospiraceae bacterium
TCCCATAAAACCTGGTGAAACTGGAGAAATACGAATTGTATTTAAGCCAAATTCGTTGGGCGCATTTTTGAAAACATTGGAAGTACATTGCAATACACTTGAGCGAGTTGTATACTTGAAACTCCGAGGGAATATAATAGAGAATAGAATTTTGTAGTTTAATTAGAATGGATGTTTTCCAAAAGAAAGGAGGCTGTTATGTAACTGTATTTTAGTATAATAAATTACCTATCTATAGAAAAGCAAAATCTATAGCAACAATGAAAGATAAATGTTTTACTTAAAAAATAAAGTATGATAATCAAAGTGTTAAAAGTAACAATATTCAGTATGTTTTGTACTCTTTTAGTGTATAACGTAAGTTTTATTGTGGATACATCTCATAAAATTGTATTAGGACATAATGCAATTGAAGCTTTAGCTTCAAGCTCCGAGGGAGGAGCTAATGTTGGCAAGTATTTCCAAATAATTGCTGCATGTGGAGGAGAAGGAATGGACAGTTGGATGGATTGGTGTTGTAGAGGTTCTGAAGTGTCATGCATCAAAGATAATTGCAATAAAGTTGTTAAAAATGGATGTGATTCCCATGGTAGATTAGAACTTTGATTTAAAGTATTTAGCACCTCAATTTGATTAATAAGCAAATTTTTAAATAAGATGGAGGTTTAATCCCTTCCTCTTTTACTTAAAAGAAGTGAGTCATTATGAAATCTAAATATGTAATACTTGCATTATTAATGTCTTTGCTGTCTTGTTCTAAAATATCTAAACAGCTAAAGACCGGAGTTATTGAATTCTGTCCATTAGAAAACACCCAAATGGTTTTGGATTTCACTAATTATATCGATAGCGTAGAAATCATTCCATTGGAAGTATCCGATATGTCGTACATCGCATATATTCAAAAAATATTAATTGCTGAATCTGGCAAAATTGTCATATTGAATTCTACAGGTATAATGGTTTTTGATTCCAAAGGAAATTTTCTATTTCCAGTAGGGCGGATAGGCAGAGGGCCTGGAGAATATTTACAATTGTATGATATCTGTCTTGATCTATCTGGTAGAGAGATAATGGCAGTAGATTGTAATAATGATGTAATACATTATTCATTACTTGATGGACGTTTTTTAAGAAAAACAACACCTCAGTTTCCTGAAAAATATCCTAATTGTATAGGTATTGCACCTTCTAATGACGAAGGATTTTTCCTTTTTGGTTGCAATCCATTTAAAAAAGAAGATTTTAAAAATACATTTTATTGCTTAAATCAATTTGATAAAATAGGTCGACACATAAAGTCTTATTTACCTAGAAAAGATTATGTATTACCAATAGATATTATTACACAAGGAATTAATAATTCATATTTAGTCAGACCGCAAGAAGGAGATAATATTTGCTATAGTCTGGATTCTGGCAATGTAAAAGCAACGTATCAGTTGAATTTTAAAGATAAATATATACCTCCACATTATATTCCGGTGACTACAGAACATAAATTTGATATAAAGCGTTTTATGAATAACTCATATTACAAATTACCAATCTACTTACATGAAACAGAGAAAGATTTTTATTTTTCAGCAGGAGGTCCAGGAGCTAACGACCATTTTTTTGTCTTTGATAAAAAAAACCTAAAAGGACTTCATTGGGTTCATGACAAAAATGACAAAACGCCTTTATTATTAATAAAAGCTTCAGATTCTCAATTTTATTATGCAGTATTTAATGACTACAATGAATATACAATGAAGGCTTTTCCCGAAAATATGGAACCTCTAAAAAAATTTTTAATTCAGAATAAAAAAATAATTTTAAATTCACAAGAATCCATGAATCCTTTAATTATAAAAATCAAATTCAACATCCAATGAAACTGTCAAAAATATCTTTGCTTCTGATATTGTTTATAGCGCTCAATATTGCTTTACTTTTTAAGGTGACTATTTTAAAAAATGAATGCAATCAGCTTTTCAAAAATTCAATTGATCTAACAAGTCAGATTCAAAATCAAAAAAAATTAATAACCAAATGTTTTGATGAATACAATATCACATATGACGATATTGTTCAATGTTTACCTACTCCTATAAAAACAGGTTATAATTAGATTATTATAGTTTCAAGTGATGTATGCATGGCTTGTATATGCAGTTTATTTAGTGAATTAAAAAACATCGATATACAACAAGATAGGATCTATTTGATACATGAAGTCTATTCTGAAAAATTAAAAAGAGAATGGTTATCATATGGATTTAAAAATTATATTGTTTGTGCAGACGTATTAAAAAACATTTCGTTAGACTCTGGAATATTACTGCTTAGAAATAGCGATAACGATGTTAAATATTTTCCATATGATATTGAATATTATGATATTCTTCCTATTTTTTTTAAAGATCATAATAGTAGGTAATTGTAACAACTCATAAACTTAACCTATTTCAAAATGAAGCGCAGAATTTATATTTATGTTTAACCAAAGAAAATTCTTCTCTAAAAAAGAAAGGAGGTGGTAAAGTCGCAAATACCAACACAACTATATGCTAGGAATCCTGCATTACAAAAAAATGTATCAAATATTTTAATTGCATCAACTAAACAAAGTAGTATATGAAGAAAAGTACGTTTATATTTATGCTGTTATTTATGATAACAACAATCGGAATATCTGTAAATTTTCATTCTAATGTAAATAATAAATTTTCAATTTTATTTGAAAATATAGAAGCAATAGCATCTTCCTCAGAGGGAGGAAGTAATACAGTTAAGCACACGACTTATGGAGGAAAGCAATACTGTAAGGGCTCAAGCTATGTAACTTATGAGCGTTTAGGTGTTGGTGATATATGTTTAAAATGGAATGAATACAAACCATCGGGTGCTCCCCAAAGCTATTGTTACGAGTATAATTAATTTGGTTAATCCTAAGAACAAGTAATGTAATTGTTCTTAGGATTAAATATTAAACTTATTACAAAATGAAAATATACAACTTTGTATTTTTATTATGCATATTATTGAATTCTTGTCATGATGGATTTGACAATGTTCTTAATGGACCCAATCGTATTATTACACAATTCCCTATAGAAGAAACTATCAAAGGGAAAAAATGGAACATGAAATTATAGGGATTAATGACATTTTTATTGTTGATACTTTGCTCATTGCTTTCAAAGCTTCTGGATATAATAATTTTTTTGAAATATACTCAACAAATAACTTTAAGTTTTTAGGATCATTTCTTCCTAAAGGTCGAGGTCCTAATGAATTTTTAAGTGTAAATTATAATAATGAATATTTAAAAACAGAAAAAGGATTAATATTTTGGATTTCCGACTACACTCTTAATAAAAGATGTTGTTTCAACTTATCAAAATCTATTATGAGCAAAAAAACAATTATAGACACTATTTTCACCTTACCTGATGAAGGTGTATACATAAATTTAAATGATACCGTCAGATTAATAAAAACATCTGTCCCAGGAAATATACATTTTAAATTACAAGATATAAAAACACAAAAAGACCTTACTAAATATGAAATTTTAAAATCATACATTCCTAATTATACGCCAGATGCCTCGCTTAGCATGGGACTTACCAAACATCCCCACAGAAGCCTAGTGATTGGTAATATGTTATTTTTCAATCAAATTAATTTTTTTGATTTCGACAATCAAAAACAATTTTCTATATCATATGGACAACCTATAAATATTTTCAAAACAAGCAAATTGCCAGATGATCAACTTAGAATGTATTATTCTGCAGTCGTTTTAACAGGAAGGTATATTTATGCACTTTATCAAAATAAATCCATGAAGCAATTCCCATATTTTATACCTGGAATAGAAATTCATGTATTTGATGAAGAGGGTTGTCCAATAAAAAAAATTCACATCCCAGAAAATATTAATTATTTTGCAGTAGATGAGCAAAATAACTACATATATGGAATTAATGCCCAAGAAGAAATATATCAATATTCTATGATAAATCAAGCAATATGAAATATGTATGGCTACTAATAATGATAATACTGTTAGGAATTACTACAAACTGTAGTAAAATTGATAATTATTATCACATCAAAAAATTTTTAGGAAAATCATTTGTTTTTCCTGATTCTCTAACAATAAAGAATCAAGGAGAAATGACTTGTAATCCATTGTTAAAAAATGCACGATACCGCATTATTAATTATCTTGATACAACACAATGTGTTCCATGCGAAAGTAATTTTCATAAATGGCACCTATTTAAATATAAACTTGATAGTCTAAAATTAAATACAGAGATTATATTTGTTATTTGGCACAAAGACTATAGTGAAGTAGAATTAGCCCAAAAAGCGAATAAATGTGATATTCCATGTGTATATGACTCAAACAATCGCATAGGTGAACTTAATAACATTTCATTAGATTTTAGGTATCATACATTTTTACTTGATTCCCTTAATAAAATCTTATTAATTGGCGATCCTATTAGAAATAAAGCCATTCAAGATTTGTATTTACGAAGAATAAGTTCATAACTCATGCATTTGCAATGCTAAAACATAAGTAGTATTATATGAAGAGATAAGCATCTATTAAGAATATAAATATTTATATGCTTGGAATTAAAGAATATTGGTTGAGGCTTATATTTTCCAGGTGGATTCAGTAAAGGTTTCTGCCAAAATGAAGGAGTACAGGAAAATTCCCGTCATTGCCGAGTTTGTTGATAATAACGGGAATGATGTGCTTCAGGAAACGATAGATTCCAATTATTGCAGGGTAAAGAAGGAAATAATTGCTCTTGTTGATTCGGAAACGGAACGCATTAAAGCGGATCCGGAATTAAGCAGTTCGTTTAATAAACCAAGTTAAGTAGTCTTTGGGGAGTTAATTAGTAGCCAATATCCTTTTTGTGTGTCACTACGTATGTCAATCTCATTACAATCTTCTAAGGTTTTCCTTAGTTTTGAAATTACTTTTATTAATTGTTTATCCCAATTTATACCAGTACTGTTCCAACCAATCTCTAAGAGTAGGTCTTTTTTTACCAATTGGTTTGGGTTTTTACAAAGTACTGCTAAAATTTTTCCTTCCACATTTTGTAAAACTTTTTCCTTGCCATAGATGTTTAGCCTATATGTTAAAGTGTCAAAATAAACCTGCTCTGTTAGGTAACATAAACGCGAGCTATTGTCTCTTAATACACTATTAAGTTTTACAACTAATTCCTCTATATCTCCTGATTTAACTATATAGACTTTGGCACCATTATTGAAACCTTGTTTGATATTGTCAACATTAGCAAGGGAACTATAAAAAATTAGTGGCACTTGTAAATTTTCAGATTGTATAAGACCTGCAACTTCATAACCATTGTATATTGGCATGTCTACGTCAAGAATTACTGCGTTAAAGGAGTCTTTTTGAAATTCTGTCCAAGCTTCTTTGCCATTTTTCGCTAATACAACGGAATATCCTTCGTGTTCTAGTCTTTCAGCTACAACTTCTCGTGTTAAAAAATCATCTTCTGCGTATAAAATTTTTACCATGTGTTCTTTGAGTTTATGTTATAGGTAGCCTTATAATAAATGTAGTTCCACCTGTTTTATTATTTCTTACAATTATACATCCGTTATATGCATCAACAACTTGTTTGACAAATGCTAAACCTAAACCAAACCCCGTACGTTTTACAATACTTTTATCTTCAATTCTATAAAAACGCTTGAAGATTTGTTTTATTTTATCTTCAGGAATGCCAATACCATTATCGCTTATTGTCAATATCCAATAGTTGTTTTCACGTCCGAAATCAATATCAATTTTCGGTGGGTAGCTTTTGTTGTATTTTATGCCATTGTCAATTAAATTAGACACCAAACGTCCAAAATAAACTTCATCTAACAATGCTTGTTCGCAACCCTTTGCGATATGGTAATTTATGATTGCGTCAATTTTGAGTTCATTATAAACACTAACAGCCAGTTCGATTTCCTTGTATAAGTCAATAGTTTGCCTTGATATTTCAATATGGTCCGTTTTTAATGCATACAACATGGTATCTATTATGTTTTGGAACTTCATTAAGCGTCCATGAATGATTTCGATATACTCTTGATTTCTTGTATGTAATTTTTTTTGTGAGTTTATATAAATATTTTTTGTTATTGTAAGTAGAGTCATTAAAGGTTTTTTCAATTCATGTTCTAAATGGGCAATACCCATTGTTTGAACTTCTGCAATTTTTAAATCAGCCTTTATAAGACTCCATAACCACCACAAAGTTATACAAAATCCAATAAAAAAGATGCTTACACTAAATAAATGCCAACCTAACGAACTGAAAAAATTAGGTTCTTGGAAAATTGCTAATATGGCATGTTTATTTTCATATCCAACTTCGACCAATTTTGTTTTTACTTGATTTCCTATAAATGTTGAAGAATCTGTTACAAATAAGCGTTGACCTGTTGGAGTTTGTATTTCTAAACGAGGAATTTCTTTAATATCTTTTTGTCGTAATTGCTTTATATATAAGGTGTTGATTGTATTGAGATTTAGTTGCTTTCTGTTGTATATGTGATCATAAAATGCCCTTTTTGCCATACTAGGAAATTCATTTAAACCGTTAATTTGTACGCCTTTGTCTTTGCCATAAACAAATGTTTTCCCATCTTCTTCTAATCCACAAGCAAATTCATAATTTCTGTTCATCATTTCAGTATCTAGATAGTCAGCAACACATTGGGATAATGAGAAGTTTATAATTTTAATAAATTCGTTTCTTTTTATTTCTCTTATTTTTATTAGCCATATTGTTTGTCCTAATAAGACACTTATTAATAAAGTTATGGATAATATAGCTAGAATTTTAATATGTTTTTTCATGTATAAATACTTTATGTTCTACAATGTGTAAGATGTGTTTATAAAAATAATCAAAAAAACTGAGTATGTGGACAAAAGAAAGATACTCATTACAATAATACGTAGTTATTGTTTGACAATAAAGCAAACTTTATTCTGTTTTTTTGTATGTTAGTTGGATATGGTTTTATATTGCTTAGGCTGTTAAGCAATAACTATTCTTTCTATTTGTTCAAAGAACTCGTAAACTCGTCAATTATCGCCTTGGCTATCTTTGGGTGAATGTTTATTTCTTAAAAATGTGAATTAACAGATAGAATGTGGTTTATTTTGTTTTTGTCTGCGCTTTTGTACTTTTTACGCTACAAAGATAACTTCTGTTTGGTAATCTGTATTCTCTTTGGGCTGTTTTTTATCTTATGGGCAAGTTGGCGTGCTTTAATATTGAGTTTTAACATTTGGGAATAATTGAGAATGTATTATTTTTTTTCTACAAAAAATAATACCATACGTTTGTCCCAGTTAATTTAAAAGTATATTGATATGAGTAAAAAAATAAAGATTTTAATTTTTGTTTTTATGATGACAAGTTTTTTTGTTGTAAATGGTTTTGTTGTTAATCATTCAAATCATGCTTTGGTAAGTTTTGAAAATATAGAAGCTTTGGCTGCAGAAGAAAGTGGATCTTCTAATAAGGTGAGTTGTATAGCTGTTGGTACTATTTGTGTGGGTATTAATGTAAATAATCAAGTGGGAAAATTTCCAGGATTAAAATATGGTTATTAATAATGATTGGTATGTTGGGGAGATTTATATACATATATGTTGCTCTATTTTTCGCATCCTGTCAAGTAGAATTGGAAGCGATTCAAGAAACTACGCCTTTATTATATACAAAGGCTAGCCATTTGCATTTTGCTTATGAGGATAATTTAAATCTTACTGAACTTAATATTATAGCGCCTACTAAAATTGTTTGGTGTGATTCTATTTGCGTAATCCTTACACCTCAAAGTCATTACCGTATCGTAGTTTATGACCTTCGGTCTGGTGAGTTAAAGCGGTTTGTTCCTGCAGGAATTGGTAAAAATGAAGGGTCGTATTTTTTGAATCTTCACCGCATGGGTTCTGTCGTGTCTTCTTTTGATTATGGAATGGGACGTCTCGTAGAAATAGATTTAATGCATTATACAGATCCTGGCTATGAGCCAAAATTTACAGAATTGGCAGGAAATCCATTGGGAGCTATTCATAATGGAAAACAGATAATTTCAACAGGAATTTATACTCAAGGAAGATATTGTTGTTTCAATACGGAAAATCATATCGAAACGTATTCTGTAGCATATCCTAATTGTGCAAATCAAAGTATGAGTGATAGCTTGAAAAGTATATTTTATGCAAGTAATAGTCTTGTGTTCCATCCACTAGGGAAGCGTATAGCTTGTGCTAATATGCAATATGGATGTTTGGATATTTGTGAAGTTATTAATGATTCTTTGAAGCGTATAAATGAAGTTCATTTGACTCGTGCAAATATTAAAGTTCAGCACAAACGTTTGAGTCGAAAGTCAACATGGTATCCTATAGCATATGGAGAACGCAATCTTTTTGGTTTTTGTGATTTGGCTGTTTCTGATGAATATATATATGCTCTTTATTCGGGTCGTAGTTATGAAGAATATGGTACAGATATAGATAAGGGACGTGTTATTTTTATTTTTGATTGGACAGGTCATCATGTAAGAACATTACATATCCCGATTAGTTGTTCATCAATAAGCTATGATAGTAATCGCGATATAATTTATGCACTTGCTCAGGAAAATGGTCATTCGGAAATAATAACAATTAATCCATCATCCAATAATGAATAAGCGTGAATTAATAATTACAATAATATTAGCTATTATTTGTTGTACCATTTGTTTGTATGTATTTTGGCCACAAGATTATGAATATAAATCTTTTATGGCTTCTCCAACAACTATAAGCTTTAAGGAAGACACGTTACAATTGGGGACAATATTGTATAATAATGAGAAATTAGCTGTTTTTTATTTTACAAATACGGGTGCAGTTCCTTTATTGATAAATAATGTGCGTTCTTCTTGTGATTGTACATCGGTAAAATGGGAAAAACGTCCTGTAAATCCAGGTGAAACAGGTGAAATAAAAGTTGTATTTAAACCTAATTCATTAGGAATGTTTTTGAAGACAATAAAGGTGTATTGTAATACATCTGAGCAAATTATAAACTTAAAACTTCGTGGGAATGTAATAGAAAAATGATTCTTGATATTTAACATGGATACGGTGGATAAGGTAATGTTTTTATTTACCTTTTTTAAATAAGAAAGGAGGTGTTTGTGTTAATTTGAAAATAAGACTTAATGATTTTTAGATTATTGCAGTATTGCGATAAATATGTGAATGGTAAATTATGTTGTAAAATTTAACCAAGGGAATATGAAAAAGAAATTGTTGATATTGTCATTTATGTTTTCTGTTTTTGTTTTGGCAATGGTAAGCACCTCTATTATTTTAGATAACCAAAATGAAAATATGAATAATTTTGGTTTGTCGTTAATTAATGCGGAGGCTATTGCTTCTTCCTCTGAGGGTGGAAGTGGAATTACTCTATTTAGGGTCTGTTCTAGGAAATCGGGAGATGTTCTTTGTAGTGCTCGAAGAGGAAATAGAAAATGGGCGATAAATGTAAATTTGAGATTTGGAGTAGCAGGAGGAGTCGTTTGTCCTGAATGTCCAGATCAAGATTTTGACTATGAATAGATTTTTTGATGTCTTCAAAATAAGAGCTGTTCCAGCTTGAATTTGAGGACATCTATTGTTGGAAAATAATAAATTGTTTGCTATGAAGAGTTTATGTGTATTACTTGTTTTTGTTGTACTTTATGCCTGTCAAGAGGCTTCTCGGTATGATAAGCAAACATATTCAGATATTTCTGTGGTGGAAAAACTGAATGGTCAGGAAGTTGTTCTTCAGGATTCTATATTTTTTACGACTCCTAAAATTATGATACAGGATAGTTTGTGTTGTATATTTGATTTAGGAGCTAGAGAAGGGCATTTCTGTCATATATTCACTTATCCTGATTTTACTTATAAATATTCAATGGTAAAAGTAGGAAGAGGTGAAAATGAAATCATAAATCCATCTAGAGTAAGGTTATACAAAAACCATGTTTATATAGTTGATAATCTTCGACAAAAAATTTGGTGTTATGATATTACTAATCCAGATACCCAGCCAATATGTTCTTATGCATTTAAAGATTTTCTTTATGATTTTGTCATTTTAAATGATGGAAGTCTGGTTGTTAGTTCTGTTGTAAACAAAATTTATCGAATTAATCGATATGATTCTCAGGGCAACATTCTTGATAGTTTATTACAAATACCTTCTTATAGGCGTGATAATCGAAGCTTGTCCAACATAAATGAGATATGGCTTTCGCTCTTGGGATATGACTCACAGGATAATGTGCTTGTTTTAGGAACAAAGTTTGGAGAGGTTTTGGAAACATTAAATATGAAAACAAAAGAGTATAGAATTGCAGTAGGCCCGGGTGGTAAACCTGCATTTGATTACAAAGGGAAAAATATCGTTATACCAGGTAAGATTCTTGGTTTTAATGAAATAAGTGTATATGGAGAATATATTTATGCTCTTTTTTCGGGAATAAGTCAAAAGGATTTTATTTGGAATGATACTGATGAAAATTATAAATTGTACGTATATACTAAACAAGGTAAACCTATTAAGTGTTATCAGTTTGATCGTCCGGTTTCTTCATGCTGCATTGATTGGAAACGTAAAAAAATATATGCTACGGATAAGACATCTGAATGGATGCTATCAGTATTTGAGTTTTAGAAAACATGAAAAAATATTTGATTGTGATTGTCATGGTGTGTTGTATTATCGCGTGTAAAAATGATACTCAGAAGCTTGCCGATTTAATAAATCAGATTATAGGTAGGAAAATAGAGATGCCTCCATATTCAAAGGCACAAATTTTAGGAATTCCAACACCTATAGTAGATTCATTATTTAGAAAAAATAAAATAATTATTTATACACCTCCGTTATTGTGTACTTCTTGTAATCTTGATTGTTTAGAGGAATGGAAAATATATATAAATGAATTAAAAAAGTATAAAGATATTTGTTTTGTTTTTATTTTTTCATTAAGGGATGAGAATGAATTAACAAACACATTGAAAGAATTTGATTTTAATTATCCAGTAATATATGACACAAATGATATTTTTATACAAAAAAATCAAATATTGGCTAATCCTGTGTTTTATACTCTTCTCGTAAATAAAGATAATCAAATTATTATGGTTGGAAATCCTATAGGTAATGAATCATTGTGGAAGTTATATAAGCAACAAATACAACTGTTGTCTCAATAAATTTTGTATTTATACAAACAAATTAATCGCAATACTGTTGAATTTTTATATTTAAATACTCAGATGAAATGGCCAAACGGCAAATATGTTTTTTATTTTATTCAGATAATACTTATTGTTTTGTTGATTATTTTTAATGTTTTAAATGATTGTCTTATTAATAAAACTATGACAAGTATTTTGCATTTTATAATTGGCGGTATAGCTGTTTGTTGTTTGCCAAGGATATTATTCTGTTTTAATATTTGTACCCATGGATTAATTTCTTTGTCTCTAATTTTTTGGGGAATATGTGAAACTTTTTATGGGTATTTGCAGTTATATGGTTGCATCGATTCTAATAATTATTTATATAAACTCACTGGTTCTTTTCAAAACCCCGGACCTTATGCCGGTTTTTTAGCAACTATTTTTCCTCTTCTATTGCAATTCTTTTTGCAGAAATCATCAATTAAAAATAAATGGTTTCGATTGCCGATGATTTTATTGTGTAATATAGGAATGTTGTTGTTGTTAAGTATTCTTCCTGCAACTATGAGTAGGGCAGCATGGTTGGCTGCAATTTTAGGTAGCGGTGTAGTATTGGCTAAATATTACAAATTATACGACCGATTAAGATTACTTATTGCAAAACATAAAATAATAACCGTATCAAGTTTTTGTATACTTGGCTTATTGGTCCTTGCTCTATGCATAGGCATCTACTATTTAAAGAAAGACTCTGCAGATGGAAGACTGTTGGTGTGGAAAGTAACAGCTCGCATTATAGTAGAACATCCTTGGTTTGGTGTCGGTGTAGGAGGTTTTAGCGGAGCTTACGGCAAGGCTCAAGCCAATTATTTTGCTTCTGGTGAAGCTACGGAACAGGAAGAATATTTGGCCGGTTCGCCCGAGTATGTTTTCAATGAATTCTTGCAGATAGCTGCAGAAACAGATAGTGTAAAATAAACTGTGTCACGCATTATTTCCTATTAGAAAACTTATCG
>JAHHTS010000064.1 GCA_020024475.1 Oscillospiraceae bacterium
CTTTTCTTTTTTTCTCAAAACAGTCTTGCTTTATTTAGCAGTGGACTTAGGACATAAGACATGCGTTTGAAAGTACGGGCCTTTACCATGTAATAATAAGAAGTGGTATCAAAATGTACTTTGACATACATTTTGATACCACTCCTTTTTTTTTGTTATATCATTTGTAAAATTCGGTTAGTAGATTTTTGGTGTTTTACCTATTATTATGATATTATTTTTTTAAAGATTTAAGAATTTTCATGCATTCAGGATTAGAAGGGCGAGGCATATTTAAATTGATGATTTTTCCTTCTTTATCTAATAAAATATATCTAGGAATTGTTGCAACATCATAGCTATGCATGAAAGAAATCCATTGTCGATCCAATATCAGTTGGGTCTCTTTTAAAGCTTTTTCTTCAATGAATTGTATCCATTCTTTTTTATCCCAATCTGTTGCAATGCCGATAAATGCGATATTTTTCTTTTTAAGTTTTTCTTGGATTTTTTCTAAATAAGGAATTTCCTCTTTGCATGGAAGGCAATGTGTGGCCCAAATATCAATGAATACATATTGTCCTCGGAAATCTTTTAAAGAAAATATTTTTCCGTTTTTGTCAGCAAATTGAAAGTCTGGTGATTGTTCGCCTACTTTTGCTGATTTTACACCATCTGCATATGTACTTAAGCAGAAAAATATGCAGATACAACTGAAAGCATACTCTAATTTCATAGTCTTTGATTTATTTGATTACTTGATCATATTCATTAGTTTTGATATCATAGAAACCGTTATTGGTGAAGTCTCCAAGTAAGTATTTGGCAAAGTGAGAACGTAATTTATGTTCGAAATACCATTCAGAGACGCCATCATACGTGTGCCGTCCACGCGGTAAAAATACAAGTTCAAAATCTTTGCCGTGGTTTATCAGTGCATCTGCCATACGAATCGTGTGTGCCGGATGTACATTACCATCCATACCTCCGGTTATTAACATCAGATGACCTTTGAGGTTTTGGGCTAATTCCATGGTTGTTGGCAAATTTGTTGTATAAATAGTTTTTGTTACTATTGAGTCTTTACCATTACTTGTTTTTATGGTATCTTGAGTTACGACGGTTTGTTCATCAATGGCATAATGGCTTTCTACAAAGAACTGACTATAAATATTATTATCATGATTGCCTGCTGATGCAACACATGCTTTATAAAAGTCTGGGTAAGTACAAATTGCAGCTGTTGACATCATCCCTCCTCCGGAATGTCCGTATATGCCGACTTTGTTTCCATCTATGAAGGAATGCCGTTTTATCAATTGTTCCAATCCATATTTATCATCGGCTAAAGCATGATCTCGTATATTCTTGTACCCAAATGAATGGTAAGATCTTCCGCGGAATGGTAAGCCTCCGCGGTGATTGAAGGCAACTACAATACAGCCAATTTGGGCTAATGCTTCGTTAGTTGAACCGACTTCAAATGTTAAAGGAACATTATCTGTTTGTGGGCCAGGATATACACATGAAATGATGGGATATTTTTTAGTCGAATCAAAATCAAAGGGTTTCCACATTACTCCATATAGGTCCGTTTCTCCATCTGCAGATTTGACTGAGAATGTTTCTGGAATTTTCCAGCCTTTTTTGTATAATCCGTCTAAGTTGACTTTGCCTAATTGTGCTATTAAATTACCTTGAATATCTCTAACAGAAAATTGACATGGAAAATCGGGACGTGAATAGGAGTCAATAATATAGCGTTTGCTTGGTGAGAATATAACTTCATGAGTGGCTTCTTCCGGTGTCAATATCGTTATCTTGTCTTTACTATCAATATTTGCTTTACAAATTTTTGCATAGCTGGGATTTTCATCGGGATTAATCCCATAAGCCTGAAAGAAAATTATTCGATTTTTTTCGTCAATTTCTATAATTTTTCCTGCACACCAATCTCCGGAAGTAATGGTATTCTTTAGATTCCCTTCGCGATCATAATGGTAAAAATGTCCATAACCGGATCGTTCAGACCACCAAATAATGTCATTGTAATTATTCATAAAATGTATTGATGCTAATTCTATTCCAATATATGGATCACCTTCTTCATGAATGATGACTTTTACATCTCCTGTTTTTAAATTAACGTCACATACTTCTAGCATATTATTTCTTCTGGTTCGTCGCTCCAAAAAAAGTTTGTTGTTTTTGAGATCTGAATGAAGGACTCTAATTAATTGATCTTGCCATTTATCGATCTTTATTTTTTTCTGGGTTTTTGTTTCAACATCAAATAATGAAATTTCATCGTATAAGATATTAGAATCACCAGCCAATACTGCTTGTGAATTATATGCAATGGGACGGCCTTTTAGGTAGTTCATGTTGGATATTTCAGCAACTTTATGGGCATCTTGGCGAAAAAGATAAAAGTTTTTCGAATCGTCAAACCAAACAGGTGCTAATGGAACTTCTTCTTTGGCATCACTCCAACCGGTCATGTAGCTAAATTCGAGTGTTCCATCAAAGGTTAATTGTACGACAGTAGAATCTTCCAAATTACGGATATAGACATTGTGATTTTTGCCAAACACTTGGTGTTTGCCATCAGGAGAAATTCCGGAATCGTAGTTTCCCCATTGTGGTTGCATGTTTTGTTGAGGAGGTCGTTTCGTATAGCTTAATTTTTTTGTTATTCGGTTGTATTCAAATATTATTTTACCATCTAGCCAAGATAATATTTTCCCTCCTTTTTTGAAATTGATTTTCCATAGGCCTATTTTTTGAGGATTGTATTTCTTGCCTGTTGCTTTTTCCATCTCTGCGGCTAAATAAACCGGATCAAGAAATTCTTCAACCTTTTGTTTTTTTAAATCTGCATAGAAATATTTTTCCCCATCACTGGTTTGTAAACAATACCAAAAATCATCACTGTCTTCAGTAAAGAATGGTGTTAAACGATCGTATTTCCATGGTAGTGAAAATGCTTTTGTTTCTTCTGCTCGTTTATAATTTGCTTTTTGAGCTGTTACTTTTCCTATTAAGCAGCTTAGTAAGAGTATTCCAATAATTGCTTTCATGTAAGCTTGTTTATAATGTTACCGTTTGAATGATTTTAGAATTTCTTCACGTAAGTTTTTAATATCAGTTGAGGTTGTGATGATGTAATTGTTTGCATCAAGGAGAACAATGTGTGGTATGCCTTGAATCCCATATAATTGATTTAATGGATTATTAGGTTTGAAACCATCTAATCTAGAACCTTGAATCCATGGTATGTTTTCTTCTTTGATGGCTTTTATCCAAGCTTCTTTGTTGTCGTCCAATGATATTCCGATAATTTCAAGTCCTTGTTCATGGAATTCATCATATAGTTTTAACAAATGAGGGGTTAATGCTCGACAAGGAGCACACCAGGAAGCCCAAAAATCAATAATTTTAATTTTAGCTTTGACGGAATGGATGTTAAATGATTTTCCATCAGGAGTCTGTACAATGAAATCCGGAGCAATTTGTCCCGTTGCCAATTTTTGTATTTTTTCGATTCGTTTTTTTATCTGTTTCCCCCAAGGGCTATTTTGTAATTCAAGGGGAAATAAATCGTATTTTTCAGTCAATTCTTTTAAATCCATTCTGTCTGCATTTTGTGCAAGATGATTGAGCGCTACGTAGGTGGTTTCATTTTTTTTATAAAAATCTTCTCTCTGTTTCTCTGTGGCTTGTTGGATGGAATCAAGATATGTGTTTAGTTCTTGGAAACGAATACTTTGAGGAGTGTTTACCTCTTTGAGATATTCATTACGAATTCCATCGATTGCTTGGGCTAAATTTTGGTTTATCAAAAATAAGTCGTATGCAATTTTTTGACTTTCTCCTCCTCCTGATATTTCGCTCATTTCAAGATTTTTAGGATTTAATTTTACATAGTAGTCGGCATTCTCCAAATAAACGGTTGCATGTCCGATTCCTTGCCCGGGGAGTTGTAATGTTGCAATTGTTATACCGGTAATATTGCCTTTTATTTCAAATTTTCCGTCTCTGATTTCTGTTTGAGCTAAAGTATCAGCTTTTTTATTTAAATAGGTAATCAGGCTAACATTGCCGGTATTGATTCCTTCAATCGTCCCTTGTATTTTGTAGCTGTTAGATGTAGAGCAATTACTTAGAACTATCCCAATGAGAATAATCCCTAATTGGATGAATTTTATTTGTTTCATGTTATATTAGTTATCGTGTTGTATTTATAAATTAAAAAGAAAGAGAAAAATATCTATTGATTTAAGATTTCCGCATATTGGGATAAATCTATGTTATATGCTTCTTTCATATATTTTATCACTAGCTCGTATTTGGAAATTATTATCTGATTTCCAGTCTGTTGTATGGGATTATCTATATCTGTAGGATATAGTTCTTTAATTTTTTCTGGAGAGTAAGTCATTGCTATCCGAATCATATTCATGAAGTCTTCCAAAATACGTTCTTCAATAGTTGCTGCCACTGGTCCCGGATTGTGATCAATAGATATTCCATAGTTATCAACTGTTATAATCCAAGGCATCCAGGTAGGGGCGCCATAAGTTGTTTCTCCATTTACATTTTTAATAGGTTTGAAATCTTCTCCCAATTGTAAAGCAAATCCTCGACTTTGATAAGCATTGTTTGGATCTTTGTCGCACATTCCGACAGTTATGTTGTCTTCATAGAAAAAATCAGGCATATAGGGATTTTCTTTCTTCCAATCTTCTAAACTGATATATTGTCTTCCAATTTTAGTTTCATAATCTGTCATTTGGGCAAATCCGGGAGCAATTTTGTATTCTTTTGTCTCAAAACGTGTTTTTAAACCGGGATAACTGAATGCACAGGCAACACCATGAATGATTTCCGGTGTTAATCCGGTAGCCAATTCTTCGTTAGTGAAACTTAGACTCCAATAGTCAAATCCGTCTTTTTTAAATTGAATGTGACGTTTCTTATAAGTTTGAGATTGTGGATTACCATCGTCCAAGTTATTTACCAAATAGAGATAATAGGGCAATTGTTTTTTGTCTTCTTCTTTTGTTTTGTCTAAACTTCCCAATAACCAGTCTTTTACTAATTTTAAATATACTAAAATATCTTCAGAGCTTGGCTCTGTACATACATAGATAGGCTCATTGTAGGTTGGTACGGTCCACCTTCTATTTAGATGAGTACTGTCTACATTTTTATAGATGATGTACATACCCCAATCTTTGGCTATTTGCTCAATTTCTTTGTCCCAAGTAGCGCTTCCTTGAGGAAAATCAAATTGGAGAAAATTAACTTTTTCTATAGGACCGATATTGTCATTATCGACACAAGAGGCGAAGCCTGATAAAATGAGAGTCCATATGAATATTTTGATTTTTTTGAACATATTTTCTTATTTGAATGTTTGACATTATTTTCTTGTTTCATTTTGTACTAGACTTGAATTATGGTCAAAAGCCTCATTCGGTAGTTGTAGGGTAAATCCAGGATCATTCTTTTCTAAGATATATTCGATAGGTTCTCCTGATGTATCATACCATATATGTTTGATTTTTTCCATTCCGTAGCGGCGTAAGTCAAACCATCGATGATTTTCAAAACACAATTCTCTGCGTCGTTCATCGCGAATGAATGACACTAATTTTTTTGTATCACTAATGCTAATCGGTTTGTATGTTGTTGGAGCAAAACGCTTAATACGTAATGAATTTACGAATGCTTGTGCTTTGACTAGATATTCGCTTCGATTTATCTCTTTGTAAAGCATTGCTGCAGCTTCAGCTGCATTTAAATATGCCTCTGTAATTTTAAATGCAGTGCCCCATACACCTCGTTCATAGCGGTATTCAATTTTATATTGGTATTGTACGTCAAATTTACTTGTTGCTTGACGATATACGGGAGTCGGATTGTCATTACTAATTTCTTCCCACACTAAATAGTGAATTTTGCGCAAATCATTATGGTCAAAAGCATGAATGAGACTGTCCGATACAACGATAGGTAAATAGCTTCTGTAACTTACTTTTCCAGCTTCGTCTTTTTCTGTACATAGGATTCTTGTTAGAGGGAGTTCGCAAACATCTGCTTGATTGCCAAATAAGAATATGATTTCCGGATTGCTCCATGTGTAATAATTCATATAGATAGGGGATGTTTTCGAATCAGGTAATGGTATCGTATTTAAATCTAATATGGCATAATCATATTTATTGATGACTTCTTCTGCATAAATTAAAGATTTTTCCCACTCTTCCATATATAAATAAATGCGGGACAGCAGTAATTGAGTGCAGGGTAAATTTATTCGATTGTCCCGTAAATTCTGTTCAGAAGCCGATAAAGATTTGAATAAACGTTCTGCTTCAAGCAGATCTCTGATGATTTGTTCATATACTTCTTTTACTGTGTTGCGTGGTAAACCGTTGGTTCCCATTTCAGAAGTTAATTTTAAGGGAACGCCTAAAGCGTTTTTATCTGCAGAGTAGGGTGTTCCATATAGGTTTACTAAATGGAAATAGAAATATCCGCGTAGAGCAAGTGCTTGGGCCATGACTTTGTTTTTGATCTGTTCACTGCCCTGTACATCATTAATGTAGTCCAATACGGCGTTACACCCTAAGATTTTTTTGTATACTTCAGCATAAATATTATAATTGTTAAACTGATCTTTCATGTCTTTAGACCAAGAGTAGGCTAGGCGGATTTGTTTTATTTTTTCTTCTTCTGAACTTTCTGCTTTCCAATTAGGACGTATGCTTACGTCATCATCAAAAATTCCCAAAACGCTGAAAAATCTTCCATCATTAAAGCCTGGACCCATATATACTTCTCCTAACAATAATTCATCTAATGATTGGATTAATTGAGGTACGTATTCGCTTTGGGATTTTGGTTCCAGGAAGTTGTTACACGAAATGATCGATACAACAGAAAGCAAGAATGTATATTTGATTATTTTATTCATAGTTCTTTATTTTAAAATCCAACAGTAATACCAAAAGAATATGTTTTGGGCTGTACACTATCTCCTAATTCCGGGTCGAAACCATGGAATTTTTTGTCTGCGACAACAAAAACATTATTCATAATAGCATTGATTGAAAAACTTTTTACCTTCATTCTGGCACAGATTTTATCATTTGCAGTCCAGGTTAAAGACATTTGTTGACAACGTAAAAAATTAGCATTGGCCACCATTATATCTGATTCTCCCCACATTTGATACATATTGTATGTCCTACCATCTTGTAATCTCCAATAATTAGCTATTCGACCGATATAGATTCCAGGAATGTATGTGTTTGTTTCATCTCCTGTTTTTTTCCATCGGTTAATTAAGTTTTTGCTTAAATTGACATTGGACAAGGGAATGTTTCCTAAATCAGGATAAGGGTTAGGTAATCTTTTTTTTGCTCCTAGCAATAAAGAAAAATTAGCTCCAAAAGTTAATCCTTTCCACCTGAGACGGGTTGTGAGACCTCCTGTGAAATCTGGTTCCATTTTTCCTGAATATACAAGCATGTCTGTGTATTCACTTACATTTTTCAGCAAGGGAGATCCATCTTCACTTTTTAGGATATTGCCTTGGCTATCTTCTTGAAATAGGCGATTAAATTCAGGGCTACCGTCTACAGAGCTTAATTTCTTAAAGTCATATGACCAAAAACTAGAAAGTGCAAATCCTTCTTTCAGGACTTTGTCTGATGAGCCGGAAATATAGTCTTGTAGATTGATTTCGCTAATTGATTGTGTTTTAGCTTCATTCCAGTTTTTTGAAGAGTTGAATCCAATTGTCCATCCCCAATCTTTTGTACGGATGGGAGTAATGTTTAAAGTGTATTCAATACCGGAGTTGACAATGCGTCCTCCGTTAATTTCTGTACCTACACGTCCATATTCCAATGCTATGGATTGATTGACAATATTGTTCGATTTTTTTGTATAGTATTCAATATTCATGGATATCCATTGGATTACTTGTATGTCCAAGCCAAAATTCCAGGTTTTAGTACGCTCCCAGCTCAAATGAGGATTGGGAATACGTGAAATTTTAGACATATAGTCTCCATAATACGGTTTGATGGCGTCCATTTTTAAAATCAATTCTGGACTGATGGAGTTTACGGCATTACCTTGAATTCCATATGATGCACGTAAATTGAACTGATTTATTATGTTGGAAATATTTTGCAGACATGGTTCTTGTGTAACATTCCATGAAACTCCAAAAGAGAATGTCGGATCGAAACGTTTATTTTGATCTTGACCGAATCGATTTGAAGCATCGTTACGCATGCTTGCGTTTATTACATATCGATTTTTGAAGGAATAAGCTAAAGTTGCAAATACTGAAAATTGGTTTGCTGTTAATGTATTGCGCATCCATCCGCTACCATTATATAAATTTTCAAATAATCCTAATCCCGGGGAAGGTCTGTTACCAATAGGAATAAGTTCATTTAAGGGTGTTGGTCTTACAATGCTTTCTCCTCTTTCTTTTACATATCCAAATGTTTTCTGTGATTTGTTTTCTGTTTTGGTTGAAGTGACTTCGGTTCCGATTAAAATGTTTAGACGATGGTCTTCCTGAAAGGTTTTGGAGAACGTAATTTTATTTTGAATATTCCATCCCTGCACATCTGAATTCCCATTATATAATTCGCCTCCAGATGGAAGTATGGCAGCTTTGTATTTCTCAGATCCATAGGCTTCTGTACCGAAATCATAACCACGGTAAGTGGAAGTAATGTAGTAGCTCTGTTCTCCGGCATAAGCTTCCGAATCCCCGGCATTGTTATTGATTCCTCCTACAAATTCATATTTTAGCCATGGTAGGATGTCATATGCAAAATTTAAATTTCCATTTATTTGGGAAGATTTGTTTAATGAGTAGCTATGATCAATTTCATTTAAAATATTATAGCCTAAAATAACAGGATTTTCATTATATGTGTAATTGGTTCTTATTTCTTGGAAATGTCTGCTTCCATCTTCATTATAAGCCAATATCGATCGGCTTGTTTTAGTTGCATATTCTAATGGACTTATATTTGCTGCATAACCCCAGGTTTTATTAATACTTCCTACCAAGCTTAAGTCTATATGTATTTTGGGATTTAGGGAAATACCTAAATTTATACGTCCACTTAAGTTTCTTGCATCATTGTTTATTTCTATTCCTGATTGATTGCTATAGCCTAAAGATATATTATAAATGATCTTTTCACTACCTCCGGAAACGCTTAAATTGTGGTTGTGGCTAAATGAATTGCGTGTTAGTATGTTGAACCAATCGGTATTGGTTTGTTCCAATCTGTGTATTGCGCTCTCTGCTTCTTGTGGGGTAATTGTTTTGTTATAAAGCATGCTCATAATTCCTTCATAGGTATTTATGGAGGCAATGGGGGCTTCATTATAGATTGCACCAGCAGTAAAAGCTTCACGGCTGAATTGAATTCGTTCTTGTGAATTCATAAGGTTGAATAAACCATAGTGAGGGCGAGAACGGAAAGAAAATGTTCCACTATAGTTTACTGTCAGGCTTTCCTGTTTACCTCGTCTAGTGGTGATGACAATGACGCCATTGGCAGCCTTTGAGCCGTAAATTGCCGTGGCTGATGCATCCTTTAGGACTGTCACAGTTTCTATGTCTGCAGGATTCAACCATGATATCTGATTACCTAGGATGTTTTTTAAATCATCAACCATTAAGTCATTTTGGTTTAGTGGTATGGGGTCTGGTTGGATGACTCCATCAACTACCCATAAAGGGTCTTGATTACCTAAAATGGTAGAAGTTCCTCTGATGCGAATTTTAGGAGAAGTGCCGACGCGTGAGCTTGTATTCATTACTAGCATTCCAGCAACTCTACCTTGTAGCATTTGAGCTACAGATGTATAAACAGGCATCATGAAGTCAGAGGCTTTAACTGTACTTACAGAACCGACGACATCACTTTTCCTGAGGGTTTGATAACCAGTTATAACAACTTCATCTATTGTTTTTATTGATTCCTTTAGTACTACGTCAATGTTATCTTGACCGATATAAGTAACTTTTTGAGAGATCATCCCAATGAAGGAATATAGTATATTCATATTCTCTTTTTTAGGAACAGTAAAGACGTAGTTACCATTTATATCCGTTGTTGTACCGATAAATGTTCCTTCAATAAGAATTGTTGCTCCAATTAGAGGTTCTCCGTTTTCATCGCTTACTTTGCCTTTTATATTGACAAATTGTGCTTGATGATTTTTCTTTATGAATATTATTTTACCCTCCACTAAATAAGTCAGTTCATGTCCTTTTAAAACAAAGTCCAGTACTTCTTGTACAGAAATACCTTTTCGCTGTATGGTAATGTTTGTAATAGGCGTAACATCTTGTGTGGAGTACATAAATCGGTATTCACTTTGTTTTTGAATGTTTTCAAAAACATCCACGAGCGTTCCTTTTTTTATGTTTATATTTAATTGTGCTTTGTATTGTGCCTCTGCAAGGCCAGGTAAAAGCATTAAAAATAAAAGCATAAATGGATGAATTGCTCTTCTTTTTTTCTTTTTAAGAGGTAGGAAAAAATCATTTTCTTTCATAATTTTGTAAAACAGTTTTAATTAAACATATCCACGTTTGTGGGTTATCGGTACGGAGATTGTTACCAGCAATCTCCGTCCTTTTAATATTCTTTGATGGTAATTGTATCGTTTTTGATTTCAAACTTTACTTTTTCTAGTACTTCAAATTTATTTAGTAGTTCTTCTATGTTTTTATATCTGATTAATTCGCCTGTAAATTGAATGTGTCGTAATTGAGGCGAAGAATAAAATATATAAAAATCATACCAACGAGCCAATGTTGTCATTATATTTTCTAATGATTCGTTGATAAAAATATATTTACCATTTTTCCAAGATGTATATGTCTGTGTATTTACTTGATGTACTGTTAGTTTTTTGTTTTCTAATTTTGCTTGTTCTCCAGGGGCTAAGGAAATTGTGTGTGTTCCGGAATGAATGTTGACTTGGCCTTTTTCTAAGGTTGTTAATGCATAATTTTCATCTTTATATGCTCTTACGCAAAATGAAGTTCCTAATACTTGTATTTGTAGGTTACCGGATTCAACCCAAAAAGGTTTGTTTATGTTGTGTGCAACTTCAAAATATGCTTCACCAGTTAAATACACTCTTCGTTCAGTTCCTGTGAATTTGTCTGCATATTTTAATTCACTTTCTGAATTTAGCCACACATTTGTTCCATCAGATAAGCGGACAAAGAATTCTCCGCCTCGAGGAATTTTGAGTCTGTGGAGTACGTGATTTGTTGATTGTATGTTTTTTTTATATTGTAATGTGTTGTGTTTGATTAAAATATTGGAATCTATATTTGTTATATTAGGATTAGTATCTGCGCCAATATAAATAGTTTTATCTTCGCCAATAGTTAAAATGGCTTTTAAACGATTTGGAGTGATGGAGGAGTATTCAACTTGAGGAATTATTGTTTGTTTTTGATTATGTATAATCCCCCAGACTGCAAATATAAGAGGAAGCATTACGGCTGCATAAGAAAGGTATTTAATAATCTTTTTATGTTTGTTTTGTTTGATATGTTGCTCAAATAAAGCGAATTTGGGCAACATATCATATTCTTCATATTGAAGTCGGAACTGCTCGAATCCTTCTGTATGTATGATTTTTTGAAATAATTCCTCGTTTTTAACATTTTCTTTTCGCCAAACAGACAATTCTTCAGCTTCAGTAGCACTGAGAGAATCAGTCTTATAAGCACTGAGTAATTTTGATATTTTATATGGCAAATATTTGTTCACTTCTTTGTTTTTTTACTATATGACACCGCAAATAGTAAAAATGGGTATTCAAAGAGTGAAAAAATTATAGATAGATGCAGATAATGTTAAATAGATGTTTGTAACGTTCTCTTAATATATGTTTTGCTTTTTTTCGTTGTGTTTTTACGGTTTCAATGGAAAGGTGCATGGCTGCTGCAATTGTTTCAGATGTTTCTCCTTGTATGACTCTTTCAAAGATAGCTTTACACTGAGGGGGAAGTTCGTTAAGTAATAAATATAATTCTCTGTATGTTTCATTTTCAATAATTGCATTGTTGAATACCGTATTGTCATTATATATTTCATCGTAGAAATAGCTTTCTCGTTGTTTGCGTCGTTTTTCATCTCGAATATAGTTGAGACAGTTGTTTTTTACTGAAGTATACAGATATGATTTAAGAGTATTTATGTTATGGAAAATTTGATGATCTTCATATAATTTATAGAATACCTCC
>JAHHTS010000065.1 GCA_020024475.1 Oscillospiraceae bacterium
GCATAAGGAACATTCGCAGTTTTAGTAAGTTTGTCAACAGGTCCAATTAATTACAGTCTCTCTGCCTGTGGAAACAATGCATGAATGGCATCACAAAATCCAGTTAAATCATCAATAGATACGATCATGATGTCTTCTCCCTCCTATTTTTTGTCTCATTCAGGACAAAAATCCAGCATTTTGCACTTTCGTTACCGCCTACCCACATACCTAGGACTTCTCGTTTTCCATTTAATTTAATACCGCTAGCGGCATAAACCTTCTACTTTGTTTCACACTATCTTACCATCAATGATTTGTATAATATCGTCAGCATTTTTAGCAAGATTCATATCGTGCGTAATTATAATTATTGTTTTCCCATATTTTTGGTTCAAACTGCGGAAATAATCCATGATTTCATACGAGGTATTTTGATCCAAGTTACCCGTAGGTTCATCAGCGAGTAATATTTCTGCTTTCATAGCTAATGCTCTTCCAATACTTACTCTTTGCTGTTGTCCACCCGACAGTTCTCCTGGTAAATGTCTTTCTCTTTCTTTGAGACCAAGAAACTGTATTAGTTCATCGATATACTCATTCTCCACCGACTCTCCTCCAAGAAGAGCCGGTAGGATTATATTCTCTTTCACATTTAACATAGGAATCAAATTATACTTTTGAAAAACAAAACCTATTTCTTTTCGATGAAATTCCGACATCTCATCTTCTGAGAATTTCATAATGTCTCTTCCATTTACTTTTATACTTCCTCCTGTCGCTATATCTAATCCACCAATCAAATGCAACAATGTACTTTTCCCACTACCACTTGGCCCAACAATCGCAACAAATTTTCCTTTTTCTATATTCAAATTCACATGGTTTAAAGCCGTAACTTCAACCTTTCTACTATTTGAATATTTTTTGCTTAAATCTTGTATTTCAATAATATTCATATTTTTCCACCTCCAAAAAAATTATTTGGTTATAAATCTGAAAACACCAGCTCCATCATTCAATATAGTTCATGTCTTCAATAATATTTTTACTGGATGATTTTTTTACTATCTTGTGAGACATAAATGCACAAACTATCAATGTCATCAAGCACATCAAAAGGTAAAACCCTATATTAAATTTGTAAATATAACCAAAATTTTTTAAATCTGATTGACCATATAAATATCTACTGATTATCTGCGCCCCAAAAACTCCGCCTATAAACGAAACTGCACAGATATTAACAATTTCTAGAATAATAATTTGTTCCACATTTCGGCATTTTAAACCAATTGCCCTTAAAATAGAATTTTCACGTTTTCTCATTTGTACACGAAATTTCATATTATTCGCAATGTTAGTTAATGCTAATATCATAAACACTACTGCAATTCCTATTACATTTATAATTTCTTTTCGGTATAACATATCTGACTTATCTCTTTCAGATATAAGACTTCTTGTGGAAACTTGAGAATTTTTTGTACCTACACTTATTAGCTGATCCTCTAATTCTATTTTTTGTTCTTCACTCAAACTATTCTTCCCATTGATATACATACTTTGTATTTTAGAATTCTTAATCATCTTTTTTATATAATCATCTTTTGTAATAAAAATAGGATACTGAGAATATTTCACATCGGAAATATATGGGAATGAAACAGTAGCCACTATTTTGTATTCTTTCATTGTATAATCTGATACGTTATCGGAAAATTTTTCATAGTCTAAACTATTTGTTTTCAAGTCCTCTCTATATTTTACTCTAATCCGATCCCCAACTTTATACTGTATTAATGGATTTCCGTCTTTGTACCATCCCACTTTTTGTGCTCCTGTTTTTTCATCACTTTCTCTCATTTCACAAAGAATTACCTCATTTTCTTCCAAATTTTCAAGAGTGTAGTTACCGCCAATAAGATATTTATGTAGCTTTTTTAATGCATTGTCATTGTATCCATATAGTACCGACTTATATACTTGATTCTCTCCATCAAACCCCCAATCTGTATAACCATAAATTTCTTTTTTCTTTTCATTGGAACGTTCAAAGTATTCACTGTTTTTTTCTGCCTCTCCGCTATCTATAACACGTATCGGCAGCCCTGCTGCCGTCTCTATACTATCGACTTGATTTAAAGAGCAAATTTCTTCAATTGATTCTCTAGAGACCCCATAATCTGACGATTGGAACGTTAATACGTTCATAGCATAATCGCCATTAAAAAAGTACATTTCTTTTGTCTCATAATGAATGTTATGTGCTATTTCCACCTTATAAACTAATCCATAGAACAAGCTTACTCCCATACATATTGTCAACATCATAAAAACACTAGTTTTCAAATCACGAATTATATATTTTATAGATAAAATCCAAAAGCTTAAAGTTTTACTATTCCTTTCATTAAGCCAGAATAATCGGCTACTTGTATGGATAGTAGAATCAACTTCATTTTGGATTGTTTCAATGATCGTCTTTTTATAAATATTATGACAAGCAATCATGCCAATAACCACAATCACTATTGCTAACAAAACTATACCAATCACAATCTGTATAGTTGGAATAATCAGTTCAAAACGTACTCTTTCCCCATATAAATATATAATCTGTTTTTCGTCTCCAGATAATTTCGTTACAACCCATGCGATACCGCCTCCAACGCCCATTCCAACTGGCAATGCTGCTATATATATAATCCCTAACTCTTGTAAAATATTTTTTATTAATAATTTTTTTTTAATCCCTATTGCCCTTAAAACACCATACTGTTCCTGTCTATCAATTAATTGTATACGGTAAATACCAGAAAAAAGAATACAAAAGAACAAAAGAATCGCAACAATCACAATTACGTCCACGCGTAAAAGTTCCTCCATATTTTCTCTTCCAGGACTGGTCTGTATATTTTTAATTGGAATATTTAATTTTTCAGCGGTTTTCTCTTTTTGACACTTGATATTCCAATTTTCTTTGTAGTTTATATAACTGATATAAGCACCGCTATACTCTTTTTCAAGGCAGGAGTACATTGTTAATAAACCAACCTGCTTATTTCTTAACACATCCGATAATATCCCGACAACTGTAAATTCCTGGATATTCCCTGTATTTTCATTTTCTAATGTAATCTTCTGATCTATATTCGGTTCTTTTCCAAGATTAAGCAAAACCCATTTTTCTAGAACTACTTCCGTTTCATTTTCAGGCATTCGTCCTTTCTCAAGTCTTCCTGTAAGTGTAATTCCTAAATTATCTCCACGTTGAAAATAGACCCTACTTTCATCACAGAATAC
The DNA here is from genome assembly GCA_020024475.1 of Oscillospiraceae bacterium. Taxonomy (GTDB): domain Bacteria; phylum Bacillota; class Clostridia; order Oscillospirales; family Ruminococcaceae; genus RGIG3102. The sequence goes on from JAHHTS010000065.1 coordinate 3,286, forward strand.
ATATTCTGGTTGCTCAAATATAGCCATTTTAGAAATATCACTACCAACTTTTAATTTTTCTACTTGACCCTTATCAAGTTTAGTAATTCTCACATCTGCAGGTGTATGTGTAAGCATGTTTTGTAATGCTTCTACTCTATGGTTTGTATGCGTTAAGATAAGGAATCCACTCAATAATGATATAGTTAATAAAAAGCACAAAAAAACCGTTAAAGTATTTTTTTTATACTCTCTTATATAGCGCAAATACAGCCTCATAGCTATGCACTCCTTTCTTCTACAAGCTGAAAATAGTACTGTTTCTTTTTCATTAATGATTCATGATCTCCAACTTCAACGATTTCTCCTTGATCCAAAACCAATATTTCATCTGCTTTTTTTATAGTTGAAAGTCTATGTGCAATCATTATAACGATCTTACTTTCATAATACCTTCTAAGATTATCTAGAATATGTTCTTGTGTTATGTTATCCAGAGCAGAGGTTGCTTCATCAAAAATAAGGATATCTTTTGATTGTAAAATCATTCTTACAATTGCAATCCGCTGACGCTGCCCTCCAGAAAGTTTCACTCCATTTTCCCCCACCTGTGTTTGATATCCTTCCGGCAATTTTGATATAAAATCATCAATGCCAATCTGTTTACAGACTGCAATATAATTTTTCTGTTTAATTTTACTATTATTAAGAGTTAAATTGTTTTCTATAGTATCATCAAATAGAAATGTATTCTGGGAGACAACTGCAATGCTTTTACGTAAAGAACACAGACTATATTCTTTTATATTCTTACCATTAATTGTAATTTCTCCCGAATCCACATCCCAAAGTCTATACAAAAGATTTATAATAGTCGATTTTCCGCATCCTGTTGCACCTACAATAGCATAAACTTTACCTGGCCTAAATGTGTAATTAATATTTTTTAAAACCTTGTCGTTAACATAACCAAAATTCACATGGGTCATACTTATTTCTGAAACATGATCTGGAAATCTAAGTGCCTTATTATCCTGAACAATCATACTATCAGATTTAAGAAAGCCATAAATTCTATCCAAAGATACACACAATCGTTGTATACTCTCATTTATTTTAAGTACCCCCATACAGGGACCGATAAACATTGCTGTATATTGTTGGAATGCAATCAGTTCACCTACTTGGAGACTTCCTTTAATAATTTCCATTCCTCCAATTATGTAAACTAATATAGTGATCAAACTAGACAAAAATGTAGCCGACTGGCTACTCGCTGAAAATAATACATCCAACCGAATTCCTTTTCTAGCAAACTCACCTTCATTTTCAAGATAATGAACCATGAAATAGCGTCGTGCTTTAAGAATAACAATTTCTAATATATTACTAATATATTGTTCAATAATATTATATACTCTACCTGATTGTTCTCGTACTTCGGCCGTTTTATCGGCAAGAACTCTACTAAACTTACTTTGTACAATAATAGTAATAATTTGAATACCAATAATAATACATAAAACTGTACTCTGCAGATGAATTAACATAGTTAGCGCAAAAATGGAGGTGATTATATTCCTGACAAAATCAAATACAAGATCGATTCCATAATTTTCGACCATATCAGTATCGTTATCTACAATATTTAAGACCTCTCCTGATTTTTGTTCCGAATAATAAGTTCCGGAAAAGGTACTTAACTTCTTAAGCAAAAGATATTTATAACGGATTGTCATTTTCGTCTTTACATATGACAGATTATATTGCTGAATCATGTTTAATATAGCAATGGTTATCATAATTGCCATATATGCTCCCCCATATAAAAACAGTGCACTTGCATTTTTTCCTCCAATTGCCACATCTATAATTCTCTGTAAGATAACCGGCAAAAATACGCTTAGAAATGTAAGAATTAACATTACCAGACAACAAATTATACTTTTCATCTTACTTTGCTTAAATGATTCTATGAGAAATTTTCCAATCAAATTATATCTTTCTTTCATATTTTCACCATGCTCTTTCTCTCAGCCTTATCCGCATTTATAACGACTTAATATATTGCACTAATGTCCCAATTGTAATTAGGTGGTATCTATTTATATTGAGATAATCTAATTTTACACTCATGATTTCTTCAATAAATTTTAGGAATGGAAGTACCTTTTTCATTTCTAGTAATCCATTTCTGGTGAGTAATTCAATATCACAAAGTTGCTTATCAGAAAAACTTTTTCCAAAGTATCTACATATAGCTTGAAAGATTCTTGTTAATACAGGATCATTATTATCTACAAACCAATTACATTTCTCTGGAACTCGAAATTTTTCATAAAGATTTTCCTCTTTCCACTCATTACGCAAAGCATTATCTTGCAGCCATTCACATACATTTTTATAACTAACCTTACTACTCTTGCTCTCCCAAAAAAACCTACTAACTATTCCTGTTAATCTAGCAGTAGCAATACTATTGCAAGGTGGTATCATAATATATGTATTAGGAGGAACAGCAACAACAGGAGCAACGCAATCCACAACACATTGTATTGATTCGCTTTTATGAAACCAATATCCCTTCTCTCTTTCAAGTATTCCTGCCCTTACTCCTATTACATTATCATAAACTGCTGGATAACTTATATGCCCATTGTTGGACATTGATGCAATAATAGTAACTTTTTGTTCAGATAGTTTTTTAAGTATTCTATATAAGTTGTGATCAACTATCTTATCAAAAGCTAAACTCATATTAATTATAGAAATATCACTATTTATGAGGGATTCCAATGCAAATTCCAATACGGCTAAATTTGATTTTCCGTACTTGTCTAGTATTCCAATGCTCATAATTTCTATATGTGAACATTCACTGACAATCATCGATGTACAAGCTGTACCGTGTCCACTTACATCATAAATACTATTATTTTTTTCCAAATAATTTCCCTTTTTTATAATCTGACCACCACTAATATGAATATTTTTAAATGCATTGTGGCTACTTTCAATTCCACTATCAATAACAGCTACTTTTACTTTCATATACGTTTATTGTTCCATACAGACTCTATATTTTACTCTTTCTACTCCGCAAGCTAATGGAGATGGTTTTAAATAATCACCATTCAAAACTTTATTGATAATTTTGCATCTTGTTTCATTGCAATACTTATACAAATCACATCCCTTGCATTCTGGAATTGTATGTCTTGAATACTCTAATATTTTATCTCTTTTCTTTACATCAATTCCATTACATACATTCCCAATTGCAAATTCACAATTTCCAACAGCTAACATACATGGGTATATATCTCCTTTAGGATCTATATGCATACTCGTAATTCCTCCAGAACAATCCCCTAGTTTTTTTAATTTCCAGTTATTTAATAATTCCTTGTTTTGCTTATATACCTTGCAAATTTTTTTGATTTCACGATTTAGAACTTGCAAATCATTATCTGTAAAATCTCGATCATAGAAATCATGTACTGGTACAATGCAATGAACCCCTAAATCCATAAAATATTTTACATTTTCAAACAAATTCTTTACCGTTTGATGATTATATGTCATTCGAATTCTCAAATCGGGTCTTATCTCTAAAATTTTTCTTACATTGTTACTAACAATTTCAAAAGAAGGTTTTCCATCCCCAAACGGTCTAGAATAGTTTTGTGTATCTTCATTACCATCCATACTTATTGTAAAATCATCAATCTCTTCTTTTATAAATGAAATCATTTCATCATTTAATAGCGTTCCGTTTGATGTCGTTGAAAAGCTGATAAAAATCTGCTGCTCTGCCGCAAGGGTCTTTGCCCTTGATACCAGATACTTCATTTCACAGAAAGCCATGAATGGTTCACCTCCATGCAAAACAATCCATAGATACTTATCATTTATCATATTCATATGCCTAATTGCCAGATCAAGCGCCTTATCAATTACTTTCTTATTCATTTTGTCTTTTTTCTTATTTTGGCCTTCATAACAATAAACACATTTCATATTGCAAGAAGATGTCAACCAAAATGATGTCTGCATACTTTAGTCCTCCCAAATGACGCGAAACAAATTATCGTGTACAGTATTACAATGTTTTTCCATACTTCCATTTTTTGTATATTCCATAATCTCTACTGGACATTTCCAACAAAACGGCATCACCTTACATTGACTGCATTTATGATTTAATTTCAATAAATCTTCAATCAAACACATTAAACGATTATCTTTAATTTTATTGAATTCTAAAATCTGATCAATATGCCCCAAACTATATCTTCTATCTTCGATAGTCTGACATGCATATACATATCCATCATATCTTATATGATACTTAGAAACTAACTTCTGGCAATTTCCATATGTACACATTCCTTTTTCATCCGTTTTGATTTCTGCACCTTTTTCATAAAGAACTTCTTGCGAAGTAAGTTCTTTATAATTTTCTAGTGCTCTACCCAACCATGATATTCTTCTGAGAACAGGATATGTTTTTAATTTTCGATTCAAATCCAAAAACTTATCTACTATCATCTCATTACTTTCTGTTAATACCATTGATAGCGAAATATCGTCAAAGCCATTTTCTTGTAATAATTTGACATTTTTTAAAACTTTTTCAAATACCCCTTTTCCTCTAATTTTCACACAGCTTTCCTCATCAGCCCCGTCTACACTAATGTCTATTTTATCAACATACTGGATAAGATCCCGTATATTTTCTTTGTTAATTAAAGTTCCATTGGTTGCTAAAATAATAGTTCCTCCAAAAGACTCTCGTAACCCCCTTAGATGTTTAAAAATATCCTTGCGTAACAGTGGCTCACCGCCTGTTATGGTTATTTTATCTGGATTCCATTCAATTATTTTTTTCAGGATTTCCGTAACTTTTTCTGTTGTACTCTCCTCACCTTTTACCCCCGCACTAAAACAACAATGTGCGCATTTAAGATTACAACGATTAGTTATCTCAAATGCAATACTTTTAGTAAAATGAATCTTCGAATCTCCAAGAATATCCATTTGCTCCATCCTGTCTAACAGCAATTCTATATATTTTTGATCTTCCTTATCCATAAAAACACGAACAAAATCCTTTTTCTCATAATTTAACCTTAATGCCTTTATAAGATATTCGTAAACTTCTTTTGTAGTCCTCAACCACATTCCTGTCAATTCATTTGCCAGAATTACTTTATTTTTATATTCTATATATACGACATTACTATTTAACTTCATCATACCAACACGTCCTCATCCCAAACTTTTTTATACAAAAATTTTTTTTGGAATTGACATACTCTTTCAAAATTCCTTGTTTGATTAACTGCCGAATAAAGATACAATTCACCTGGACATGGCCAACAAAAAATGTTGACTGGACATGAACTGCATTTTTCATAGTTTTGCGGAAAATAAGTTTTTATTGCATCAATAGTTATGTTAGTAAGGCAAGCCTGATCTTCTAAAATATTTCCCATGCAAAATTCTGTTTCCGCAAAGTATTGGCATGAATAAATATTCCCTTTATAATCGATAAGAAGCTTTTCCTTACCAGCTTTACAAGAACAGGCCTGAATAAGTGGTTTAGTTATTGCAGGAATCGGATCATAATATTTATCGTTTTTTAAAAGGCTACTAGATTCTTTTCCTCGACCAACAGGAGTAAACGAACGCACAATTGGGGTAGTTCCTAACTTTTCATTTAGCTTATAGAATTCATCTTCCATTTTTTTATGAAACTTGTCCGAAATCATTGATAATGTTATTGCATAAAATCCTTTTTTATGTAACAAGCGAACTGTCCGAACAATCCTATCAAATATCCCTTTTCCTCGAATTCTGCTGCACGTTTCCTCATCCACACCATCTATACTAATGTCAATTTGATCCAGACAGCGAATCAAATTTTCTACATTTTTCTCATTAATCAAAGTTCCGTTTGTGGATAAAGTTAATCTTCCATTATATCTTTTATTAAGGTATTTCAAGATCTCGAATATATCTTCTCTTATCAATGGCTCCCCACCTGTAATAGAAATCTGTCTAGGGTTCCAGCAAATAATTTTGTTTAATGCTATTATGATTTTATCAAATGACATTTCATAGTCTGTTTCTCTATCTGCGCTTACACAGCAATGCATGCAATGTAAATTACATCTCCTTGTAACTTCAAACAACACTGAACGATTCTCTATTCTCACACTTTCCTTTTGTTCAATCGCACCAATTTCTTGCATTTTCCGATAAACTGATTTAATATACTCTCTATCTTGATTGTCATGCAAAGCCTGTAATAACTGATCAAAAGAAAGTTTTTCTTTCTCTGCAAGTGCAAAAAGATCATAAACTTTTTTGGATATTCTAATCCATAACCCATTTAAAGTATTTAATATAATTCTTTTTTCCTTATACTCTAATATTTTTGTATCAGCAGAAAACATAAGCATACCCCTCTTTCTCAAGTTGGCTTTATCGTCAAATAGTAGGTGCAAAAGTACATACCTACATGCGTATTTAAAATCTTACGCATTACGCGTAATACTTTTAGCACCCTTAACTATCACATCTGATTAATAATATGCAGATGTTGCTGCATTTGCTGCCCACTTGCCACACTTCTTACATTTTTTTGTCGGTTTGCAGTCACTGTAGCATGGATCAACATGACCATATGGATGTGCCTGTGTAGAGCAATTGTTTCCAGAATAAACACTTGTTCCAGATCCACATTGTGATAAGACTTCAATCTTTTCCTTATCCTGAATTTTTTCAATTTTTAATTCAGCCATTGTTTTTTCCTCCTATGAATTGTATTTATATAAAAAGCCATTCGACGTCAAAACAGCTTTTTAACAAAAGAAATTTTGAAAGCTTTAATCAATTATTTTCTATGGCTTAATTATATATCTTAAATTCACTTTTAGACAAAATATGAATAAATGGTTTTTTCTAACGAATAAGCGATGAAAAAATATATAATTTAACGGTTATGATTGAATAAACGTACCTTTTGAATTCACTATCTATCTGACTAATGCATTATCTCTTTTATATTTTCTATAAAGTCCAAAACATTTAGATTTAAAAATGAATGAGTAAAGCTAACCTATCCCGTTAGCTTACTCATTCACTTTTTTCCATCAATATAATTAATTTGTATTACAAATCAATTAATACTTTCTATACTACAATGTCATTGCTAATCCAAACGATTTTCTTTTTTCATCTCCTTCTTTATCGCATCCGGAATTTTAGGATCGAACATCCCAGGAATCATACATTTTCCTACGGCATGTTTTCCTACTTTGATTGCTAAGTTTCCAATGTTCTTTTTTAATTCTTTTTTCATCTTTCTTTCTCCCTTCAGATTTATTAGTTATAAGTATAATTCATCTTTCTCACTTAAAACGGATTTTTGAACAAAACATCTTTTCACAAGAAAAATCGTAATATTTTGCAAAAAAACGACGATTATTCAGTAATAACCGTTGATTCTAAAAAATTTAAGTAATATAATGAATGTATTTCTGAAAAATAAATATAGAAAGGAATTGGTGATATGCAGACAATACAGATTCTCCCATATTTCCTGAGCGTTTTTTCCTATCTGCTTCCCATCTGTTACTTCCTTCCATTCAAGCTAAAGGTAAGGCAAAAATTTTTTTTATTTGTGATATTACTTACCAATATGCTGTTGATTGGATTTCTCTTAGGTAATATTGGAGTACTTTTATTAATTTTATCTATTTGTTTATATATTGCATTTATCAATCAAAATAAACTTGTCAATATCTGCGTCTTCATTGCGACTTATTTGTTTTGTGTAATATCGGATAATTTTTATTCTTTAATATGGGACACATTTATCTATCCGATTGAAGATTTACAGGCAAATTTGAATTACTATATCATTTATATAATTTCATATATTTTACTTTTATCACTTATTTGTCCTGTAATAGGTCGGCTGCTTCACATGATAGTCCATAAAATACATTCTGGCTTTCCAAAGCAGCTTTTATTGCTTATCTCAATAAACCTGGCCACTTGCCTGTTCATTTTCCTATTTAATATAATGATAGGGGATTATGTTGGATACAACCGAAAGATAGTCATGTTTAATTGTATCCTTTTTACCTGTTATTTTATCCTCAATACGGTATTAATCGTAAATATTATTAAAGCACAAATGGATAAAGTAAATCAGGATATGCGGCAAGATTCTTATAACAAATTACAGGAATATACAAATCAAGTTGAAAATATGTATTCTTCATTGAGATCTTTTAAGCATGACTATTCCAATATCATGCTATCTATGTCAGGATATATAGAATCAAATGATATGGTTGGTTTGCGGACATATTTTGAAGAAGAAATTCTCCCTTTAAGTAAGAATATCACTCAAAACACTGCCCATTTAAACCAATTAATGAATATTAAAACGACTGAATTAAAAAGTATTATTTCATCCAAACTATTATACGCCATAGAACTTAATATCAATGTCAACATAGAGGTGGCTGATCAGATTTATGATATTCCTATGGATACTTTAGATTTATCGCGTATTGTAGGTATTTTTCTTGATAATGCCATTGAGGCAACTTTAGAAACAGGCAATCCTCAGATTAGATTTGCACTGATTGATCTTGACACAGAATATCTTTTTATTATTTCTAATACGTTTTTAGAAAAGGGAATCCCTTATGCCACATTGTCGAAACCGAATGTTTCTACCAAAGGAACTAACCGTGGAATCGGTCTTTACAATGCCCATGAAATTATTAATAAATATAATTACGTGTTTTTGGATACAGAAATTCAAAATAAAACTTTTATACAACGCCTTCGGATTTCAAAATCGCATACATAAAAAACGGGTGCATTAGTCGCACCTGTTTTTTATGTATGAAGGAATAAGTGACACAGTTTCAAAGTAAGCGATTAGTTTTTAGCCGTTTTGTGTTTTAATGATTTTTGTTCCATAA
>JAHHTS010000066.1 GCA_020024475.1 Oscillospiraceae bacterium
ATTTATCAGAAATAATATGATAGAGGAAAATGGTGTAAACACATTGTATAAGGTTACACCATTTTTTTTAAAAAAACATTCTTATTAGCTATATGCTAATAAGAATGTTTATATATCTATAATTAATTATAAATTAAGCCTCTGACTCTGCTACTCTTTTGCTTACATAAGCTTTTCCTCTCCAGCCTCCTGAGAAGAAACGAATACCGTTCATAATAAACGCTACTGACCAACCTATCAGCATACCAACCCAAAGTGAAATTTCGCCTATAGGCATTATATAAACAAACATATATGTAGCTGGTATACGAATAAACATCATAACAAGACTTGTTATCATAGAGAACTTTGTATCACCTACACCACGTAAAAATTGGTTGAATGCTTGGAACAATCCAAATACGATTAAGAACTTAGACATAAAGTCGATACCCATAGTTGCGAGTCTCACAACATCTGCATCATCAGCTAGTCCGAAAAGTCCAATAAGTGTAGGAGCTATTGATGGGAGTATTGAGGCCATAGCAAATGAGAAAATAATTTGCATAATCATTGTAGCTTTAATACCATCTTTTGCTCTCTTCTCTTCACCGGCACCAATATTCTGTCCTGCATACATTGAAAGAGCCATAGCAAACTGCATAAGAGGCATTGTAACTAAGTTTTCAATTCTACCATATACGCCATACGCTGCCGTCATATTTGGTCCGTAGTAGTTTACAAATGACTGTACAAACATCATACCCATTGAAACAACTGACTGTTGAATAGCTGCTGGTAGACCATAGTTAATGATTGCGCCAAGAATTTCTTTATCGAAAATCCATTCATCTTTACTGAGATGGAAAATCTGAATTTTTTTACCAATATAAATATGGCAAAGAACACCACTAAATGCCTGGGATGCAATAGTGGCAAAAGCAACGCCGGATACTCCCATACCAAAAAATGCAACGAAAATATAGTCAAGAACAATATTTGTAATAGCTGAAATAATAAGGAAATATAACGGTGTTTTACTATCGCCTACTGCACGAAGAACAGCCGCATACATATTGTATGCAAAAGCAAATGGCAACCCCAAAAACATAATACGAAGATATTTTACGCTATTAGGCAAAATACTTTCATGTGTTCCAAGAAGCTGTAGAACTGATTTTGAAATAGTGGCGCCTAAAACACCAAGTACACATGCAAGTACAAGAACAAACATAAAACCTGTTGAAAAAACACGTTTCATCTTTTTAAAATCTCTTGCCCCGTAAACCTGTGAAATAACAACTGACATACCAGCTGTAAAACCAAAAGCAATTGAAATCATAAAAAATTGAAGGCTACTACTTGCACTTACAGCTGCAATAGCTGAAGCACCTTCGAAGTTACCAACAATAATAGAGTCAACAGTACTATACAACTGCTGAAAAACGTTACCTAAAAGCATAGGTATAGCGAAAGTGAAAATTACTTTCATCGGATTTCCTTGTGTAAAATCTTTTGCCAAAAAAAACACATCCTTTCTTAATTAAAAACTTCATAACTTCACAGATACTAAAAAACTAACAATAGGAATCCATGTAGTTACGAATATTATACTAATATATTATAAATCATTGTTAAACAATGTCAAGATAGTTCAAAATTATTTGTAAAATATTTGTAAAATACACTTTTAGATAATTATTACAATATAGATTATTTAATTTCTACAACCGTAACACCACTTTCGCCTTCACCGTAAGTTCCAAGTCTAAAATAAGCAACATGTGGATGACGTTTCAAAAACTTGTGTATCCCTGCTCTTAAAGCGCCTGTTCCTTTACCATGAATAATATAAATTGTGTTTATTTTACGCATAACAGCATTATCTATAAAGCGATCCACTTCCAAAATGGCATCATCTACTGTCATACCCAAAAGATTAATCTCAGTATTTGAATCTCTTCCATTCTCATTTCGTGTAACTTTTGAAACTTGTGTTCTATACTGCTTTTGTGGTTGTTTAGGCTTTGTGGTATCAAGATACAAATCACTAATATGAACTTTTGTTTTTATAATTCCAGCTACAACATCCACCATTCCATTTGAACTTGCCGGGCCTTGAACAACCGCTTGTTTATTAAGTGAAGCAATAATAACTCTATCGCCTTTCTTTACACTTTCAAGTTTTGGATGTTCTTCAATCGATTCTTCTTTATCTTCTACCATAGAAATCAATTTTTGAGTTTGGTTTCTAGCTATATCTCTTGCTTTCTGCAATCTCTGTTGTGCTGCAATATTTTCTTGTTTTTGTAGTACTTTAAGCTCATCACTCAATTTATAAGCTTCATCTTGAACTTTTTGAGCATTTTTTCGTGCTATTTGTGTAATCAAATCAGCCTCTTGTTGAGCCTGAGCAATAATTTTAGCACTTTTTTCTTCAGCTTGTCTCATCTTATTGCCAGCATAATCTTTCAAACGCTCTATTTCTTCTTGGCTTTCTTTCAGTTGCTTTTTCATGTCTTCAAGTTGTGAAAACACTTTGTTAAGATTCTTATCATCATTAGAAAGATGATTTTTCGCATTGTCTATTATATTTTCATCGATGCCAAGTCTTTGACTTATATAAAATGCATTTGATTTTCCTGGTACGCCAATAATTATTTTGTATGTTGGTCTTAAAGTTTCAGTATTAAATTCACAGCTTGCATTCTGCACACCTGATGTTTCCAATGCATAAATTTTAAGTTCACCATAATGAGTAGTTGCAATGACCTTTGAACCTTGATTTCGTAATTGTTCTATAATACTAAGTGCAAGTGCTGCACCTTCAGCAGGATCTGTACCAGCGCCTAATTCATCCATAAGCACAAGACTTTTTTCGTTTGCAAATTTAAGTATTTTAGCTATATTTGTCATATGACCTGAAAACGTTGACAAACTCTGCTGGATACTCTGTTCATCTCCTATATCAACTAAAACATTATCAAACAAACAAACGGAGCTGCTTTCATGCGCGGGAATAAGCAGTCCACAAGCTGCCATAGTACAAAGTAATCCCGCGGTTTTAAGCGAAACAGTTTTACCACCTGTATTAGGTCCTGTTATAATCATTGTATCATAGTCAAATCCTAATGAAATATCGATAGGTACAACTTTGTCTTTTTCAATCAATGGGTGACGAGCTTTAATCAAATTAAATTTAAGTTCTTCATTAACAATAGGCATAACCGCATTTTGCCTAATAGACAACTTGGCTCTAGCCATATACTTATCCACATCAAGTAGTTTTTTGTAGCTATCTTCAAATAATCCAGAATTTGATGCTATAAGTTGGGAGAACTTTATAAGAATTTTATTAATTTCTTCTTGCTCCTGATTATATAACTGCATTATTTTAGCATTAAGATCTGCAATAATAGCAGGTTCTATAAAATAAGTAGACCCAGTTGAGGAAACATCATGAACAACACCACGAATTTCATTTTTAAATTCAGCTTTTACTGGAATTACGAATTTATTTTGTCTAATTGTAACAACAGCTTCCTGAAGATACTTTTGATATGTTTGACTGCGAACAATATTATCTAATTTATCACGAACAGCACTCTCTGTTTGTTTAATTTTACGACGAACATCATATAATCCATCACTCGCTGTGTCTGCAATAAGTACATCAGAAATAATAGCTTCACTTATAGCTTTTTCAAGTGGAATATTTTCTATAATAGATGAAATCTCCCAATCTAAAACGCTGTCAGTTCTTTCATATTGAAAATACCACTTTTTTATTCTATCAAAGTTACGATACATTCTTGCCACACTGAGTATTTCTCCACATGAGAGCATAGCACCTTTTTGACTATGAACAACAGCCTCATAAGCTCCTTGCGCACTATCTAGTCTTGGATCAGCGTATTTATATATGTACGCTGCCAAAACATCTGCTTTAAGTAACTCTTCTTTTACAAATTCAATATTTGAACTTGGTTTTAACTCTAAAGCCTGATGCTTATTGTCTTCAAATATACATAATTCACTTAATTGCTGTAAAATTAAATCAAATTCTAAAGCTTTTAAACTTTTTTCCTTCAAAATACAATTTTCTCCTCTATATATACACTTTTGAAAAAATCAAGTGTTTTATATTCATATTTTGTGTGTTCTAAAACATATCTTTCACATATCATTGATAACTGTTTTCTAAACACACCTTTTAAATTAAAAGTAAACATTTTATCTAAATCAGCATAAGCTAAATATCTAAGCGCCATTATTGTTGGCATTTCAGCGATAAGGTATCCAACATCATAAGGTTTTACGCAATCAGCACAAACTATTTCTCCATTTTCGGTATCGAAGAAAAATATATCTGCTTCATATTTAGCGCACTTCTTACAGCCTACTAAATTAGGTCTAAAACCTGTATCACACATTAGTCGCATTTCAAAAGCTGCTTTGCAAAGAGCTACTGTCCATCTCTGACTTGTAAGCATATACAACATATTTAGAAACAATCTTAAAATTTCATTGTTCATATCATCTGGAACATTAACTTCGCATACAAGCTCTGACATATACATTGCTAACGCTAAATATTCTACATTTTTTGAAAGGTCATGAAATATATGTTCTGGATATGCTTCATTTAATTGATATAATTGTGATGATCGTGATTCATAAATAATAAATTCACTATATGTAAACATGCCAACAGCGCTATGAAATTTATTTTTCAATCTCATAGCGCCTTTAACATAAATTTCAACTACTCCCGCTTCTTTTGATAAAACGGTTATTATTTTATCACTCTCTCCGGTCTTGAGCTCTTTTATCACCAGTCCGGTTATTTTTATTCTCTGATTTGCCATTTCCTTTTTCTAGTTTTTCAGCGATAATACTATTTTTATACATAAGAAAATCTTGTACACTACCACTTTTCAAAAAGCGTTGCCAATAATCTATCTCCATTTTTCCACCCTCTTATATGCTTTGTACTTATTATAAATCTTAAGCACAAACTTATTAGTGGAAAAATAAACCTTTATTCATCTATAAAGCCAAAATCATTGAGAATATAGTTTGAATCTCGCCAATCTTCCTTTACTTTTACCCAACACTGCATATTTACTTTCGCCTCAAGAAAGGATTCTATATCCATTCTTGCTTGTGAAGCTATTTTTTTTAGCATTGTTCCTTGCTTGCCAATAATCATACCTTTATGACTTTTTCTTTCGCAGTAAATAACAACACTTATATCAATAATTTCGCGATCTCTTCTTTCCTTAAAGGATTCTACCTCTACATTTGTGCCATGTGGAATTTCATCTCTCATGTTGAGGAGTAGTTTTTCACGAACAATTTCTGATACAATAACCTTTTCAGGAATATTTGTAATAGCGTCATCATCAAAATAATGAGGACCTTCCATAGCGTAACTTTCTATTAAATCCATAAGATTATCTACACCGCTGTTTTCTTTAGCGGAAATTAACATAACTTTATCAAAAACTTTCAGCTCTTTTATTTTGTTTTCTTGGTCAAGAACATCATCTTCTTTTTTTAGTGTATCCTTTTTATTTATGACTGCTATAGAAGGTAGACCACTCTTTTTTATATCCTCAACAAGTGAAAGTTCTGCATCATTAAAATTGCCATAAGGCTCAAAAAGCATTACAACAAGGTCTACATCAGCAATAGTTTTATGACTTGTTTTAACCATTCTTTCACCAAGCTTTGTTTTTGGTGCATGAATACCTGGAGTATCCATAAATACAAATTGTGTAACGCCTTTTGTTAGTATGCCAGTAATGCTTGTTCTTGTAGTCTGTGGCTTTTGAGTAACAATAGCAATCTTCTCGCCTAATACAAGATTCATCAAAGAAGATTTACCTACATTAGGTTTACCTACCAAAGCCACAAATATTGATTTTGTTTCCATTTATTTATCCTTTTTTCTTTAATTATCCATTGTTATAAAAAAATAAGCAGAAATTATATAAATTATTAGTGCAACCAAATGTAAAAGATTTTTGGTATAAAACATAAAAACATTTCTTAGTCCATCAATTTGTAAAAAAAGCATAACTCCTACAATGGCTGCACCTATTGCCACTATAAACACAGCGCCTGCAGCTGTATCTTTTGCTGCACCTGCCGGCATATAGTGTTCATTGTCTGGTTTATAAACAGCTCTTTCAACAGCTGTATTCATAAGTTCAAAAGCTGGTATGAGAAAAGTTATAAAGACAATAAATCCAACTTCTGAAATAGTAAAGTTATAAAACGGAATAAGATGCCATACAAACAACATTACAGTAATATCTATTCGCATGTTTCTTTCTTCTTTGATTCCAATTTTTATACCATTTAATGCGTAGCCTACACTACTTATAAATCTTTTAATCATATCTTACATATCTGTAACAGTTCTTGGCAAGCCCATATTTACAAGAACTTCTTCTTCTTTTTTACGCATAATTCTTTCTTCTTCACCACCATTTTCATGATCATACCCTAAAAGATGATGCATTGAATGTACCGTCAAAAAAGCTACTTCTCTTTCTACACTATGACCGTATATGTCACTTTGTTGCAAGGCTTTTTCTAGTGAAATCACAATATCGCCCAACATAATAGCCCCTGTTTCAGGATTTTCATCGTAATATCCATCATCACCTAAAGGAAATGATAGTACATCTGTTTCAACAGGCTTATTACGAAACTCCCCATTTAATTTTGATATTTTTTCATTATCAACAAAGGTAACTGAAATTTCGCAATCATCTTCAATACCCTCGTTTTCAAGGACTGCATTGCAACTTTTAACAACAAGATCTTCCATTTCTTTTATAACTTCAATCTTATCTTGATCGTTACTAATCAAAATCTCATTTGCCATAATTCCCTTTTGTAAACTTCCTTCCGTTAATATTTGATAATCTAGGTCTTTCAATATTTGTGAATTTAGGCTGCTCATTAGCAGCTTTTTCATAAGCTCTTACAATATCTTGAACGAGTTTATGTCGAACAACATCTTTTTCACTTAATCGCACTATTGCAATATCATCTATTCCTTTAAGAATCTGCATTGCATCTTTAAGTCCAGATTTTTTGTCTCCAGGAAGATCAATCTGTGTAATATCGCCCGTAACTACAACTTTAGATCCCATACCCATACGTGTCAAAAACATTTTCATTTGTTCTTTAGTTGTATTCTGTGCCTCATCTAATATTATAAAACTATCATCAAGTGTACGACCACGCATATACGCAAGTGGTGCCACCTCTATTACTCCTTTTTCTAGCAGTTTCGAATAAGTTTCAGCACCCATCATATCAAATAATCCATCATATAAAGGTCTTAAATATGGGTCAACCTTACTTTGCAAATCTCCTGGTAAAAATCCAAGTTTTTCACCAGCTTCCACCGCTGGTCTTGTAAGAATAATTCTTGTGATTTCTCCTGATTTAAAAGCTTTTACAGCCATGGCCACAGCAAGATATGTTTTACCAGTTCCAGCAGGGCCTACTCCAAATGTAATTGAGTTTTTTTCTATAGCTTTAAGATATTCTTTTTGCCCTAAAGTTTTGGCTCTTATAGGCTTTCCTTTTGCTGTAATTAAAATCAATTCACCTGTAAGTTCTCTGGCTTTTCCACTACTATTTTCGTTTGCTAGAGATGTACAATATCTCACTGCCTGTTCATCTAGCTCTGTGCCTTTTTTATGCAAATCTTCCATAGCAGTAAGTGCACTAAATGTGCTATTCACTGCATCTTCATCACCTATTATTTTAAATATATTCCCTCGACATATTACACTGCTCCCAAGCGTTTTTTCAATATGCGCTATATTGGTATTAAACGGTCCGCAAATTGCGAGTGCTATATCGTTATCTAAAACTTCAAAAAGCTTTTCTGACAATTTCTCACCTCATAATTTTTATATAAATTTAGTATATCATATATGGAGTAATAAGTAAATAAACACTATGTTATCTCGTAATAACCTTTAACAAAACAGTTAACTTGTATTCCCTCGTCACTAATTAAATAGTCATATTTTCTATCTAACTCTTTTTTCAATTTTTCATCATTCCATATCAATTGCTGTATTTGCAACTTTGCCAATTTATTTGCAGATAATGCATCATTTTCAATTTTATATTTTTCCATCTGATAATATTTTACAGTTTCTAATGTTATTGGCAAACGAAAGCCCAATATCGAAACCGGCTTTATTGTAGTTTTCTCTGCACTGTCATACCAATTATCTTTATCAGCTTTTTTTATTTGATATTTGCCGTCCAAAAATTTTATATATAAAGTTTCATCCTCCTTTCCTGTATATAAAATACTCTCTTTTTTGAACGGTATATAGACCGAGTACGTCTTTTCACACAATGCTTCAATATATGCTCTTGCTTTTTCATAATAAAAATTATTGTATTCGTCTGTCATAGAGCAGTTTACTAAAATATCACCTTGTGAAACACTTTGCCATAACTCTACATTTGGAAAACCAGAAAACACCCTTAAATCAGTAATAATACCACTTAAACTCGACACTATTTCACCATCGACAGCATCAGATATATAGTCTTCCTTATTGATTTTTGGATAAACTTCACACTCGAGAACCCCTTTATAAAAATTTAAAGAAATTTGTCCAACTTCATTTTCAATCATTGTATATGTTGCAGCTTTCTGCAATTTGTCTTTTGTATAATAAGAACCTGTATATATACCATTATTATATAGACTATTATATATTGTAGTTTTCAAATTATTATCATCGACATTAACATCTATTCTCCAAATAAAATGAGAAAAAATTGCAGTTAAGGTCATATAAATCACCACTCCTAACCACAGTCCTTTTCTTTTTATAAGTTTTGAAAACTTAAAATAAACTCCCATTTTATTTTTTATTTTTATTCTACTTTGAAACCTTCTACTCAAACGGCTTATTTCAATATAATCTTTTGCATAACATACTGCAGTAAAACCCAAATTATTGGGTTCAATATTAAAAATATAGAAACCATCTTCGATAAGATTATTTAAAAATTCACTATACATTCCGCCTTCGGCAATAAATTTTACTTTAGGTATCATTGTTGCACCTCTGAAAATTCTATTCTAAAAATTTTTCCGTTTATCCGTATATTTTCTTTATCAAATGCTACTATAGTTAAATTTTCTCCCTCTACTATTACATTTTTTATTTTAGCCGATATTTCTATTCTATTAGAGGTATAGTCTAGCAACTTACCACCTCCGTCAATAATCAAATTTCCTTTTATATCTACAGATATAAAAACAGGTAACGATATCACTGTATTTGATGTTATAGTTTTGATAGATTTTGATAATTCTTCTATTTTATTTTTAAAATTCATAATTCATCACCTAATATTTTGCTTTGTATCATATATATTTATAAATGAGGTGTATATATGATAAAGAACAAATATATAATGAGTTTTATTTTTATTTTTTTATTTTGCTCTATGGCTTTTAACGCAGAACTAATGATGGAATCTGTAAAAAACGCTATGTACATATGTTATAATAGTGTAATTCCGTCACTTTATATTTTTATGATTTTCTCTTCGTATTTTTCTAAAAAAGAATTTATGAATACATTGTCATATCCTCTAAGATTCTATGGAAAATTAATTAGAATAGAAGATAAAAAATACAGTACCTATCTATTACTTTCACTGTTTGGTGGATTTGTAATAGGCGCTAATTTTCTTAATGAATTAAAAAAAGATGGTTATAATCAGCATTCGCTTAACGCTATCGCACCATCTTTAATAAATAATTCTTTTTCATTTTGTGTGTACGCTATTGGCGTAGGGCTATTAAAAAGTCTTAAACTGGGTGTATTCTTATTTATTTCGCTAACAGTTTCAAGCCTTATCACATCTTTTATTTTATCCTATGTGTACAAATATGACATCAGTGTAAGCAATATTAGTTCAAGCAAACATCATCAATCTTTTGTTGAATGTATAAACAATTCGGTTCAAAGCATTTTATCTGTATGCGGATTTGTAATATTGTTTTATTGCTTATGTGAAGTGATTTCACTTTACATCGGTGATCATGCTTTAATAGGAACTTTAGCGTCTATTTTCACCGAAGTTACTACTGGATGCATTAAATCTATTGAATTTTTTGGTGGAAATCCGATTTTTATTTGCATTTGCTTAAGTATTTTCCCTTTAAGCACAATCTGTCAAGTAGTTCACTTTACAGGAAATTCCGATTTTATTAAACCTTTATTATTATCAAGAATTATACATATACCTATGAGTGTTATTACTTTAAAGACATTATTAATTCTATTCCCAATTCCTTTAGCCACTGGAAGCAATTACAGTATTGTAGTTAAGTCATTCTATAATACAATGGAAATATCTTCTACTTTATTTCTCATTACAATTATTTTTTTATTGATTTTTGATAATAATAAATTATTTACTAAAAATAAATAATATTGTATAATCATAATGAGGTGAAAACAATGTCATTATTCAAAAACAGTAAAAAACTTTTTGGCAATAATATTCAGCCCGCTTGCGAATACTGTTTACATGGCAGCATTTCTAGCGACAACGAAATGATTCTTTGCGAAAGAAAAGGAGTCGTATCTCCATATTACTCATGTAATAAATTTATTTATATGCCTACAAAACGCATACCAAAAAGAAGGCCCAATTTACCTCAATATACAGCAGAAGATTTTAAATTATAAAAGAATGCTGGAATATTTCGGTGTGATTAATGATAAATATACTATAATATTTGTTGATGTAACAATTTTCTCCTATGTAGTGCAAAACATAATTTGATTATCAGATTTATGTAAATTTCAGCTCATTAAAGCATTAAAAAATGGAATGTATCAAAACTGATACATTCCATTTTTCTTTTGAATGATTATAAAGAATACTAACAAACACAAACATTTAGTCTTGTTACTACTCCGGATATAATATATACTTACCAAGTATTTTTACATTAAATATTTTCTGTTACCTTGATTGCACCATAATTTCTGATTGAAAGAATATGGCATGAGCCATCTCCAAATACTTTTTCCATATAAGCAACAAATTCACTAAGTATGTTTGTATCAACAAAACACTGAATGGTACCGGCAAATCCACCGCCTTGCAATCTCCATGCAGAATGTTTATTGTTAAGCATTTCTTGTGCCATACAAAGTGCAAGACAAACAGGTTGATATTTTACATCAACTCCGTTATGGGCGTTTTGATTATATTCAAACGAAGAATGCCCAGACTCGATAATTTTAGCTAAAAAAGTGTCAATGTCATCATTTTCTATAGCTTTCCTAAGTGATAGCGCTCTATCGCACTCCATATAAAAATGTGTTGCTCTCATAATAGCTCTATCACCAAGTTTTTTCCTTAATTGTGGAATATTTTCTATAAAAACTTCTTTATCAATATGTCCTAGATAATCTGCACCAAGTTCATGTGCCACCGAACACATTTCTTTTTTGATGGCCGCGTAATCTTCTGTAAGGTCAGCATGTGATCCACCTGAATTTATAACACAAAGAGCTAATCCGTATTTTGACATATCGAAATCAATAGGTGTAACAATTGGATTTAAATTATCATTAAAATCAATTGTTACAACACTACCAACACTACAAGCCATTTGATCCATGAGTCCGCTAGGTTTTCCAAAATATATATTTTCAGCATATTGACCTATCTGTGCAATTTCTACTGCATTAAATTTGTTATTGCAAAACTCATTATTTATTATTGTTCCGATAGCCACTTCAAACGCTGCTGATGAAGAAAGCCCGCTTCCCTGAAGAACTTCACTTGTAATATATGCATCAAATCCTCCACATTTTCCTCCATTATTCATAATTCCAGCGCATACACCACGAATAATACTCTCTGTGGTTCCATACTGTTCTTCTCTAATTTGCAAATCTGTAATATCAACAGCTTCCAGATCTTTAAACCCCGCTGAACGAACATTAATTGTATCAGTATTATTTACCGAAACAATACATAGAACATCTATATTTACTGCCGCAGCAATAACAATTCCCATATTGTGGTCTGTATGGTTTCCTCCAATTTCTGTTCTACCAGGTGCGCTATAAATTGCTATTTCTCTATCTTTTCCATACGTTTTTTCGAATTCATCAATTGCCTTAACATATCTATTTCTTTGTTTTACAATAGTTTGCTCATTTAGAGTATAAATTTTTTTAAGAGTATGGTCATAGTCTC
>JAHHTS010000067.1 GCA_020024475.1 Oscillospiraceae bacterium
CGAGCCCCTCCGAGGTCACAACAAAACCACCTACATTGTAGGTGGTTTTTTATTATATAATCATTTTTACAGTTCCCTCAATAAAAATTTAACCACAAAAATTGAATCCTACTTCATTAGACATAAATTCACACAGAATTATTGCCCATCAAATTGTCCTGAAAAAGGAATAATTTTCTTTTTTAATTCTTTAGGACTTAGATACAAAAAACCAATCCTATATGGTTTTTTCGAAACCAATAAATACAAAGAATCGCTATTAACATTCTCAATGTATTCTACAGTCTTATATTCTCCCCACTTACCGGTTTTTTCATCTAAATCAAGACCTTCTACTATCAATTTTCCATCTTTAATATTCCATTTTTTCAAATCCAGGGATTTTACATTCAATGCTTTACAAGTTCCATTCTTTTTAAAATGAAATCCTTTTTTTTCTCCTGTGGATT
Organism: Oscillospiraceae bacterium; assembly: GCA_020024475.1. Classification (GTDB taxonomy): domain Bacteria; phylum Bacillota; class Clostridia; order Oscillospirales; family Ruminococcaceae; genus RGIG3102. The sequence continues at coordinate 450 of JAHHTS010000067.1, forward strand.
CATAAGTATATGGATTGTACCATTTACCTACAACTTTTTTCTTTAAATCATCTGCAAAACCATTAGTACACAAACAGATTAAAATTAATGATGTCATCAATGTAATGATTCTTTTCATAAGCTAATTCCAATTATTATTTAACTAAATCATATTTTCTATCACCTCCTCTTTCATTTATATTGATTCCCTCCTCCATCCAACGAGGTATCGGATCATTTTTCAAATAGTGATTAAAGAATTGCATCATCCGTATAGACCAGTCTCGCCGAGCTTCAGCATTGCAAATAAAATGACCTTCACCTTTATAATTCAACAACCATACCGGTTTTTGCAAACGGCGCAAAGCCAAAAATAAATTTCGTCCTTCGTGAAATTCTACTGCCTCATCCTTATCATTATGCATTATCAAAACTGGAGTTGTTATCTTATCTGCGTTTAGAATTGAAGAATTGCGTATATAAGCATCCTTACCTTCCCATAAATTTTTACCCATACGACATTGCCAATCTTCATACATGAACATGCGTGTGCATCCACTACCAATACGAAGCGCTGTATAAGCCTCTGTCAAATTTACTACACCGGCACCTATACTGGCACAACAAAACATATCCGTCATTGTAATCAATTGAGAAACTGTACAACCAGACCAGCTATGACCTTGCACTCCAATATGTTTCGGATCAGCAATACCTTCATCAATAATATATTTCACTCCACTGACAACAGCATCATAAACACTCTTTGCCGGCTCTCCTACCGTAAAATAAACATCGGGACGGAAAATAATATACCCGTTACTCAAAAATGTTGGTATATCCAACATTGCACTACTCCATTCCGGCACATGATATATATGCATCTCTTGAGTGTGTGTTTCATAGTAATTCACGATGACAGGATACTTTTTGGAAACATCATAACCATAAGGTAAATACAATAATCCCTGATTCCACTTACCGGATTCGTTCGTCCATTCTACCATTTTTACACTTCCCCACTGAAATCCGTTATTATCTGGATTCGCATTACTTACTTGCTCCATTTTATGATTCTGCAAATCATACACCCACACATTACGTCCCTCTGAAAAACTTTGACGAGAAAATACAACCTTACGGCTATCATTACTGATACCTCCAGCCTGTAGCATAAAGGAACCAAAAAGATCCTTCCGTAATTTTCCATCTACAGTTATACGGCCAATACCCTGATTACGTGTCTTCAATTCCAACAAATCAAGATAAACAGATTCTTTTTCATCAATAGTCAATTCATCTGATGAGTATACATTCAAAAAACGCAGAACAATACCTTCCCTACGTCCTATTCCTTGAGTATAGCATGATGTATTGGATAAATCATCCATATCAACCCGCCATATATCATAACAGTCATAGATATAAGCAAAACGAGCATCTTTACTCCAACCTATCAAACCATAAGGCGCTGCAGGAAGAGGTTTGTCATGGAATTCATCATAAACCGGATAGTTAATTGCTTCAGAAATATTATCTATTTTGAAAGTTTCAGGATTGATACGATACCATTCTCTTGTAATATCATCAAAATAAACCACAAATTTTCCATCAGGCGACCATACAGCTTGCTTTGTTTGCTCTTTGGCAAACTCACACATTTCGCCTGTTTCTAAATTTATCAGCAAGAAATTTTTACGCTCTGCATATTGCCAGTCTTTCCTATTTTGAAATTCAGAATTATCAGTCAATAATACAAAACGCGGCACATCCACAGGCTGGTAACGCATAAAAGTATATACTTCCGGACAAATCTTTACAACCTTTCGAGTTTTGGTATTATAAACATACTTATCAAGTTTGGAGAAACGTTTTTTATATCCTGATTCTGCTTGTACAGATTGGATTACCGGATCATTCCAACTCCACAATTCAAGTTCAAAAGCAGAATCTCTTTTTACTGCAGATGCCTTTTTTTTGTCAGAACGAATTGAATTATGTACCTCCAATTCCCAAATTGTACCATCACCCAACATTTTCAAATTGCTAATGCGATTTTTCAGGTCTAAGGGCAGATTCCAGGTACGGGTATCAGCTATATTCTTTACACTCCCATTTAAATCAAAATTCCATACCTGAGAATTTATTGGTTTACTCCGCGAATACTCCAATTCAAAACTTCCTTGCTTACCATCAAAATTAAAATGCCTCAATAAACGGTCCGAATCACGGAAAAGTACCTTATGGCTATGTACCTTAAATAACTCTCCATAACGTAATTCATATTCGTTTTCGCCTTTCCATACGTATAATATATTTCGGTCGTCATCCAATAGCTTAAAACTGCCCATACGCTCATACGCGACACTATCTTTTGTCCCTAATCGCCAAAATATCCGTTTATCACCACTGGCATAATTCACCAAAACAGTTTTTGTACTACAATTGGGTTCATTCCCTTTATCCCAAACTATTTTTTTATCACGATTCAAATCAAACAGACAGAATGAAACATTATTATTATCACTCAATTCTGTATAATAAATCCAATTTCCATTCGCAAAAAATTCCGGAGATTCAACATTATCAATCACTTTTGTCTTACTTGTACGGGTATTGTAAAAGTAATAACGATTTTGAATATTTTCCAGCTGTTTTGCCTGTTCAATGTAAACATAACGGTATTTTACCCACATCCCATTCTCCGATATAGCATAGTCATCTATCCGTTTCCAACAGGCATAGGCTGTTGAATCGATTTTTGGTCGGGAAGCCCAAAGACTTCCCGACATCAAGAATAATACAAGTAAAACAATTATATTTTTCATAATTGACTAATAACTACTCCGTTGAAAATTCATAAATTCCTCCCCAGAAAAATCTCCCAGCAAATATTTTGCAAAATGATTTCTCATCTTGAATAAAAAATAATCTTCTTCAGTACCGACCAAACCATGAGTACTTGCCGGTAATGCAAGCATATCAAAGTTAATTCCCGCATCCATCAAAGCTCTTGCCATACGGAATGTATGCGCTGGATGTACATTATCATCCATCATTCCAGTAACTAGCAATAGGTGACCTCGACAATTCTTTGCAATATCTATATTTGTTTGAATCGGCAATGTCTCAAAACGAATAGTGTCAGCCGGATTTTTCTCATTCTTCACAATCTTCTCGCGAACTCCGTTATTCATTTCAATCCAGCCGGTATTATATATTCGGTTATCATGATTACCTGCAGTAGCTACAGCAGCCTTATAAAAATTGGAAGAACATATTGCTGCGGCTGACATAAATCCACCTCCTGAGTGACCAAACATACCAGCTTTTGTCACATCAATAAAAGAATAACGTCTTGCCAATTCTTTGATTGCAGCTTGGTCATCAGCCAAAGGATAATCTCTTAGTTTACCATAACCATAACGATGATAAGCTTTGCCTCTCAATGGAGTTCCTCCTCGATGCCCTACCTGAATAACAATAAAACCAAGCTGGGCCAAACGCGTTGCTTTATTTGATTCCAATTCAAATGAAGTCGGCACATACTCAAACTGTGGACCGGGATACACTTCAGAAATAATCGGATATTTACGTGTTGTATCAAAATCCATCGGTTTCCACAGCACTCCATACAAATCAGTTATGCCATCAGCAGCTTTCACCGTAAAGCGTTCCGGATATCTCCATCCCTGATCCAACAAAGGTTTTAAATCAGGATCTTTCAATTTCATAATTTCCTTACCATTGCGATTACGCACCACTCCTTTAAAAGGCATATCAACTCTTGAATAAGTATCAATAATATATTTTGAAGAAGGAGATACAAAAATCTTATGATTTGCATTCTCTGGAGTCAATAATTTCATTTCCGATTTATCCAAACTTACACGATAAGCCATATAATAATATGGGTCAACGTTTTTCTCTCTTCCATAAGCATAAAGATACACTTCACGACGTACTGTATCTACTTTGATCACTTGACCTGTCAAAAAATTTCCTTCAGTAACAGCACGTTTCAATTTTCCCGTTTTACCATCATACAAATAGAAATGTCCAAAACCCGTACGTTCTGAACGAAAAAGAATTTCGTCTGCATGATTCAAAAAATGTGTCTGGGCAATTACATAATCAAAATAAGGTTTATCTACTTCATTATACACTACCCGGATATCCCCTGTTTTTACATTATATGCACACAAATCTTTTTCATCCCATGAACGCTTGGTACGATAAAAGAAAAATTCTGAACTGAATTCTGTATTATCATAAGCAAAGTCTACATATTGATCCTTCCATTTTTCTGCTTTAATATCTGTAATTTCCTTCGTTTTTACATCAATCAATTTAAAAAAATACTTCCCGATTTCTTCATCTCCAGGACAACTATATTGATAATCCACTATTTTAGGACGCGGCTGATTCAACATATCCACAATATACATTTTACCAGTTTTACGTTTATCACTCATCTCGATCAAAAAGGTATTGGAATACTTCAACCAACGACCGGCCGGATACGATTCTTCGTCTGGATTTTCATTTGGATATTTAGAATAAGAATAGCCACGTTCACCATCAATCGTCAACTGAACAATGGTTGTATCCATACCTTTTGCCTTATTTCCATAACAATATAAATTATGTTTATAAGCATAAATATAATAATTGCTGTCCGGAGAAATCATATGACCGGAAGGAGCCAAATACTCCTTTTCTTTATTCTCTTTTTTATCTTTAGATAATTTTCTGGTAGCCAAATTATATATAAAATCCGTCCCATCCTGAGAAAACATAAAACTTTTTCCATCTTTCGAAAAATTAAGATTTATGTATTCCAAAGCTGTTGACGTATACGCCTTATGAGTCAACTCTGCCATCTGAATCAACATATTTTCCATATTAAAAAGCTCTGTATGCAATTTCTTGGAAGGATCTACCAAGTAATAAGTTACTCCTTCACTAGTTCGCATTTTATACCAAAATACATCTGTTTCATTAATAAAACGAGGAAATACACTTACATCATTTCGAAATTCTTTCAATATATTTTCAAATTTCTCCACTTGAGCCCAATTTGCTTTATACTGTTGTGCCATAACAGGTATCAGCATGTAACTTAAAATAAGTAATGAAAAAAGTTTATACATTGCTATTTAATTTAATTAATGATTAAAAAAATCAAAACAATAACCAACCTTAGAAATTATATTCTTAATATTACCAAAACAATTTTTAGAAGTATATACTTTATTCTTTAATTTAGCAGCATCTCCCCGCTCTATTTCCCAAATTTCTACAGAACCGTCTTCAAAACCAATAATCAAGGCACTTAAACGTTTTTTCCAAATTCTATCCCATACTGAATAATCTGAAACGGCAACAATCTTTTTATCAAATTTTTTCACTTCAAAAAAATCTGTATTATACCAATTTTCTAAAGCATAAATTGTATAATCATCCCAATAATAAGTATAATTCATTTTTTTATTGGTACACATTCCTTTCAAATTAGCAATACCTTTTTCTTTTGTCAAATTAATTTTTTTACTATTTAAAACATTCCATTTTCCACTACGCCTATCAGCTTGATCCATATCAAAACAATGCAATATATAATCACCACTCTGTGTTATCGTCACGATAGACATTCCACTCGTATAATAATCATCTAAAGCTCTCCAATCACACCATAATATTTCATCGTCTAAATCTTTGAAATGATTGTTATAATATCCTCCGATAATATTTAAACGCTTCAAATTACTTTCTTGCCTCCAGTAATCAGAATATATACCAACATAATCACGCTTGCCTTTTTCATTTATCTCTAAAGCCAATACACCATTTACCATATTATACTGGGTAAATATTAAATCTGAAAAATTTTTCCCTCCCCACAATTTTATATTATCGGCAAAATAACCGGTATGATATGCTGTATTTACTGAAGAACGACGAATATATACTTCTCCCGATTTATCTAAAATAAAACTGTCAAAATCAGTATGCAATACTGATTTTGGTGCAAAATTCAGAGGAACTTTACCATCTTTGAATTCCTGTTCAATATAAGTCTCTCGTTTTAAAGTATTACCATTCAATTCCTGCACTAAAATTTTACCATTTTCTTCAGTCAAAACGGTAATTTCACCAAGGCTTATTTCTCCTCCATCAGAATAGACCCAATGCTCTTGCATAAATATTGGCTTACCTCTTAATTTATCTCCATCATTTTCAATTGAATACACATTTTTCCATTCTCCATCATAAATGATTGTATCTTGCATATATTTAGATCGAATCATAGATAATTGTGCTTGTCCGTTTTCTTCCGAAAGAATCAGAATTCCTGAATTATATTTGGAAATAACTGAAATTTCGAAATCCATATAAGACACAACTTTCGTCAGAGGGTCTATAATTCTCAACATACAGTCATAAGAACCATATTCCTTGCCTGTATAAACTAATGAAGGCTCTCTACCCACAACCTCATGTTCAACCAGCCATTCATATTCTACATTTTCAAGTGCAGTTTCTGTTTTATCATATCGAATAATCACTTTAGGAATCAAAGTAACAGTTTCTCCAACAGACAATGTAATTGAAGTCAAATTTTTTATTTCCAAATCTCGGACTGGATTATATTCATAATTCCCTTTATCTTCAATACACCCAAATATTATGAATGTAAATAACAATAATATATTATTTTTCATATAAATATTCATTAAATTATTAACCAATAATCTCTGTCTTCATTTCATTTCCATTATCTTCCAATATTTTAGGATTTTGTTTATCAAGCCAATGTTGAAATTCCAAAGTTAATAAACGGGCCTCCGACAAATCATCTAAATTCAATGCTTCTGCACCCGTCACTTCCATAAAAAGCTCATATTTTTTCCGACTAAATTCTCCTAAATAATACCATTCCACTGGATTTTCAACCCACCAAAAAGGCTTTTCAACGATATCCGAAATCAATAGTAAACGAGATGCATTTTTCCCATTATGAGTCAATATTTTACCTTGTTCTACAATATCTAACTTCAAATCATATCTTTTATCTTTCAAGATTGAATCGTTTTTTAAAGTCACATAAATCGTATCTTTTATCAACCCTTTTCTGAAATAAAAAAAATCCGGTAATTCATATAAACTTTCAGGAAGAGTCGTTTTTCCTTTATCGGCAACCACTTTAAAAGGAGTATCTTCACTTAACAACTGTCCGGTCAACGCCACTTCCAAAGGATACTGAATCACATCATTTTTATAAAAGAAAAAAGAAATATTGATAGAATCACAAGAGGTTATTTCATTTCCATAAAATTTATCCTCTTCTTCTGTAAAATAAACATAATGTTCTCCTTGCCAAATTTCTATATTTTTCTTATTGCAGCCTACCACAATAGACAATAATAATATACAAAACAAATATCTCATAATTTCTTATTTTAATAATTAAATATCATTAGATTCAGGTATTGGAAATGTAAATTTTGAACCATATTCCACGTTTGTGGATGCACTTCCTATAGCATTTAATCCCAAGCGTTTATAAAAAAAGAACAATTGTCCTTCTCCATAGAATTCACGTCTGAAATCTTTCAAAATCAAATTATTAAAATCTTTTTGAGTTGTTGTTGACGGCAAAGAAGAACGACAACCTCGATTTTGTCTGATATAATTCAGCCACTGTTCTGCTTTTTCCGTATCTGTCTCATAATAACATTCAGCCAAAATATAACACATTTCAGAAAAACGAATCATAGGAATCATTATATTACTGACATCTGCACAAGAACCATCATCTTGTTTTTTATATTTTTGAGGGAAATATTCACCATCATCCTCTTTCCATTGCCAACGTCTGAAATCCCGGTCTGCATCAGTATCAAACAATATGTTATAATCCCAAGCTACCATATACGAATTTCCAGTATTTTCCTCCGACTCATAAATTGCAGTATTGTTATTATAAAGAGCAAACATTACATCACTATATAATTTCATATTATGATTTCTTTTAATTTGAAACTCATTATCAAATGAAAACCATTTGTAATATTTCAATACATCTGTTGCCCATTGTAAAGCAGTGTTGTTGTCACCTCTATATAGTGCTACACGGGCCAATAGAGCTTTAATGGCATAGTGATTCAAACGATAACCGCGAAATTGCATAAAACGGTCGACATCCCCTGCTCGGGAAAGTTCCAAACGGGTACGTACATTTGAAATATAACTCTTATAAAGAGTATCAAAATCCGCAGTTAAAGAATGAGCTTCCAATAAATCATCCTGAATTTTTTCCAATACCTGATTCGTAGGAATATCCAACGGTACATGTGTAGGAAAATAATCTACATAAGCAATATATTTACCGGTTGAATCCACTTGGGGAGCCGGAGCATACATACGTAATAAATCAAAATGCAACATAGCTCTCAATGCTCGGGCCTCTCCTTCTATACAACGCCGTTCTTTTTCTCTCAAAGGAAAAAGCATAGTATCAGCAATCATTGTATTTTGAATCAGATTATTACAATTAGCTATTACATTATACATAGTTTCCCAAAAATTTACAATATAAGGTTTTACAAAAGAATCTTCATATTCTAAATCTGCTCCATTTGTATAAGCATTATTACCACAATGTGAATAATTACCCATATCATAATACTGTGCAAATACATCTAAAAGCCCCCAGGTAAGTTCTTTTCCATAAAGTTCTTTCTTTGCCATTGTTTTATAAATGCCATTCAACTGATTGTAAAAACCTTCTGCTTTACTATATTGCTGTTCTTCACTAACCTGATCAAAAGGCTCTACATTCAGCCAATTACTACAAGAAACAAAAATCCCAAATCCCAATATCCAGCTATATTTCAATATATTCTTCATAATTTCCCAATTTTAAAAATTTACCATTAATGTGAAATTAAAGTTTTTGGCAAATGGATATCCCAAACCTCTTTCCTGCTTCACCGAACAGCATCGGAACAATTCGCCTGTATTTGCCTCCAAACGTAATCTGTCAACATGTAGAGCTCGTGTTATTCTCTCTCCAAATTCATACTGTAATGTTAGAGAACTCATAGAAAGCAAATTATATTTTTGGACAAAACGTGACGTTGCACGTGTCGTTTTTTGACTATCTTTAATATCTTTCAAAGGAGCTATATCCCCCGGATTCTGCCAGCGCTGTGTCAATACTCTGCGATCTACATTGGCATATCTAATATTCGCATTTTCCACATAGTTTACTAAGGTCTCATTATAACGATCTGCTCCAAATTCATATTGAAAAACAGATGATAAAGTCAGATTTTTCCAACGAAAATTAAATCCAAAAGAACCTTGTCCTTTAGGCTCTGTATTACCTATTATTACTTGTTGGCTTGGAATATAATCATAAGTTACATTACCTACACGATCCACAAATACTTCTTTACCATTAGCCGGATCGATTCCCAGCGATTTCATCCCATAAAATGCTGTTGTTGAACCTCCTTCTTCATATTTCGTATACACTTCCGCATATTTTTTATCATAAGAATTGCCCCCTGTATCATAATCTTGATATTTTTCATTTACACGTTCATTATAACGCTTCATTGAATCTGCAATTTTCAACAATACCTCTTTATTTTTTGCAAAATTCCCATATACAGACAAAAAACAGTCATCACTATTTAACATATTGGCATATAATGAAAGTTCAATTCCACGATTACGAATCTTTCCGATATTATCTTTATAAGTCATAAAACCAGAAGAAGAGGGTACTGTCACGTCATTAATCATGTCATGAGTCTTTTTACTATAGTAAGTTGCTGTAAAGTTTATTTTATCTTGTAATAAAGACACATCTAAAGACACATCTAAAGTATTTGTTTTCTCACTTTTCAAATCAGGATTACCCATATAATATAATTTATTGCCATAACCTGTAATATACCAATCATCATATTGCGACTGAAAATAATTATGTGACATATGAGGTTCAAAATTTACATTACCTACTTGTCCATAGCTGGCTCTCACTTTTAAACGACTAATCAGTATTGATTCTTTCAGAAAGTTATAATTATGAATATTCAACCCCAATCCTCCTGACCAATAAGGAGTACTTTGTTGTTCTTTTCCGAAAATAGACGAACCTTCATAACGAATGGACAAGTCTGCAAGATAAATATTATCAAAACTATAGTTGAAAATACCATTTAAACCGGCATAACGGGACACATGCTCAGATTTTGTGGGTTTATCCTTCACTTTAGATGCATTATTAATATCTGCAGAAGTTCCCGTTGCAAAACCAACATAATGAGTAGATATCATATAGCTATTACTTTGATTAATTTCACCGATAACAGAGAAATTCAAGTTATTACGCCCCAAACTGGCATTATAACTCAAACCTAACCGAGTATTCCATTTACTTGAATTTCCATCTATAGTATACAAATCTCCCGCTAATAAATTATTATTGGATAATTTTTGACTTCCTTTATTTGATTTTGGATCTATAAATTGTTTTCTTTCCTTCCAATTTTTTTGTAACCCGACAGAAGCCTGAATCATAAAACCTTTACCTATATCCCAACGAATTTGCAAATTATTGATTATTTCATCATTTTTATGTTTTTCAAAATTATCCAAAGATGCCTCATACATAGGATTCAGTTTTGTACCAGCATCACCCCAAGCATATAATACATTCAAAAGATTGCCATATTCATCCGTAAATTTATCATAAGGTAATTGATGAGTATAATCACTGAAACTTCCATAAGGAGACTCTTCTGAAATTGTATTGTTATAAGTTACCGAATTGCTTAATTGAAATTTACCCAATGTAATATATACATCAAAACCAGCTCCTACATTATTACGCTTGGATCCTTTCATTACACCATTATCTCCCGAATAGTTTAGATCAAAGCTGTAACGGATATTATTATTACCACTCTCAACATTCAATGAATGGCGGTGCTGGAATGCATTTCGCAAAGGCAAAGCCATCCAATCTGTTTCCACACCTTCAATATATACAGCATTATATTTTTTCCAATACCAGTGATCTCCTTCGTATTCACCCAATTCTTTATTTGGAGCAAAAATACCAGCCTTTACTTCCGCATCCAGTTTCTCCTTAGCATTCATCAAATTATAGTCACGCAGATCCGGAACTTCTAAAGTCGAAGTAAAATTATATGATACCCGCACCTTTCCTGCTTCCGGATCCTTCGTCGTTATTACAATCACGCCGTTTGCTGCACGCGAACCATACATGGCTGTTGCTGCAGCATCTTTCAAAATAGTAATGTTTTCAATACGGTTCGGGTCCATATCATACACTTTCTGTATACTTACCTCAAAACCATCCATGATAAAAGTTGGAGTGTTAGGGTTCTTTTCCAAATTAGCTTTAGAGAATTTATCTTTATCCAATTGCATAGTACCAATACTGGAATGACCGCGAATATTGATTTCAGGTAAAGCATTCGGATCCGAACCAAAAACATTATTCTCTGCAATGCGGAAGGATGGATCAAATGTAGAAATTGCTTTCAATACATTAGTTCGAGAAACCTGCATCAATTCTTCACTTTTAATAGTCTTAACATTACCGGTAAAAGTGTTTTTATTAATATTCGCATAACCGGTTACAACCACTTCATCCATCTGAATCCTGTCATTTTTCAATTTTATA
>JAHHTS010000068.1 GCA_020024475.1 Oscillospiraceae bacterium
TGATCCAACAAAGAGGATATAAACTTGTAAAAGCAGTGTGCGTAGATCAATTTTGCGAAACTGTGCATGTGGAGTGCGTAGTTTTACTGTCACGAGCTTAAGTGAAGTGATGATAGATTATGGAGCATGATGCAAGGAACGTCCAAGAGAACGAGCAGAGGCGAAGTACGATTGGAAACGGCCTACTGCTGAGACGGTTTGTTTGATGTCAAGAAAAGATAAATAAGGATCAAAAAGTGGCGTATTTCCGGGCTTTTTGCGAGGTGAGCATCATCAGAGGATCCTTGCGAGAAGCTCGGTTTTCTTATATGGAAACATATTTACTATACAAATGACACTACACATAAAGATAATCTAATTTCAATGGTACATGGAATTAATGCAAAAATTATTTTGTAGTGACAACAATAGGAAAAAGCAACTGCATATGGAAATAATGGTATTATAATGAGGTAAGTATACATTAAGAAAGTGGGGATGAGAGATATTATGTCATTATTGTATTTAAGTGATATTCTAAAAAAGACGGGATTGGAGTTATCGAAAGTATTATTGATTCGTCATGCATTATCAGATAAAGAGTGTAAGAAATTTTATGATTCTGGAAACATAAAGGAGTATACTCAAATACAAAAAAAGCAAAGGTTCCCAAGTCCTAAACGTTATGAATATTGGATTACTTTTATAAGCAATGGTGGAAATAGTGCCGTCTTGGATAAGTGTTATCAAGTTAAAAGTTATCAAGAAAAATCCACAAATTTAGTACCAAAAAAGTTTATAGATGACGAATGGTTTCGTAAAAATGGTATTTGTTTTGAGTTGGAAGAAATAGATATTTTAAAACATTATGAAAAAAGATTAGTAATAGATTGGGGATATAGTACAAGAAGTTGGAAACAAAAGGCTACCAATGAAAAAGAAATTTTATCCATTCAATCAAAACAAAGAGTTTTATTTTCTGGATATGAAAGTTTAGTTCTTACATATGGAGAATTGAAAGAAATTGTGGAAGATAATTTGACTTATGCAGACTGGCATCTAGCGTTATCTTCTGTATATGCTATTTACTTGATTGTAGATAAAACAGATGGAAAACAATACGTGGGATCTGCATATGGAAAGGGCGGTCTTTTGCAAAGGTGGTCTATGTATGTTAATACAAAACATGGTCATAACAAGAAAATGCGAGAACTTATTTGCGATTATCCAGAACGATATCAGAATTTTCAATTTTCAATTTTGCAGATTTGTCCTAAAACCATGACAGAAGACCAGATTATTGAGATGGAAAGTTTGTATAAGAAAAAGTTGTTAACGAGGGAATTTGGATTAAATGATAATTAGATTATATTAATAAGTAAGGGAGAAAGTGGATATGTATTTAGCAAAATTGAGCAATGAAAAAGACATTTGTATTTAGACTTAGAATTGTATCTTTCAAAAGTAGATGGAGAATTTAATGAATTAGAAAAGCAGATTATTGATACACATTGTATAGAAATGCACATAGATAGTAATAAATATCAATGTGAATTGTCTTTGGATGAGGTTTTTAGAAAGTTAGAAGAGTGTACATTAGAAGAAAAATATATTATTTTTGAAGTATGAAGAGAAGATAATGACGGATCATGAAAAAAATTGAAATAATGCGAAAATATTACCAGGAAATAAAGACTAACATGGGATTTTTTGTAAAAGGTGATATTCCGATTGAAAGAGTAGATAATGCCTTAAAAAAATTTACATTTGGTATGGATAGAACAACCATGATAGGTTTTTATGATACAACAATTGCAGGAAGTGGAAAAAACGGATATATATTTACGGATACAAAAGTCTATTATCTAGAAACATTTGAAATACCAAAAAAACTTTGGTGTGACGATATAAAAAGTGTAAAATTAATAAATGAATACAAGGTTAAGGATTGCGATAGAGGATTACAATTTGAGTTATATGATGGTTCAACAATTACTTGGACAAATTGTTTTTTGAACAAAACTCCTTTATTAAAATTTTTTAATGAAATTCTGCAGCTTGTTAATCAACTAGAAAAATGGGATGAAGGGACAATAGATTATAAAAACACATTTGAATCAGGAGATGTAGCATCTGGTTCAGCAATGGGAGCCTTTGGTACAGTGAATAAAAGTGTTTGATGAAGAAAAGTTTCATGCTAGACAGGGACATGGGTTTGCTGCAGAAAGAGCAAATAACCTGTATGATAAAGTGACAATACATGATGCTAAAATACTGAGAGATAATAATTGACTAAATGGTGCGGATAGAATTGCAGATGGAATTGAAATACAATCCAAATATTGTGCAAATGGATCTAGGTGTGTTAATGAATGTTTTGCTGATAGTGGAAAAGGTGGATTTCACCATTATGCTAAGAATAGTAAGGCAATGCAAATAGAAGTACCATCTGACAAGTATGATGCGGCGATTGCGACTATGGGAGAAAAAATAAAAAGAGGACAAGTCAATGGAGTAACTGATCCAGCAGAAGCAAAGAATATAGTAAGAAAAGGACATTTTACATATGAACAGGCGAAAAATATTGCTAAAGCTGGAACAGTGAAATCATTAACATATGATGCTGTAAATGGTGTCATTATTGCATCATCTGCATTTTGAATCAGTGCTGTTGTGACTTTTGCAACGTCTATATGGAGCGGAGAAAATTTTGATATTGCATTAAAAAATACTGCATTTTCTGGAATTAAAGTTGGAGGAACAGCTTTTATAACTAGCATATTAGCCAGTCAATTATCGAAGGCAGGTCTTAATAGTGCCTTAGTAGGAAGTTCAGAAGTTATTGTTTCTATAATGGGTCCGAAAGCTTCTGCTATGCTTGTAAACGCATTTAGAAGTGGAAGTAACATTTATGGTGCAGCAGCAATGAAGAGTGCGGCAAAGCTTTTAAGAGGAAATGTAATTACAGCAGGAGTTACTGTGGTTGTGCTATCTCCATTTGACATAGCTAATATTTTTAGAGGACGTATATCAGGTAAGCAATTGTTTAAAAACTTAGCAAATACTACATCTACAGTAGCAGGAGGAACAGCTGGCTGGATAGGTGGAGCAGCAATTGGTTCTGCTATTTTTCCAGGAGTAGGAGCAGTTGCAAATAAAGCAATTGATAATGTTTTAGGGGCATTCATTGAAGATGATGCGAATGAAATGGTAAATATTATAGAAAAACAATTTGGCAAATTAGCAGTTGATTATCTATTAAATCAAAAGAGGCTGAAAAAGTGATGGATGCATTAAAGGATAGAATTTATGGAAAGATGTTAAAAGATATGTTCTTAGTTCAGACAGGCAAGTTTATGCTCGAGACATTCTTGTTCCTTTAATCGAAAAAGAAGTTTTTCAGAGAAAGCACATTTCACTTCCAACAGATGATCAGATGTTGAGTGGAATTAGAAAAACTTTAGAAGCTTTAGCAGATGTTTCATAGTTTTTTTGGAGATATTGGGTACACTATATAATACATTTCTAAAGTGTAAACTCAAAGCTTAGAAGTGTATTCTGTTTACATAATACAAAGTAGAGTCTGATGTTGATTTACAAATTAAGAAAGAGGTATAATTAATACAAATAATAAAAACAAAGGAGGAATCCTAATCAAAATTGCTTATGTAGAAGTATCCGGTGTCCAGCAAAATGAAACCAGACAGTTGAATGCATTAAATAAATATGAAAATGAAAAATGGTTTATAAAAAAGGTAAGTGGTAAAAATACAGATTGTCTGAAATTACAAGAGATGCTTAACTATGTTCGAGAGACAATTTTATCTATGTTGAGGATTTCAGCAGATTTACAAGAAGTACAAAGGATCTCTTGGATATGCTAGAATTACTGGAAAAGAAAATATAGATACACAGACACCAATAGCAAAACTAATGCTTATTATGATTGGTGCCATGGTAGAATTTGAACGTGAGAATATCCTGGAACGTCAAAGAGAAGGAATTGCTATTGCGAAACAACAAAGTATAAAGGTGTGCATGTAAAGAAAATCAATGGAGGCAAATTCCTGGATTTGTATGAAGAATACATGTGCAGAGGGATAACGAAAGTCCAGATGGCAAAGAGACTGAGAGTAAGCAGACCAACGCTAGACAAGTTGATTAAAGTATAGAAAATAAAGGACTTTCTCAAGGGATATCGTTAAAAGGTGAATGAAGTCGTTGTGGAAGTCCTTTTTGGTGCTCTAAAATGATTAAGTTGGAACTGGTCTACTCGGTAGGGTTGATGCTAGGGAATAGATAACAAACCAGATGATTTTTCGTTCTATAAGAAGAATATCTAAAGCACGATGCTTAATCGGATCAATAAGTATGCACTTGTATTTCTCTTCACAAGTATCCCCTTTAAATTCATCTATAGACAGTGCCTCTGGAAATGTTTGACGTTCATAAGAAACCGCATCAAGAATACGATTTACCGTTGCAGGGGAAACATTAGTTATTTCAGCAGTATGTCTTATGCTTTGAGAATCATGTAAGACAGTAGCAATATAAGTTGTAAGACGGTGTGTACGCTGATGATACCGAGGTAAAAAACAATAGTTTTCATAAAACCGTTTACCACATTTATAAGCATTTTTTAACTGATAGCTAAGCAATACGAAAAGCACTGTACAATTATAACAACCAATATGCCTTTTTCTAAATGGGGAGAAATATTTGGGTATTCTACCCTGCCAATGTCGTGCTGGATCGGCTGCTGCATCTGAGTATTTTTATATTGACATTTACACTTCACTTAATTAAGCGCTTCCCACCTGCTCTTGACATATAATTATGTAATTGATATTTATAAACCAAAGGCAAAAAGCTGATTTTACTCAATCCTTTCGCTTATTGTTATCATGAAAGATCTTATTTATAGACATTTCTTCATAGGAATGAAGTGTGCTGCTATAATTTGGAATGTACTATTTGTGATTTGGTGCGTTCATGGAGCAGAGTTGATGAAGAGAACGTTATTAGTGTAATAAAAAATTATGGCAAAAGTAATAATTAGCAGTATAAGGGGTTTTGCAAAATTGCAGGTGTTAGGATAGCAGCAAACATATAACCAAAATGACAGTGCTAAGTAAGATGATGTATATATTTAATATAGTAATTTTTTGGAAGGACAGATGCTTGTCTAGCTCTATTAATATAATATGTATTATTAGACAACGGAGGTGTATGGGGTGAAGCAAAGTAGAGTGCTAGAAATATTTTTTCGAGGTCTTCGTGGTGAAAAAATTTCGGTAAAAAATTTGGCTACAGAGTATAGAGTATCTATAAAGAGCAACAGTAGAGATATTAATGATCTAAAAATTTTTTTTGCAGACCATAGAGAACTTGTGGGAAATACTGAATTAGAATATTCTTATCAAGATAAATCTTATCGACTTTATATGGATGAATTTCTTACAAATAAAGAAATGTTTTCTCTTATAGAAGTGTTAATTGGTGCAAGAGCTTTTTCAAAAATGGAGTTACTGACTATTGTAGAAAAAATCAAACGATTCACTACGCCAAAAGACAGAACAAAACTCAATGAACTTATTCGTAAAGAGTTTTATCATTATTCTGCAGTTAAACATGACTGTGAGAGTGTTCAAGAGATTCTATGGCAGCTTGGAAATAGCACCAAGTGATTTTATAGAAGAGATGACTAGTGAGATAAATAAAATGCTTGAGTTATATCAGATGTAATGAGTGATTGCTTGACGAGGAGGGCGCTGAAGAGAATGATATACAGAATTGGTTCATTTAATATGTATAAGTTTCAGGCATATCGGTCTGATAAAGAAATAAGTAAAGATTTAAATAAAGTAGCGGAGATTATTAGGACAGAACGATTTGATATTATTGCACTTCAAGAAATTTTCAGCAAGACAGCAATGGACATGCTCCTTATTAGGCTTGGGTGTAATTGGAAGGGGAGTTGGGAAAGTCCTAGATCAACATCAATACAAGCAGCAGAAGGATACGCTTTTTTGTGGAATACAGACCGTATTGAACTTGCAGAAAGTGTAACTGTAAATGGAAAAAGAACATATTATCCTAGAATTTACAATCAGTATCGTGTAGACAGAACAAAAGGTCAACATACTCTGGTTAGAAATCCATATTACGGCCGATTTCATCCAATTCATACTTTCATGGAAATAAGATTAATAAATGTTCATATCATGTATTCGAAAAATCGTGATAGTACGAGTGATAATATAGGAGATGTGAGAATGCGAAAGAATGAAATAGATACTGTGGTAAAAAGTATTTATGTAAAAGAAGCAGATAAAAGATATGGAAATAATATGCCTGCGTATACACTTATCTTAGGAGACTATAATCTTAATTTAGAGAGTAGCATGGCATCATGGCCATATGTAGATGAAATTATAGAAGTAGAAGAAGGGCAACGTATCAGACGGATTAAAACAGTGCAGGAACAGTTAACGACATTAAGACGTGCAAATGCGCAGAAAAAAGTGCAGGAACAGTTAACGACATTAAGACGTGCAAATGCGCAGAAAAAAGAAATAAATAATCAAGAAGAAATGGAAGACATTTATTCAATAAATAAATTTGCTAATAATTATGATCATTTTTCATATGATGAACAAAGATTTGATGGAATAGCCATTCTGGCAGACAGAATTGACACTTTAAATAAGTACTTGCAGAATGATGTGGAACGTCATAGAAAAATAATATCAGACCATGTGCCTATTGTTTTAAATATGAATATGCGAAAATAAGGAGATTAGGATATGACAGATAAGAAAAAATATGCAGAGTTTTTTTTAGATACGTTGGGACAGATAATGAATAAAGAAAATAAAGAGTACACAGAAGAAGAAAAAGAAAGAGCTGCTTATGCCTTAAATCTTTGTACTGTATCGGTGTCACAGATTGTCAATTATAATGATATCAATATATTAGAACAAGAATATGAAACGGTTCTTAACAATTTGAATTTAGAAAAAATGCCAAAGGATGAGGCTCTTCTTAATATTATAAAGCAGATATTAGATACAGTTACTTTTTTCAGAATTTCAGAAGGTGACAGACAATTTATAGATAGAGAATACCAGCATAAATTGCAGAACGCTTTGTGGTCGGCTGTTCCACAATTTGGATTGTTAGTAGCAGGAGGAAAATGGAAAACTATGGCTGTATCTCTTGCTACACAGGTTGGTATTGGATATATGAATTATCGTAAGATTAAAGCGGAATCAGCTTTTGACAAAGAACGTGCCAGATGGAGATTGGATCGCTCAGCAATTGAGCAACTGAATGGTTTAAGGAGAGAACTTTTTGATGCAGCATGGAGGTTAGCAGATGAATACCAATTCCCAGATGAATTCAGGCTTACGGAAACTCAGATTGAACAATACAACCGAATTCTTATGGATAATGATCTTGTGAGGAAATATGAACGGCTTGATTCAATTAAAGACAAATTTAAGCAATATGCACCGTTTTGGTATCAATTTGGAAATACAGCAGCTAAGATTTCACAAACAAATAGTTTTATGGAAGTAACACGGAACAGATATAAAGATTATGCATGTAGACATTATGAGATGTTTTTTAAACTTAATGATAAAAATATGCTTCGAATAGATCAGATTGCAGCTGCATGTGCATTGGAGTATATTGATTTGTTGAACACTGAAAAGGATGCAAAAAAAATAGATGAACTTCTTGAAATAGCAGTAGCAAATTCAGATGGAATGATGGATATAATACAGCTATGTGCTATGGCATATTTGAAAAAGGGAGATATGAGAAATGCTTCTTTAGTTTTGCGTCGCTTAGTAAATGAAGATTATAATACAGTATTGAATGCCCAGATTTTAAGTAATATATATGTTAGCGATTATATATATAAAAGGGATATGGATGTTGCATATTCGGACTATGAACTATTAGCAACTAGAGTGGTGCCAGAATATCTTTACCCATTTCCGTATGATGGAATTTATGATATTGCTAAAATGGAAAGCACTTTTTATGAAAAACAACAACAGCTATTGGAAATTAGATATCATATTGCTTTGAATGAATTTATCGAGAAGTATACGATAAAGTATAATCGTCTTTTTCAGACACCGGATAAATCTAAGTCTTATCCTGATACATATTTTTTAGATAATGCTACGATGCGTCAGCGGCGAATTAATGAATTGCAGGATATGCTTGTAAATAGTCGAAAAAAACAACGATTTTATATGAGTTTAAGTGATGATATGGTAATTGATACATTTTTTGATATTTTGAATGAAATATATGAAGCTATGGAAAAATCTTCACTTATTATCGATAGCGAATCATTGGAGTTAACTCTTACTAGAAGTATTACACTAAAGAAAGAATATATGCAAAGCATTTCTAACCTGACAAATTTGAGTGATGTGGAAGAAGAAGAAGTGTGTAAACGTTTATTAAAAGTTACATTTAGAGATTTTGTACATGATTTCTTTAAGGAATTTGATAAACAGATTATGTATTCTGTCAAAAAGTGTAATGATATGGGAGAACTCGCAAAAATGGAAACAAGGTTAAGAGATTTTTGCATTGCGCAGGGGCTTTCCAATCCTACAAAAAAATATGAGCGTAAATACAGAGAAAAGGTAGAGGGAAAAGATAATAAAAAAAATTCTTGTAGAAAAATTTTTTCACAACGACTTCTAGGGCTGGAATATGAAGCGCAAGAAAAAGCCAATACATTAAAGAAATGCTTGATTAATATATCAGAAGAATATAAGGAAAATATGGTGATGCCTAATGAAAAAACAATGTTCTTGATAGCTGGAAATAGTGATTTTGATAATTATTTTAATAGAAGAGTAAGGGATGATACCATTGCAAAAAAAGAAGGGAGTACAATTGCTGTGATTGATGATACTAGAAATGTTATGGATAATGATCTTCTTATAACAACTGAAGGTCTCATTACAACTAGTAATGGAAAGTTTTCTGGATTTATACCGTATGACAGTGTGCGATACAGAAAAGATAAAGATAGTTTGGAGGGGGAGGGATACGATAAAATCAGTAGCGAGAAAATTATTGATACTGAAAAGTTACCGCCTTTTATGCAAACAATTTTAAAAAATGCTACATCACCGCTAACAGTGATTACAGCTCCTATACCTACAATTGCGTTAAAAAAATTTTTATCAAAGACACTTGTTAAATATAATAGTAAAGGTGTAAAAATGAGTGAATTGTATGATATGATTAAACGATTTATGTTAGAAATAGATAAAATGCAACCACAAGCTGAACCATGTCATATTGATGCAGCAGATAAGTACTCTTTTTTGGATACTGGATTGTAAGTATGTTTGATATGAAAAACGTATAATCGTTGTAAATATGAGATTTTTGAAGGCGGTAATGTTTAATCTGGCATTAGTGAAAAAGATTTTTCTTATGAAACAGTGTTTGAAATTTGATGGCTGGAGTGCACAAATCTGACAATATGAAGTAGACCATCTAGAAGAAATGTCACAAAAACTAGAGAAAGCAGAGCAGAAATTAGCAACTGTAGGTGACAACTTAAAAATGCAGAAGAAGAGGTGAAGAAACCATTTTCCAAAGAAGTAGATGAAAATGGATTTTTCAGAGGGCAGATTATTCTTACTTTAGTGAACAAATCGCTAGTAGATGATAAACAGGCAGGAGGATATTGTCAATCAAATATTGATGTATTCTTTGGTACTTATGAAACTGAAAAAGAACGAGATGTGACCAAACCAACAATAAAGAATCCTAGAGGGTAGATATTAATGAAAATCTATTGTCCGATAGCCTATATATCGCAAGTGCAAAAGGCATACATCCAGTAACTGGATTTGAGCGAGAATGCACATTGGTTAAATATGGTAAGAAATTTCATCCGGTTAAAAAGTATACAATTGACCTAGCAGATATGACCACATCAAATCGGGATAAATGGTTACCATCCACACGTAAATGGTATCTGAAAATAGAAGGGTTATACCGTGATCTCATTGAAAAGAAGCGGTGAAAAAGGATTTTCAGTTGAGTCAAGAGTATTGCATGATTCTAACTATTCGAGATCCTGAACGTCGAGGAAAGGTTATAGCAGGAGTTCATTTCAACATAGACGAATTAATAAGAGGCTTGTCTGGAAGAAACTGTGCAGATCTCATAATACGAAAAAGAAAAATGGAGGAAAATATCAAGAA
The DNA here is from genome assembly GCA_020024475.1 of Oscillospiraceae bacterium. Taxonomy (GTDB): domain Bacteria; phylum Bacillota; class Clostridia; order Oscillospirales; family Ruminococcaceae; genus RGIG3102. Next base: position 10,236 of record JAHHTS010000068.1, read on the forward strand.
ATATAAACAGATTTTGAATATTGCTGAATATAGGGAAACCATTACATTATCTCGTTCATCTTTGACACAAGATAGCTATAATCGTGAACGACTTCTAAAATTAGATCAACTCAAAGTTGAGAGAGCTTCGATAAGAAAAGAGATTAAGCGTCTTGATGAAAATATAAAGAATAATAAAAAAGCAGTAGAATTAATCGATGACATGAAGTTGGTAATAAGATTAAATAATGGCGAAGAGATATGTGTTACACGAGATATTGTTGTGGGTGTTTCTGATAGTATAGATCTTCTTCAGGCAAAGAAAAAAATGCTTATACCAAGATTAGAAAAAAATCTTAAAGAGATAGAAAAAACTAGAACTCGAGATAAGGGAAGAAGAACAACAATTAACTCTTTTCTCAACAGAATCATTAGCAGACATATTTGATCAAAAGATGAGTGATATTGATATCAGTTCAATTGACGTTAAAAAAGTAATCAATGATTTGGAAAAAAATAAAAAAATGTTGGAAGACCAAATTTCTCAATTAACCAATGGTGGAAACGATGTTACTCAATCAATGATTAAAACTGTTCAAAAATATATGGAAGAACTGGGAGATTCCGAAGCAGAAAAGATGACTTGGAAATATTTGTTTACTAAAAATCTTAAGGAATTATCCGGAGCAGTGTTGCATAAAACAGTTTTTTCATTTCGTCTAGCATATATTATCGAAATTGAAAAGGTACTTGGTATTAAATTACCTATTTTAATGGATTCGCCCAAAGGAAAAGAAGTGGATGATATCAATATTGGAAAAATGATGAATATACTTCAGCGTGATTTCCCAGATAATCAGATAATTATTGCTTCTATTTACCATTATGTACCAAACGAACATGTAATTAGATTGGAAGGGCAATTACTGAATCAAACAATCGTATTTTAACAAGTATTTAAAGAAAAAATTCGATTAATAGCAACCAAAGATAGAAAATTAAACTTTGCCACTACGAAAATGTAGAATAGCTCAAGTTTTTCACTGATTCGAAATCCAAGATTTTAAGGAAAAATGTGAGTTTTCTCTTTTAATTGTACAGTAGGAGTTACATAAGGTTTCTGTTGAATAATCAAGCCTTGTGGAAGTAACTGTAGTTATTTGCAGAATTTATAAGGAATATTATGTAAGAAGTTAGTCATGAAAAAAATAAATAATTTTAGAAAAATTTTACAATTCCCCTATTTCAAAATTAAACAATGAAGTACGGTAAATGGAGAAAAATCAGTTAAAAATGGCTCGAAAAGGGGTATGAATTATTCACTAGCACCATAGGTTAAAAATTCAATTTTTACTTATATGGTTGAGACATGTGGAGTGCATAGTTCTACTGAATAAAGTATATAAGTAAAAGTGAAGAAATA
>JAHHTS010000069.1 GCA_020024475.1 Oscillospiraceae bacterium
TATAAAAAAACTAAAGATGATACACATAATCCATCTTTAGCTTTTATAACAATTACAATTCAATCGACACTACCATTCTTTTGATTTAGCATCAATTCCTTTCAACAATTGCTCTACGACCTTTCCCAATTACTGTTCGCATCCTTTGGCTACTTGCTCATAATCATTACTCACCTTAAAATCAGACTCTAACAGTGTATTTACTAAATGACTGCCTTCTCTTGGCCAATATCCAATCAACAATCCCAAACTTCTTTTGTCTCAGGATTATAAAAGGGTGTCGATTTATCCACTTTATTAATTAAAGAATAATATTCTTATCTGCTTTAACCGCCTCTCCTCCAATTTTTTTGATAATAGTTTTACCTTAGTAAAACTATTACCAAAAAACGACATAAATCAATTGCCATGAGGAAACATCGTTATTCTCTACACTGATTCCTGAGTATGAAACACTTGTTTTAAAGTTCCGTATTTACCGAAAACCAAAAACGCTTCTCCACAATCAATCACCGCAATATCATCTCCAGAATCCAGTATTGCAAACGATGCTTCTTAAAAGTCAATGTAACAACTTCATCAGTCGCTCATACATCTGCCTTATACATTAAATAAATCATCATCACGTTCACTCCAGATGACAATTTTACGATCTGGAGCATATAAAGACTTTATTTTTTCCCACATTCGTTGCCACTTATTCATACTTATCTGTTAATTAATGTATTATGATAAAAATAAGCATCCCAAAAACAAAGTAACAATAATAATTTATTCATAAGATTTACAGTATAAAATATAACACAAAATCATATATTATTTCCTCCATCCATAATATTTCTTTCAATATTACTCTCTCTATTTGCAAATCCTGAATAAAATTATCATATTATTCAATGTTTCGATTATCGCTATTTGTACCTGGCATTTTAGATTTTACTACTAAATCCATACATGTCGCACTATTAAAAAACTTTTGAGCAAAAGATTTTACATCTTTCTCATTAATTTTATCAAAAATTCTGGCAAAAGATTCTGGCATTCTCATGCTTTTACCTAATTTGTTATAAAATTGCAATTGGTCTGTCCAATAACCAATAGTATTATAATTCTCACGAGCCTTTCTCTCTTCTTTCTTAATGGCTAAGATATAATCTTCAATTTCTTCTCTTGAGATACCTTCCCTCAAAAATTGTTGAATATATTCATGCACCATAGATCGCATGCGAGGTCCTTTGCCTAATTCGGTAACAAATCGAATAAATATTTCCTGCTTGTAAGGATACGTTTGAGCACCTCCTTGTACTTGTACCGCATAAGCAGCTCCTTCTATTCCACGAATTTTTTCCATAAGCATACGTTGTAAATGCATTTGAATGATTCGCATGCAAATTTCTTCCCGAATATTTGTGTTCAATTGATTCTCATATTCTATACTAATCATATATTTAGCGTCTGGAATGCTAACTTCCACATCTTCTGTTATATTCCCTTGTCGATAATATTGATGATCAACAGCAATTTCTTTAACATGCTTAGAAGACAAACTTGAAATATAGCGAGTAATAAGTTTACGAGCATCTTCTTTATTGATATCACCAACAAGAAAATAAACAAAATCAGAAGCATTTTGAAAGCGATCTCGAAATATTTCAGACATTCTGCTATAATTCATAGCTTTAAAATATGCAGAATCTTTTTTCCAAATACGAGGTGAAGGAACCTGCCTAATATGTAAAAGCGCTTCTCGAATTGTGTCATTAACTGTAGACCGAGAATTGAACTGTGCAATTTGATTAATAGCAACAAAACGTTCAAAAAGAATGGTATCAAAACGTGGATATTGAAGTGTCAAATATAAATATTGAAAAGCATTATCGGCATTCTCTTTTGGAGCAAAAAGATTAATACTTTCTGTACGTTCATCCAATGCAATCTGCATGCCGATACCTCGTTTTTGCGCCCAAAATCCGATGCGTTCCCCATCATATTTATAAACACCATTTTGCTGTACTAATGCTACCAAAGCATCTGCAGAAGGTAAATCATCTGCATTCAATAAAGAGCGTCCCCCTTTGCTGCCAGCTAGAAAATTAAACAAACCTTTGTCGGCATCGGTGTATTTGTAATATACTTTTGCCCCATTAGAAAGTATCCATTCTTCAGCACCTAAAGATTTAATCTTTCTACTTTTAATAATCTGCCCTTCTGTAATATCAAAATCGATCAATTGTTCAATTTCATCACTAATTGATGTCCGAATGTTTATAGATGTATCAGTTGAAATATGCGATTTTTGTATCATTTCAAAAATTTCATCCATTTCAGGAAATGGATAATTAGAATCATTACCTTGCATCAAAAAAGTCCAATTATTATTATTACCATACCACTGAGCTATCCAAGTTTGGAATGTTCCAGCTGATAATGTATCAAGTACTTGTAATGTTGTTTCTAATTTTTCCTCTACTGTACAAAGCGAATGATGTAGCAAAAAGTTATCTTTGAATATTTGCAAATATACATTATTAGGAATCCGATCTAATTGCTGTAAATTCTCATGAACATTATTTTGATAATCAACAAACATCGGCTGAAGTATCTCATCAGTAAAACCATAGCGATGTATCAATGCTATTTGGTCAAGAAGTTGCTGTAAAGCCTCCTTCTCTTTTCCTGGTAATGAAACAAAGGCGATATTTAAATTATCGTAATTACGCACTAAATCTTTTAATGTCACATCAGCTGTCAAAATGTACGATTCTCCCTCTTCTATATATTTTTGCAAAAAACCTTTCACAATCTTATTATAAAAGTCTCGCAAAAGAATTTCTCGTATCATTTCTTCTATCGTGGGACTTTTGATTTCATGAAAACGCTTTGCCAACAAAATTGATTGATTAGGAATATCTTTGTCAATAAGCTTTGCATATAATGGCGTTTCATTATCCTCAATAGTATAAATAACTCTTGGCTTAGAATTTTCTTTTCTAGGAATTAGAGAAAATTGTTGCTTTACCTTTTTTTCTGTCTTTTCCACATCAATATCTCCAATAATGACAACAGCTTGCTGATCTGGTCGATAAAAGTCTTGATAATAACGTTTTAATTGTTCTGGAGTAAAATTATTGATTACTTCTAAACTACCTATAATATTATGAGTAGAATATTTACTGTGATTATATAAATAAGGCTCTGCCAATCCCTGTATTCTCTTAGAAAGAGTCATACGTAATCTACGCTCTTCACGTATGATTTTACGTTCTTGTTCCATATCTTCAGGTTTTAACTCTAAAAAACCGGCCCAATCTCTCAACACTAAAATACATGAATCAACCATCTCTTGCGTACCAACAGGAATATTATTAATATTATAGATTGTTTCATCATATCCCGTATTTGCATTAAAGGTTGCAATTCCATGTCTCTGCAAAAAAGCAGGTACACCTTCTGGAAAACTGGCTGTTGCATGGAATGCCATATGCTCCAAAGCATGTGCTAATCCATTCTGATCAGCTTCTTCCATTAATGCTCCTACATTTTGAACTAAATAGAAGTCAGCTGTTCCCTGATTTTGTTTGGTGTGCTGAATGTAGTATTTCAGTCCATTAGGCAGTTGTCCATACCGAAATTGGCTATTAAACGCTTGCGAATAACCAATAAAACAAACTCCGATCAAAAGTATTATTAAGAGATTTAATTTTTTCATAGCGAATTTAATTTACTTTGAATCATCTGTTGTAATCTTAACATCATTGTTTTATCTTCTATGCTTGCGCTAGTAACAAATGCTTGATTGAAATATTGCTTCGCTTTTATAGCATTGTCTGTCTCTTTATAGCAATCGCCTAATATATATAATACGCGAGTTCTTACTTGCGAAGACATTTGAGAAAATGTTATTGCTTTTTCAAGCCATGGAATCACTTTCGAATAAGCTGTTTCGGGAATTTTCCCTTGGTATATAGAGAAAAGATCTTCAACAGGTTTCGTGTAGTTATTGGCTGTTGTAACACTCTCAGCTCCTTCAAAATATTGATTCATTTTTTCAAAAAATACATCTGTATTTTTTCGGAATAAATTATAGTAACCATCTGCGAGTAAATTGATCGCTTCAAAAGCAGTTAGCTTCCCAAACGGGATATTACCATAAATAATTTTTAGATCTCCATTTATACGTTCCAATTCTTGTTTATATTCGGTTTTTCCTTCACGGCATAATGAAATTATATAGCTATTGAATAGACTAACAAGATATCTATTTATTTTCGCTTCACCGACATTTTCAACATAAAGTGAATAATTAGACACCAAAGCATCGAAAATTGGATCTATTTTTGCTTTTTTGTTATAGAACATGGTCAGTAAAATGAAATCATTAGGATTAGCCATGTTAGCTATTGTTTTTGTCCGTAAGTATTCATCAAAAATAGTCTCAATACGGGTCGTCCATTTTTCTCGCTCATACCCTTGTTGAGTACTGATAAATACCGGAGCACGTGCTAGAAATTCCTGTTTAAGTTCAAGATTTTTCTTGTCTTTTTTTAATTTTATATATAATTGTTCAAAACTAAGAGCTTCACCCGTTGCTATCATTGCCTGATGAAGGAAATCCGCAGGAGTAGCGACACCATTTAGCACCTGCAATACTTCTCCTTTATTATTAATAAACAGCATGGTCGGTAATGCATTTACTTGATATTTTTGCACAATCTCCTTATTTTCTGGTTTTTCAACATCTATCTTTAAACAAATAAAATGTTTATCAAAATATTCGCCCACCTCCGGCAAAACAAATACTTCTTTTTCCATGATCTTACAAGGTTCACACCAATCTGCATAAAAATCAAGAAACAGCCCTTTTTTCTCTTTTTTTGCTTCTGTCATGGCACTTGGGTATGACTTGTTAGAGAACGTAATCTGTGCTGTAATTGGAAAATACATACCAATCAGCAATATCATAAAACAGAAATACAACAATTTCATAACAATATATTTTATTCTAATATAAATGTAAAAATGTCTTTTAGTATAGCCGAATGTCCTTCATTTTCAACCTTTAAGGATATGAAATATAGACCTTCTGGAGCATCTATTTTTGAATCAACATACATACGCCCACCTCCGAGTATAGTCAGATGGTTGGCAAAATCATTAGCAGCTTCTGTTCCATTTACGGTTTTGATTTCAGCAAGCGAATAGAAGAGAGGTTGTGTACCTAAAATTTGCTCTAATTGTGCTGTTGTCCAAGGTACAGCTTTATCTATTTGTGTCTTGAGTTGTGCGATTTCATCTCGAATAGAATATGGATCTTGTAGATTTTTATTATCACACTTGTCCATTATAATACTTTTATTATTTTGAATCGCTTTCTCAACCTCCCAAACGACAATGTCTTTATAATAAATATATTTTTTTTCATATTCATCTAACAGTTGTTGGTAATATGGTTTTTCAGCTTCAGAAGCATTATTGTATTGTTTCCTTAATTTTTCGAACTCTTCAAACATTTCTATTCGAATTTTTTCTTTTTCTGCATAGTCAATTTCCAATGAATCCGTTTCCTCTAATAAAGTAAGTATATCTGCCGGATAAGAATTAAACTTATTTTCCAAATTTCTGATTTTCTTTTGCAAATTAGAAAAACGTATAATTCTTAAAGTATCAATTGAAAAAGCAGCTGTATCGGTATACAGATAACCTATATCAGGTTTGTTACACCCCAATAGACAAATATTTCCTAATAATATGATGAAATATAATAACTTGTTCATAATCTATTAATTATTGATATTATCAAATATAAAATCATAACCTAAAGCCTGCACTACGCCATTGCTTGTTTGGATATCAGTAGAATAAATACGAAGATCTCTAGCAGCTCCATTCATATGAAAATACAAAGCAATTTCGCCAACATCTAAAATCCCCATATAAGGTTCTTGATGAGTCCACATAAATAATTCACTATCCAATGTTTGAATCTTCATACCGCCAACTTCTGCTCCGGTACTGGCAATTCTCTCTCCTCGAGGAATGTCAGATACCATTAGACGACGTGGAATAATTAGTTTTGATAAGATTTTTCTGCAAAATTCTGGCGACATATCTGTCACTTGACTCATCTTATTTTGCAACAAATAGGTTTGAATGCTAAGATTGGTCACTCCTAAAAATGTTATCTGTCCATATTCTCCTTTCCCTTCGAATACATCTCTCATACCAGCATGTTCTATCATAATCATGGTAGAATCCCAATCATAAGGTTGTTTTTTAAAATAATCCCACATAGAGCAATCATGTATTCCATGAGCCAATCCTCCGTCTTCGTAATTCCACTTAGTACAAGAGGAAGTAACCCCTAATAGAAAAATGAAAAGTATGCTTTTCAATAGATATGTTATTTTTTCCATTGCCAATAAGTATTTTGTGTCATTAATGTATTTTTAGTAAATGCAATTGCATTGACGGGAGTATAAAGAGCTCCATTAAGAACATCTTGTTGTGTCAGATTTTTGAACTCTCCTTGTAAATATTCTCTATAATATCCATTACGAACAATATCAAAATAGAAATGTCCTTCACCAAATAACTCTCTACGTCTTTCTTCAAAAATTTCACGTCTCAAATCATGTGCTTGCGAATTGTCGTAATTAGGCAACTCTGCACGATTTCGTATTCTATTTAAGTCTGTTATTGCGTCAGCTCGATTTAAGCGTGCACGACATTCTGCACGTAGCAATATCAAATCCGCAAGTCTCCATACTACCCAGTCACAATCGGATCCAATAACAGGTCTTGTCTGTACAATTTCAGTGTTTTCTTGAATAACTACATCGCGCCATTTAGCTATATGTGCATAACTGGTTGTTACATATTGCCCGCTTGTTGATTTATATTTCAATGTTCCTAGTTCATGCCAATATTCTCGTCTGCGAGCATCTTTTTCTTCGCGGAAAATTTTCTTGACAGTAGAAACAAATATCTTATTATATTGATCATAATAATCTATTGCAAGATCAGCTATAGCGGAAGAATCGGTTGTCGTATAGGGAAATGACAACAACATTTGACCCGGTTGCTTAGCCTCATATGAATATAGATATCGATTATCATAATCCAAAGGATCATTGTCAATGCAAAAAATTACTTCATCGCTTTTTCTCTTTTTACCGAATACATTGGGTACAAGTGTCTCCATAGATTCCAGCTGATATACTCCTGCCCTACCGTCAATCACGTCAGATGCGTATGATTCTGCTAAAGTCCAATATTCGGCATTTCCGGTCAATCCTCCCATCCAAGCATAAATATTAGCAAGTAAAGTTTTCACAGTTCCCAAACTAGCATATTGTTTTGATGTAATTTGATTACCTTTAGAATCTTTTAGCTGATCAAAAGTCGGTAAATTTAATGCCAATTTTGCTTCTTTAGCAGCTTCATCCAAAACATCTAATGCTGGGCTTTTCCCAACAGGATCGATGGACTCTGAATTTTTTACAATGGGTGCATCACCCCAAATTTGTGCAATCCTAAAATAAGTCATTGCTTTGGCAAAATGTGCTTGAGCCAACCAGAAATTTGTGCGTTCTTTAGAAATATTTTCATAGCGGTATTCATTTTCAATCATGGCATTAGCTAAATAAATTACATTATAGTAATTGGCCCAACTATCAGATAATGTTTGTGATTCTTCTGGTAAATAAGTTTCTGGATCTAAAGTCGCATAGCCTTTGAGGTCATAAGTCAGATAATCAGCATCAATAGATATATAGAAATAAGGTTCTTTTCCAATACATATGTATTTCATATTACATCCTATACTGTTGTAGAATGCTTCAACCTCACTTTCATTTTTAAAATAGTTACCGAATGTTATGGCCGTTTCTGGCTCTACATTCAACCACTTGTTACATGAAAATAAAGGAAAGAATAATAAAAATGTTAATATTTTTTTCATAGCCTCCATAATTTTAAAAGTTTACAGACAATCCAACAGTAAATTTGCGGGGTAAAGGATACGTTCCCATAAAATCAACTCCTTGGGTTGGATCAACTAATTCAGGGTCAATTCCGGAGTAATTGGACAGTATAAACAAATTCTCACCTGTCACAAAAACTCGGGCACTCTGAAGTTTTAATTTTTTAGTAACTTTTTCACTTAAATTGTATCCCAATGTAATTTGTTTCAATCGAATGAAACTTACATTTTCTATGTCACTATCATAACGCCCTGTATACTGATCTTTCAAATACATATACATTTGTGCTTGTGGGTAGTCAGCTTTAGAATTAGGGGCTGTCCATGCATTGACCTTTTTTAAATCAACAAAAATTGGAAAAGAATTGGATTTAACCTCCATACTTCTATCGTCGTATGCCCTGATAATATGCCGCCCAATAGAATAGTTAAAGAATATGTTTAAATCAAATCCTCTCCATTGTAAACGATTCATAAAACCTCCATGCGCCAATGGTAACGGACTAGCTGCAAAATAAGTGTCGCTTTCTGAAATCTTGCCATCTCCATTTAGATCGACAATACGGCGAGTTCCTGCCATGAAAATTCCAGCAGTATTTCCTGTATAGAGAGGCTGTTGGCTTCTATCGGCAAGATAATACATAGGAACTTCTCCTTGTGAATTATAGAATCCTTCTGTTTTATAAACCTTTAATTGATGTAATGGTTTACCAACAACTTGCTCTCCAAAGTCAAAACCATCAGCACTTTTTTCAAAACGATTCCAATTACGAGATACATTAAATTTCATTCTCCATTTTAATTCTGTATTCCGGAAAATGTCTGCTTCCAATTCAATTTCCAAACCTTGATTAGAAACGGCCATACCGTTTTGCCATTGAAACGCGTGATAGAATACATCACCGGGAAGTTCAATCATATTCAACTGTCCTTTAGTATAACGATAATAATAATCTACTACTGCGTGTAAACGATAATCTAAAAAACTGACATCTAATCCTAAATCGAATTGATTAGTCTCTTCCCAACTTAATTTTTTATTGATAACTCCACCATTTAAATCAGGTATGATACCCACATTCCCATGAAATGTTCCATGAGGCATCATCAAACCTTGACTTAAATAGCGCTGTGAAAATTTTTGTCCAGAGACACCCCAACTAGCTCTGATTTTGCCAAAACTCAGCCAATAGAACTTTTTCATAAAATTTTCTTGTGAAAATGCCCAACCGGCAGCAAGCGATGGGAATGTTGCCCATCGAACATCTTCGCCAAATACAGAAGAGCCATCTCGACGCATCGTAGCTTCCAGCATATATTTTTCATTGAAATTATATGTCAATCTACCGAAGTAACTGTTCATACGTTCTTCTGTGAAATCAGAATTGTACTCAAATGCAGAGACATAATACGGATTTTCTCCTGATCCTGCCGTGTTATTAAGACCATTATCTCCTCCCCAACCGGAAGAACCAACATAATGTACTTTATCATTTGGACCATTCATACCTTTACCTTTGTTTGTAAATGATTGGTCTTTTTGAAAGGACAAACCTAACATAATATTAAAATTATGTTTATCCAAATGATGGAATTCATAAGTTAGCAGATTTTCATTAAGAAGAGTTACTGCACGTCCAATAGTACCTTCAGATTCCGAAAAATGGGTGTATGCATCTAATATTGATGGCTTGAATGTATTCTGATTCTGTTGATTAAAGTCAACTCCAGCAGATGCCTTCAAGTGCAGATTACGGATTATTTCATAATCCAATACCATATTATAACGCAAAGAATAGCTCTGATTTTTCTCTGATACTTCGTTTAAAATTTCTGTCATTCGTTCACCTACAATACCATTACCTGGTAGTAAAGTAGAAGTTTTATTAGCATCAGAGCTAACACCTTCTATTTTAGATGCCCCACTACCGGCATTTTGTCCGCGACTTCTATCACTATATGACAAAGCCAATTGAGTATCCATTCTTAACCGTTTTGTCGGAAAAGCAGTTAAATTAGACATTACGTTAAAACGTGTAAATCCCGTATTGACAGCAATTCCATCTTCATCATAATATCCGGCACCGACAATATATCTCATTTTTTCATTTCCGCCAGCAGCTTGAATATTAGCAGTTAGTACTTTAGCTGTTCTATAATTCTGACGATACCAATGTGTCGAATTATTGTAAAAGGGATTCAAACTGTCTTGTAATATAATGGAATTTTTAGGGCGAGTGGTACCTCCAAACCAGCCAAACATAGGACCGTGATATTTTTTATTTGCAAAAACTTCTTCGTATGAAGTCGGTATTTTCCATTCTCCATCAGCCGTTTGGTAGGGTGCTACACTATTGCGTAATGCATTTAAATGGTAGTAACGTTCGTAACTTCCTCCTGATTGAATCGGAGCTTCTGGCAACCAAGATGCTGAATACGAAACATTTGCAGAAAAACGAGCTTGACTAGCACGACCTTTCTTTGTTGTAATCAGAATCACCCCGTTACCTGCGCGAGAACCATAAATAGCTGCAGAAGCGGCATCTTTCAATACTTCAATGGATTCTATCATGGAAGGATCTAAATCAGATAATGTATTACTACCAGTAATATTGGATGTAAAGACCTGCATTGGTACCCCGTCAATAACATATAGCGGAGTGCCATAGCGTCTGTCAACGCTCTCTCCATTTACTGGTAATGAATTATATCCGCGGATGCTTACGATAGAACCTCCACCTCCGGGTGAACCGGAAATATTGCTAACCTCAACTCCCGCCATATGACCTTGTAACAGATTTTCCAAACTATGTGTTGGCAATTCTTTTATATCTTCTGATTTTACAGAAGATATAGCACTAACTACGGTACGCTTTTTCTGAGATCCATATGCCACAACTTGTACTTCTTCGAGATTTGAAACATCTTCTTGCATTTTAACGGTCAGTTCTTTACCAGATGTAAAAGCAATAATTTGCGTCTTGTACCCGATAAATGAAAATACCAACTTTCCTTGTGCTTGAGGAAGAGTGATTGAAAAACGTCCTTCCACATCTGTGGCAACGCCTAATTGCGTACCATCCAGGCGAATGGTAACTCCTCCCATAGGGATATTCTTTTCATCAACAACCTTTCCTTTAATAATGTAAGATTGTTTTTTATCATCTTGCATCTCTTTTTCGCGAAACAAAATGATTGTTTTGTCTAAAATGCGAAAGGAATATTCCGTATTGACAAGACATGTTGTCAAAATTTCTTCAACACTTGCATTTTGGACATCCAATGTAATATTGGATATTTTTTTGACAGCATCGTCATCAAAAAAGAAGCTGAATTGTGACTGTGATCTAATGCTGTTCATGACATTTTCTAACGAAGCCTTTGTCACTTTTAAATTTAGTTTAGTTTCTTGCGAATAAACAGAGGCGGACAAATGTAACCACCCCGCAAAAGTGAATAGGAAGAGCAACTTTAAAATTCTGCTCTTCTGACACCATCGCTCGTTATTCAGTCGTTTGCTACGGTTCATTTTTTTCATAAGTTAAATAATTTGTATTGTTTATTGCTATTTTGTTTGTAATCTGATAGAAATCGTTCGTGCATTAACTGTAAACTTAACCCG
>JAHHTS010000007.1 GCA_020024475.1 Oscillospiraceae bacterium
GCATATAAAATTCCAAATTTGATTAAAAGAAATATTAGTGTTACTGATAAAACCATTATAAATACAATTCTATTTTTTAAACTTACATAGAAAAACATCGATAACTGCTAATAAACAATTTAATATACGAATAATAATAAAATAGATAGTTATAAAGAAATACATCTTTTATTTATAATGTTTTATATTTAATTATAAACATTTGTCTTTAAAGCCTATTATACAAAATCATATTTACTAAATATCTTTATATATGTTATAATAATATATAATATGATAATAAAACTTGGTTTTGCCTGTGACAATACCAATACAGAAAAATAGTCAAGAGGTAAATAAATATGTTAGAAAGTCAGAAATTATTAGATAATGTTATTGACGGAAAATACAATGAATTTTTCCGGGAGCGCTACGGAAAAGACAATGTTGAAATGTCTCAGGCTCGTTTCAAAGAAGCTCTTCTTACATGGAGTCAAATTTACGGCAGAGATAGAAAACCAACAATATATTCATTTCCTTATAGTATTCTTCTTGCTGGTGATGGTTCGGATGTCTCCATTCCAACAAATATGGATATGATTGTTGTTGTTGACTCAAACAATACAAATGTTTCTCGTGTACGCTGCAGCGCTCACAATGGTGAAGACAATATAGATCTTTATCAGCACGGTCCATATAGTGATGAATCAAATTTCACTATAGGCACAATTCGTGGTGTCCAACAGGCATTCCTACATTTTGGCCATAAAAATGTTTTATCTTTTGATATGTTCGTATCAAGTGAGACTCTCCCTGGATTCGGTCTTGATGAATCAGCCCATTTGGCTATTGCAACAGCCTGCGTTATCAATGATTTTTCATTTGACGGAAAGCTTTCTGAAAAAGAACTTGCCGAAATTGTTCAGTGGGCTCTTGCAAATTATGTGGTAACAGATTCTTATGCAACGGATACATATTCAACCATTCGTGGTAAAACAGTTACAGGTGATTTCACCAATACAGATGCTGAAGTTATAAATGAAATTGATGTTAATATGTGTGAAAACAATATTTTTACAGTTGATATTGGCGAAACTTCACTGGAGATTTCAGATGAAGAAGTTGATGAAAGACTTGATGCCTTTATAGCAAGGTTTGGAAAAGATATCGAAGATATAAGCGAACAAGAATTTTACGAAAAATTATCAGAATTCAGTGATGTGGATAAAGAGGCTGCTTTATTCATCATGGATTATTTTACACAAGAAAACTTTGGTCAAATCTATGCTAAAAACGCAGTAGATGGCATAGGAAGTCCTACCGTTGAAACAACAGTGGATCCAGAAAAAGAATCAGCTGGTGGGGCTGTTAAATGGCACTGCAAAGCAATGTTCAAATATAGTCTAATTCTTGCCTGTGTTTCAGATGAAGCAAAAGATGCATTCAACAAAGCTATGACGAATGTTTATGGACAAGAAAGTGTTGACAATATTGAAATTGCAAAATATCCAGCACAAATAATTTTAGAATAAGAAATAAAAAAGCTGTCATTCACAAAGACAGCTTTTTTATTTTATAATTTTATCTCTATATTAAAATAATACAAAACATTTTATTATATCTCTTTTTATATAAATGTTTTTTATTTATTTTTGTTTATATAATTAAGTTGAAAGTTTAATATATATTAGCATATTTTATGTGCAATACGACGAAAAGCATTATATAAAATAGTATAATTTGTAGTTTACCCCAAACTTTAGAAAATCATATTAACAAAGTCAAAATCACATGTTATACTTATATAAATTATATAAAAAGGAGATTGCACTATGATACATTTTGAATGTGACTACAATGAGGGCGCTATGCCAGAAATTCTTGACATTATGGTAAAAACAAACATGGAGCAAACTGTCGGGTATGGTCAAGATGTATATTGCGAAAAAGCCAAAGAGCTAATTAAAAAAGCGTGCAATGCACCTAATGCAGATATCCATTTTTTAGTTGGTGGAACTCAAACTAATAAAACCGTTATTCAATCTTACCTGAAGCCATTTGAAGGTGTTTTATCAGCCGTAAGTGGGCATATAAACACGCATGAAACTGGGACTATTGAAGCTGGTGGGCATAAAGTTATAGCCATGGCTAGCGGCGATGGTAAAATTCGTCCTTGGCAAATAGAAAAAGCGGTTTTAGAACATAAAGGTGATTGCCACTTTGTACAACCGGGTATGGTATATATATCAAATCCTACTGAATTTGGCACTATCTACTCTAAATCAGAACTATCACAACTCAGTGAAATTTGTCATAAATATCATCTACCTCTTTATTTGGACGGTGCTAGACTTGGCTACTCACTCTCCTGCTCTAAAAATGATTTAACATTGTCGGATTATGCAGAACTCTGCGATATTTTTTACATAGGTGGCACAAAAATGGGTTGCCTATTTGGAGAAGCAGTGGTTATAACAAACGATTCAATGAAAAAAGGATTTAGATATAACATAAAACAAAATGGCGGCCTATTAGCAAAAGGTCGACTTTTAGGAATTCAATTTATCCCTATGTTTGGTGAAGATAATCTTTACAAAAAAGCTGGTGATCATGCTATTACACTTGCAAACAAGCTCAAAGCAGCATTTGAGAAATTAGGAATTGAATTTGCTTATGACTCACCTACCAATCAGCAATTTATAATACTAGAAAATGACAAACTAGAAGAGTTAAACAAATATTTTGTTGTTGCAGTTACAGAAAAAATTGATGAAACCCATTCTATTGTGAGAATTTGTACCGATTGGGCTACTAAAGAAGAAAATATAGATGCACTTATAGAAAAATTTCAAGAAATCTACGCATAATACTACGCCCTAAGATTATAACTTAGGGCGTATATTTATTTTCCTAGTTTTCTATAAGCACTTGGCGAAATACCATAATTTTTTTTAAATATATTTGAGAACCGATAAGCGTTACTGAACCCATTTTCGAAAGCTATTTGACTTATATTTTTATCTGTCTGCATCAAAGCACGAGCTGACATTTCAAGCTTAGTAGACGTTATAAATTCCTTACATGACATATCTAAAACAGACTTAAAGCTTTTATACAGATAACTTTGCGAAACATTACATATATTACATAGGTCTTCTACCGTTACTGCAAGAGAAGGGTTATTTATAACATAACTATGACATTGCATAACGAGTTTTTCTTCACTATCAGAAAACAACTTGACATCATTTTTCAAAATACTTTTTTGCCCGTTATAAATAACCAATGCTATCAATCTTTGTAGTAATAGCAATACACTTAGGTAATGCCCATCCCTTTCCTCTATTGCTTCATTTAATACATAATAAAATGTGTTTACAGACAACTCTGAAACTGCTTGTGGGTAAATAGAGACATTACTCAAACCTAAAGTATCCGAAAAATTTTTCTGTTGTGATAACGATTGAAAAGAAAAGTTAATTGAAAAAAACTCGCAACTTTCGTCGCCTAAAATTTCGGCATGATAGAGTGACCCAGGAGAAAACAATACGCAATCTCCTTGACTTGTATAGTATATGTTTTTTCCCATGTGTATTCCTGCTTTTCCATGCAACATAACAAGAATTTTATAGTTGTTCATTATAACACGCTGGCTTTTTCTTACAGAATTTTCATTGAGATATGAAACTCCAAGAATATCAAAATCAAGTGTCTCCATAAAAGCTGATATAACATCTTTCGATAAGACCTTCATTGTTGTTTTCATCAAATACCTCATATATTTATATTTTTAATATATTGTACCATATAATTATTTATTTGTGAACTTTCACCTTCTTATTATGATTTTTATATTTTTAGTAATGTTTTAACTATTGATATATTTTTATCTAATAGTAATATAATATATAGCAAACATATCGTTTGTAATATACTTAAATTTTTATAGGAGATATTAAGTTATGAAAAAACTTACAGCTATTGTACTTACTTTGGCTATGGCTTTTTCAATGGTAGCTTGCTCACCATCTGTTAAGAACGAAGTTCCACAGGTTGAAGCTGACCAGACAAAAACAGCCGATGTAGTTATCGTAGGTGCAGGCGCAGCAGGTCTTGCTGCAGCTATCGAAGCAGTTGATAATGGCGCTGAAAGCGTTATTGTTCTTGAAAAAACATCAACAACAGGTGGTTCTTTGAACTTCACTGGTGGTACAATGTCAGGTGCTGAAACAATCATTCAGGAAATTGACGGCGTTGAAGATACAAAAGAATCTTTTGTACAGGATATCCTTAAAAACGGTGCACAGAAAGGTAATGAAGAACTTATCCGTGCTTTCGTTGATGAAGATGTTGACGCTATTCAATGGCTTTGGGACAATGGTTTGTCAGACAATCAGTTCTCAAAAGATCGTGAAACTGGTACAATGTCAGTATTCGCTCCAGAACATGCACTTTACTCAGTAAAAAGATCTTACAAACCAACACCACATGATGCTAAAAAATATAAATCAGCTGCTCATGAAATTCTTGATGCTGTTGTAGCAGAAAATTCAAAAATCACAATTGATTTCCAGACAACAGCTAATCAGCTTATCAATAATGAAGCTGGTCAGGTTCTTTCTGTATTAGCTACTAATGCTGATGGTGAAAAAGTTCTTTACACATCAACACATGGTGTTATTATGGCAACAGGTGGTTACTCAGGTAACCTCAATATGCTTGGTGCATTTACAAAAAATGGTTCAAACTACCTTCCAGGTGGTTCAAGCGCAGCAGATGGTTATGGTATCTACATGATGCAGAATGTTGGCGCTTATATTGATGAAGAAGTTATGGGTTACATCCCAACATTCCCAATGGGTCTTGATACAGGTGTAGGTCCTGGTAAAATAGCTTCTACATATATGTGGAAAACAGGTGGTATCTGTGTAAACAAAGAAGGTAACCGTTTTGTTGATGAAACAGAAGAAGCTGTTGATATAAGAGAAGTTGCTCTTGAAGAACAGCCAGAAGCAATTCAGTATGATATCTTTACAGATAACATCATCAAAGATGCTTCTGCAAACGGCGCTGCTATGTTCTGGGATTTCTTCTACGCTCCAGGTAACCCATACAACAAATTTGTTGTAACAGCATCTTCACTTGAAGAACTTGCTGAAAAACTTGATATGCCAGCTGAAAACCTCGTTAACACAGTTAACAAATACAACGAAAATGTTGAAAACAAAACAACTGATGAATTTGGTCGTGAATTCACAGAAGAAAGCCTTAACAGCACATACAATATTGCAGTTAACAAAGTTGAAGGCAACAAATACTATGCAGTACCTCTCCACGCTCTTTGCGTTATGACTCTTGGTGGTGTTAAAACTAACACACAGGCACAGGTACTTGATGCTGATGGAAACGCAATCCCAGGTCTTTACGCTGCTGGCGAATGTGTTGGCGGTATTTGGGGTAAATTTGTATCTGGTGGTACAGGCGTTATGGGTCCAATTGTATTCGGTAGAATTGCAGCTAGAACAGCTATGACAACAGATATGGCAGCTGAATACAAAATGAAAGATGCACAGACTGTTATTACAGAAGATATGTTTGCTAAAACAGAAAAAGTAGACGCTGAAAGCCGTTTCGATATGTCTACACCTATTAAAGATGGTGAATATACATCTACAGTTGCTGGTCAAGAAGGTGACATGACAGTTAAAGTTACTGTTGCAGAAGGAAAAATCAGCGAAGTTGTTATCGTTGAAAATCACGAAACACAGTCAATCGCTTCAGCTGCTTTGGAAAAAATCCCAGCAAAAATTGCTGAAAGCAACTCATGTGATGTAGATACAGTTTCTGGTGCAACACTCACATCTAACAGAATTATGGATGCAGTTGCTCTCTGCCTTGCAGAAGCAGCAAAATAATTTGTAAATTTACAAATTAAAGCTTAAATTTATATTTAATCCCCTTCGGTGTTCGAAGGGGATTTTTATATATATAGATTT
This sequence comes from Oscillospiraceae bacterium, assembly GCA_020024475.1. GTDB lineage: Bacteria > Bacillota > Clostridia > Oscillospirales > Ruminococcaceae > RGIG3102. Next base: position 5,976 of record JAHHTS010000007.1, read on the forward strand.
AATACAATTATATCATTTCACATCAAAAATCATTTGATATTATTATAGTAATTTGTAAAAAGCAAATGTATTCTCTAGCTCATTAAATACGTCTTATTTAGCACACACTTGTATTTATGTATATAAAACTATTGCCATAATATAAGCGCTACAAATCGAAATTTAACTCACTACAAAAGAAATCTCCTATATGCTAAATGCACATAGGAGATTTTATTATTTATATTAATTAAATACCTACAACAAATTTAAGTACAAATAATGCGGCAAGTACAAATGTGAGAGGTTTAATTTCTTTAATTTTACCAGTAAGAACTTTAATAACAACATAGCTTATTATTCCCATTGCAATACCAGTTGCAATTGAAGATGTTAGTGGCATAAGGAATATGGTGAGCAATGCAGGAACTGCAACCGTAATATCCTCAAATTCAACATCTTTAAGATTTTTAAGCATTAGAGCACCTACAAAGATAAGTGCCGGCGCTGTGGCATAACCAGGAATAAGAGTCATTACTGGTGCAAGCAAAATACTTACAAGGAATAAAATAGCCACAACAACACTTGAAAGACCTGTTTTAGCTCCTTCACCTATACCAGCTGCAGATTCGATAAAAGTAGTAACTGTCGATGTTCCTGTCAATGCACCTACCGTTGTTGCTACTGCATCAGACATAAGTGCTTTTTTCATAAATGGAACATTTCCATCTTTATCTACCAATCCACCTTCTTTCGAAACAGCAAGAACTGTCCCTAATGTATCAAACATATCGGACAAAGAGAAAGAAATTATGAGAACAGTTACTGTCGAAATCATTTGTAAGAAATTTCCTTGTGTGAATATTGAGAAATCCAGTTTAAACAAGGAAACTTGCATAAAGTCTGCAAACTGTTGCGATATACTAAAAGAGAATGTTTCAGGTAAAACTGAAACCCCAAGAAAATATCCAAGAACTGTTGTAACAATAATACCAATAAGAATAGACCCTTTCACTCTCATTGCATAAAGAACTGTCATAAGAAGCAATCCGAAAAGGCAAAGAAGAGCTGCCATAGTTGCAGAGTTTGAAATATCTTTAAATGAAGTAATATTTATAATAATTGCTTCATCAGCAACAAGTAAGCCTGCATTTTTCATTCCAACAATGGCAAGCATAAGTCCGATGCCACCGCTTATAGCTGATTTAATAGAAGAAGGTATCGCTTCAACCACCATTTCTCTAAGTCCGAATATTGTGATAAATATGAAAAGAATACCTGACATAAACACAACTGATAATGCCATCTGATATGACGAAATAATATCAAGAGCAGGATTTCCTACTAAAACCGCCATAGCTGGCATCATTGCATAAGCAAATGTTGCATTTAACCCCATTCCCGGTCCTTGAGCTAAAGGAGCTTTAGCATATACACCCATAAGGAGTGTGCCTACAAAAGAAGCTATACATGTAGCAAAAAAGACGCCATTAAAAATCTTAATATTACCTTGATAAATAGTAAGAGGGTTAACAACTAAAATGTACGCCATTGTCATAAATGTTGTAAGTCCACCGATAATTTCTACCTTTACCGATGAACCTTTTTCTCTAATGCCAAAAAATTTATCCATAATTCCTCCTGTTTTCTTCTATAAATACCACAAAACGCATTTCTGCGTCTACAAATTGAGAAATCCGTCTCATAAAATAATTTAAGCATACTCAGCCATCACAAAATTTCAATAATTATATCATTTACGGTGATATGGTAGAGATATCTCAGCTGTATTATTGATATTTATTTTATTATTTATATATATCATACTAAGTATATTTGTTTTTTTCAATTGTCAAAAAGTCTTAAATTTCGGGTTTAAATTAAACAAAAATTAGTTTAAATATTCTTATTTTAATAAATTTTAATAATAAAAACAAAAACCGCTCCAAGGAGCGGTCATTATTTAACAAATTATTTTGCAGCGTTAGCTTTTTTCATCATTCTAGAAATTTTTCTAGCTGCTGTGTTTTTGTGAAGAATACCCTTTGAACAAGCTTTGTCAATTGTTGATACAGCTGCTACAACTGCCTTCTGTGCGTCAGCGGAACCATCAGCTAAAGCAATGTCTGCTTTTTTGATAACTGTTTTAAGGTTACTTTTCACAGCTTTGTTATGAAGGTTTTCCTTCTTTGACTGAACTACTCTGTCTTTCTGAGATTTAATATTTGGCATGATCCCACCTCCTTTAGTTAACTGTGACAGTATAAATTATAATACCATTAAAATCTACAAATTGCAAGTGTTTTTTTGTAACAATTTATAAATTGTCAAATTTATTTTCTAGAACTGTTATATTATACCATATTATTTCATATAATCAAAGGTAAGATATTGATATTGGTGGTGATTTTTTGCAAAAAATAACAAAAATTTTTAATACAGCTCTATTTTTTCTTCCCGCAATAATTTTAATAAGTATTCTTTCGCTTATTCCAAGAATTGTAGTAAGTGCAATAAATCCATTAGGATCATTTGAATACTTGAAAAACGTTTCCATCACAAATATCGCAAATGGTGTTAATCCATTTAAAGACTTCTCGTTCGATTTTTTATCCGAGAAAAAAAATGATACAAGCCATTCTAATTCTTCCAATTCTATAAATCCTAATTACAATGTCAGTGAAGAATTTTTCGCAAGTCAAGAAAGTAATATTGTTATTAAAAAAGATGAATGTTATGTAAAAAACTTAACTCACTTAAATTCATCGGAAGTAAAAAGCATCATGCTTTCACCAGTTGGATTCAAAGCAGAAAAAAACAGTGACAATCCGCAAATACTTATCATGCATACCCATGCCACCGAAAGTTATGTTCCTACAGCTGATATGCCATTTAACCCTAATTATGCTTACAGAAATACTGATACAAACTTAAACATGGTAGCAGTTGGAAAAGTTATGACTGATACTTTGAATAAACTTGGATATAATACAATTCAAGACTCCACACTGCATGACTACCCTTCATATAATGGTAGCTACGATAAAAGCAAAGAAACTGTCAAAAAATATTTAGAAAAATATCCATCTATAAAAATTGTGCTTGATATTCATAGAGATGCCGTAGAACGAAGCGGAACAATTATAAGTCCTACTGTAACTTTAGACGGTACAAAATACGCCCAAATTATGATTATCAGTGGGGCTGACAACGGATATATGAATATGCCAAATTACAAGGAAAATCTAAAATTTGCCACCACAGTGCAAAATCAAATATCAAAAACATACCCAAATCTTGCTCGTCCTATTTTATTCGACTATCGCAATTATAATCAGCAACTTACAACAGGTAGTATATTAGTAGAAATAGGAACTCATGGATCTACATTAAGTCAAGCAAAAAACTCTGGCCGAGCATTCGCCGAATGTCTAGCAAAAGCACTAGATAATATGTAATATATAAATTATAAAAACAAAAAGTAATATATAGATTGTTTTGAAGTTATATATTTGTATATATCATATAGAGAATACTAAATCAAAGAATACTAAATCTATACGAAAAATTTATCCAAATTTTGTAAAATAATTGCATTTACCTATTGACATTTAAAACTTAATGGTATATTATATCATTAAGATACCTACCATGGTGTCAAAAGGGAGAAAAGTTAATGAATCAAAGAAACACATTTCAGCGAACTTTGACACTCGATGCTGTTTTTGCATTGGCTAACCATCCTACAGCTGATGATGTTTATAACTATCTACATCAGCAATATCCACAGATAAGTCGTACAACTGTATATCGCAATCTGAATAAACTTTGTGATTCGAACGATCTTGCAAGGGTGAAAATATTTGGTTCTGCAGATAGGTTTGACCATAATCTTATACCTCACTATCATTTCAAATGTAATATATGTGGTGAAGTGTGTGATTTAAACATACCTTATATGGTAGAAATCAATGACATGTGTCATGGTATTGGCGGCAGAGAGGTGAACGCTCACCAAATTCTATTTGACGGCACTTGCAAAAGTTGCCTAGAAAAATCAAAACATGCTATTTAGCGTTAAATAGTATTTTACATTAAAACTTGGAGGAAATTTACTATGAATTTGAAAGGTACAAAAACAGAAGCAAACTTGATGGCAGCATTTGCTGGTGAAAGCCAGGCAAGAAACAAATACACATATTATGCTTCACAAGCTAAAAAAGAAGGTTACAACCAGATTTCTGACCTCTTTATTGAAACAGCTAACAACGAAAAAGAACACGCAAAAATTTGGTTCAAACTTCTTCATAATGACAGTATTCCATCAACAATCGAAAACTTGAAAGATGCAGCTGCTGGTGAAAACTATGAACACACAGAAATGTACACACAAATGGCTGCTGATGCTAAAGAAGAAGGTTTTACAAAAATTGCTTACCTATTTGAAGCAGTAGCAAAAATTGAAAAAGATCACGAAGAAAGATACCTCAAACTACTCTCAAATATTGAAAATGATAAAGTTTTTGAAAAAGAAGAACAGGTTGCATGGTACTGCTCAAACTGTGGTCATGTTCATTATGGCCCTAAAGCTCCTGTAGTTTGCCCAGTTTGTGCACATCCACAGGCTTACTTCGAAATGAAAAAGACAAACTTCTAATTTAAAATTAAATAATAATCCATATATTACTATATAAAAACAAAACAGACAGTTTAATTACTGTCTGTTTTTTCTATGGTTGAAGATTTTCAGCTAATAGTGTTGCAGTTAAAACTAACAATTTTTTCTGTCCATCACTCAGAATTTGGTCATGCTCCGACAGAAGTGATACCGTACCCGCACAGTCCCCCCCAGTTATTATAGGTGTAATACCAACCGCTCCAAGTTCTGCCCCGCTATAAACAAAAATCTTTTTTTCATTAGGAAACTGTTTAAAATATGACATTCTTGACACAGAAATATCCTCTACTTCACTAGTTATATCTCTACCTAAAGCTTCTTTTTTACCTGGTCCAGCATATGATACAACCTTATCGCCATCACATATCACACAGCTTAAACCACTGATTTTATACAAACTATCAGCATATTTTTGACTCAAAGAAGTCATACTGTCCATCATAGAATATTTTCTTAATATTATTTCACCATCAGCATCAATAAATATTTCTAGTGGATCTCCTTCTTTCATTCTCATTGTTCTTCTTATTTCTTTAGGAATAACTATTCTTCCTAAATCATCTATCCTTCTTACAACTCCAGTGGCTCTCATAAAACATCTCCTTAAAGTATTTGCTTTTATAATAGTTTAGGAATTATAATTCATATTATACATATTCGTATTTTTATTAAAATTTTTATAAAATAAAAGCGGTCAACCATATAGTTGACCGCTTTTGGTGCGCTAGAAGGGACTCGAACCCCTGACCTCTTGATTCGTAGTCAAGCACTCTATCCAGCTGAGCTACTAGCGCTAATGCATTAATGATTATACCATCAAATATTCTAATAGTCAATACATTTTAACAATATTTTTATATTTATTTTATATGAAAATAAAATTTGATACAAAAATTGCTTTATTATTAACACTATATTAAATGCTGATACAATATTGTAAAACTTAAATAATAACATAAACAAATATGAAAATCTATGTAATTATCCCATAACAGTAATAAAATTATAGTATATTAAATGATACATTACGCAAAAGTTATGTATTTGAAAAAATCATCAATGAATCTTAAGAAAATAGTAATACTATTTTTATCTAATTAAAATGAAATAATAAAAATATTTATAAGAAACTATTTATTATGTAGTCGATACTGTTATCGCCAGCTAATACAAACAGTTACTGTAAATTTCCAAATATTAACACAAATAAACAATAAATAAAAACTCTTAATCTATTTTAATTTATTGGAAAATATTAACTAAAAAATCACCCTTTTGCTCTTTTATTTACATAATCAAGTTAGCAATAGGATAAGCTACAAAACAAGCAGATAATACACCAAAAATCATAAGCATAAAGCCATACTTCGCCATTTGTGTAGTTGTAGTCCAACCTGAGCCTATAGCGAAAACTATTGTTGCCATTGCTGGAGGTGTTGCGAATGCGTATGAAGCCATCATGCCTATAATAGATGCAACTGCCCCTACATTTATTCCTGAAACTGACATACAAATAGGAAGTGCTATTGCACACACCACAGTAACAGTAACCATATTTGAAGATAAATTTGTTTGCAACGCGGCCCACAAAGCAAATAAAAATACAAGAGCCATCACACCCATACCAGCTGTTATTGGTGCTATTTTCTCACCTATCCAAGACGTAAGGCCTATATCAGAGTTGGTCATAACATTACCAAGAGCTAAAGTTGCAGCAACCATTATAAGGCTTGCCCATGGAATTCCTTTACTAGTAGCATCTTTAAAATTAAGAAGCGGAACTCCATCTACTGTTACAATAGCCATAGCAACAGCGCCAATAAGTGGTGGCATAGCTGTTCCAAAACTATTTATATATTCATAGACTCCTGGAAGCCACGGCTTTACTAAGCCAGGAACAACCCATAAAGCAATAACTGCGAAAAAAATTATAAGTGAATATTTTTCTCTTTTATCCATTTTAGGAAGTTCATTTTTTAAATGTGAAATATCCAGCGATTTTAATAAAGATAAATCTGGCTTTAAAATAAATTTAAAAATCATCATCATTATTATAACAAGAATAAGTCCAGTAGGAATACCCATTGCCATATATTGTGCATAACTTATTACATTTCCTGTTGATGTAGTATAGTACCCCATAGCCATAAGTGGAAATACATGAGCGATAGGAGTCATTCCTGCACTAATTGATGAGCAAAAAACCATACCCATCATCATCATGCTGGATATTTTATCCCCTTTTTCAAGACCTAAAACAGTAAATATCTCTTCTGTTATAGCTATCATAATAACAACCAGCACTGTTGGTGACATAAATGAGCCAAGAAATAGTGTACTAGCAAAATACAGTATTATAAAAAGCCATGGACTTTTTTGTGCTGTTTTTGAAGTTATAAATGTTATTGCACAACGGCGTATAAACGGTGTTTGACTCAATGTATAGGTACACATAAATGTGAACATAAGAAACGCAAAAGTTGCATTACCCATTCCAGAAGACAATATTCCGTTCATTTTTACACCTGGAACAAATGCTAATGCCGCTAAACATAGCATACTCGGCCAGTCAATCGAGATTGCCATCCATAAAATTAAAACTCCAAAAAAAATACCTACTACTTGCATAGCTGGCTGCGACAGCCCCCGAGGAGCGGGGACAAATTTAAAAAACATTATAAACATCATAGAAACCAAAATTATTAGTCCCCTATTTTTAGATGTTGATTTCATCTTTTTACCTCCTAAAATATTATCATTCCGAAAAATCGGAATGATAATAAAATACTTATAATTCTATTAGTTCTCTTGTGGTTCTAGTAAGATTTTCGGTGCCCATTTTTGAAATGTATAGCAAATCTTCTATTCGGATACCAAACTTACCACTAATATAAATACCAGGTTCCATAGTTACTACATTTCCTGTTGCAAGAATATCCTTTGAATCTTGTGACAGATGTGGACCTTCGAAAAGCTGAATTCCTATACCATGCCCCAGTGCATGGCGAAAATAATTTCGATAACCGCTTTCTTCTATATAGTTGCGAATTTCAGTATCAGCAGCACGACCTGAAACACCATTTTTAATATATCTTTGACCAATAATACAAGCGTTTTGAACTATTCTATATGCTTTTTTAAACTCATCACTAGCTTTGCCAACAACAATAGTTCTCGCCATATCACTTCGATATCCATTATACACAGCACCAAACTCAAGCATAATATTATCGCCTTTATCTATAACTTTATCAGTTGCTCTGCCATGTATAAGGCTTGAGTTTGAACCTGAAACACAACAAATATGATATTTTTCAAGATCTGAACCATTTTCAAGCATTAACTGTACTAGCTTTGCCTGAACTTGTTTTTCGGTCATCCCTGGCTTTATGTAATTGATTAAGTCTTCAAAACTTTTCTCGTTAATTCTTTGTGCAGTCTTGATGTTTTCAACTTCTTCCAAGTCTTTTACAAGTCGTAATTTATCAAGTTGTGTTTTTAGTGGTTGCACTTTTGCGTAAAGTGCATTTTCCATACTTAGATAATCCTCGTGACTTATCGCATTGCTTTCAAGCAGAACCACTTTAATTTTATCAGACTGAATTATTTCATTTATAAACATAGCATACTCTGAACTATTGTTTACTGTCCTAACTGTAAAACCTTGAGGTGAAAGCTGTCTTGTAGCAATTTCTTCATATCTCCGGTCTGCCAAAAAATACCTATTCCCCTGTTTTGTTATAACAACCCATCCTTCACTAGTAGAAAGACCAGTTAGATACCTTCTGCTCTCTTCGCTTGCTACAATACAGGCGTCTGCCTTTATAAGATCTAGTATTCGTCGCAGTTTATCTGCTCTTGCTATAAGTGAAAACATTTTTTCTCCCCAATATTACATCTTTAACTTGATGTAGTAATCTTGTAATTGTATAATATTTCTATAAAACAAAAAATTATAACCTAAGTTAATAATATTTAACATTATTATATCATACTATGTTTTTTTTGTTTAATCAATACCGTTTTATTTTTGACTAATAAACTTTTGGAGATATAAATATGTATACACTTGTAACTGATAGAATGTACTTAACCCTATCAACTCCTAAATTGGCAGCTGAAGTTGCAGATTTTAATTTAAGAAACAAAGAAGCTCTAGCTGACACAGAGCCTGCTCGTCCAGCTTCTTACTACACAAAAAAAGGTCGGAAAGAATATCTAAAGATAGACTATAAAGATTCTATGCGAGGTAGTGAATTTCGATACTATTTAACTATGAAGGGAAGCAAAAAAATAATTGGAACAGTATGTATAGCATCAATTCTTTTTGGGAGTGTAAAAAGCTGTACTCTTTCTTATAAAATGGACAAAGACTGGCAGAACATGGGACTTTGTAGTGAAGCAGTTGCAGAAATCATTCATCTCGCTTTTGAAGTTTTACAGCTTCATCGTATAGAAGCACTTGTTATGCCAAGAAATGAAAAAAGTCTTCGGATTATGAAAAAATTTGGATTTCAACAAGAAGGTCTTGCTAGGAAATGCTTGGAAGTAAATCAAGTATGGGAAGACCACTATTATTTTGCTTTATTAAATGATAAAATAAGTGCTAAACAAAAATATGCAGATAAATAATCATCTAATAAACACAAAAATATTTATCAAGCAATAAAAACGGAGATGAAATTCATTCTCCGTTTTTATATTTCTAACTTTGACTTTTTGGTTTAGCCAATATAGATGCTATAAAAGCAAAAATCAAGCTTGCTCCTATACCACCAGCACAGGCGGAAAATCCACCTGTAAATATTCCTATAAACCCTTCTTTAGCTATCGCCATTTCCATACCTTTTGCCAATGTGTGACCAAATCCAACAATTGGCACTAATGCCCCTGCACCGGCAAAATCTACAACAGGTTGCCATAATCCTAACGCTGAAAGCAATACGCCTGTCATAACGAATGTAACTAGAATCCTCGCTGGTGTCATTTTAGTAAGATCAATTAGAATTTGCCCAACTAAACATATAAGCCCTCCAACTAAAAAAGCTTTAAGATATATCATAATAGTTTCCTTTCCGCTGTTATTTCCACAAGATGAGCTATTGAAGGTATACTTTCTTTTTGCATAGATGTTGTTGGGCTTAATAATGCGCCTGTGGACATAAACAAAACTCTTTTTAGTTTTCCATCTTTCATTTTAGGCAAAATATATGTTGACAAAACACACCCACTGCAACCACAACCAGATGCGCCACTTTGTACATTTTGACCATGTCTATCAAAAATAAGAAGTCCACAATCCTGATGGTTATATAATTCAATTCCTTCTCTGCTCATAAGTTGTTTTAACAGATTGCTTCCAATAGAGCCTAAATCGCCTGTAAAAATAGCATCATAATCTTCTGGTTTAGTTTTACTTTCATCGAAAAAGTCTAACAGTGTTCTTGCTGCAGCAGGTGCCATTGCTGCGCCCATATTATTGGCATCCTTTATATCAAAATCTACAACTGGTCCGAAACACACCCTAGTTATACAAGGACCTTCCCCTTCTTTTTCTAAAAATACATGCGCTGCACCTGTAACCGTCCATTGTGCTGTCGGCGTACGTTTTCCACCATAAGCAAGTGGAGTTCTAAACTGTCTTTCAGCCGTGCAAAAATGGCTGCTTGCTCCTGCTATCGCATTTTCTAACAATCCAGAACCAACAAAACAAGAAGCTACTGCCATGCTTTCAGACATAGTACTACAAGCCCCATACAGCCCCACAAATGGCATTCCTAGGTCTCTTTGTGCAAAAGTGGTAGAAGTTATCTGGTCACATAAATCCCCACCAAAAGCTATATTTACATCTTCTCGCTTTATATTCTTTTTTTCTAAAAGATAGCTAACAGAACGCTTTTGCATCTCAGTTTCAGCTTTTTCCCATGTTTCTTGACCATAATAATCATCTCGATTTGTGTAGTCAAAATATGGTCCTAATGGACCCTCACTTTCCTTTTTTCCACAAACACTACTATATGCTGTTATATATACAGGATTTGGAAGTGTTATTACTCTTTTCATATTTTCACCTCAAAAACGGCATTATATAAAACAATACTAGACCATAAACTACACTGGCAAGCACACCATACACAATTACAGGACCTGCAATAATAAACATCTTAGCACCTACTCCTGTCACAAATCCTTCTGCGTTAAATTCAAGAGCAGGGCTAACTACCGCATTAGCAAATCCGGTTATTGGCACAAGTGTGCCTGCCCCAGCTCTTTTTGCAATTTTCCCATACCATCCTTTTGCTGTAAAAAGCGCAGAAAGTCCAACCAAAGTTACACTTGACAGCAGTCTTGCATCACTCAAAACAAAATTCATATTTCTATAAAAATTGTATAAAGCTTCTCCCAACATACAAATGCTTCCACCTACCACAAAAGCCCAAATACAGTTTTGTATAAGTGAAGAATTTGGGCTTGCTTTCTCGATCATTTTATTATATTCCTGTTTGCCTGTTTTCATATAATCACCTCTTTTGTGTAAGTTTGGGCTAAACAGAATCTTTAAAACATCCATTATATTCCAAATCTAGAAAAATAAAAAAGCACCCAAATGGGTGCTTTTAATTTTATTATTTATTTGATTTTCTCTGGAAGTATTTAATGATTTCCATAACTGGAACAATAAGAAATGCAAGGAACAAAGCAATAGCATATTCAAACAATGAGATATGTGTGAAGTTGAATGCGTTGCTGAGAAATGGAATGTAAATAGCACCTGTTGTTGCAACAAGAGCCATTACCAAAGCTAATGTGAGATATCTATTTTTATGCCCCATTTTGAAAATAGAGCCACGGCGTGAACGAAGATTTAAAGAATGGAACATCTCTATCATTGATAAGGTAAGAAATGCCATGGTCATACCATCTGGTGAGTTTGCTATTTCCCATACACCAGATTCTATATAATGCCCTACAAAATATGATATCAATGTGATTGCTGCGATTATAACACCTTGATATGCTATATCAAGACCCATTCCGCCTGCAAAAATTCCTTCTGATGATTCACGAGGAGGCTTTTTCATGCTGTCATTCTCTGTTTCTTCCATACCTAAAGCAATTGCCGGGAATGAATCGGTTATAAGGTTAATCCACAAAAGATGAGCTGGTTCAAGAATAGTGAAGCCAAACAATGTTGAGACAAACACAGCCAAAACTTCCGCAGCATTGGCAGAAAGAAGAAATTGAATTGTTTTTCGTATATTATCATAAATTCTTCTGCCTTCAGCAACAGCCGAAACAATTGTTGCAAAGTTATCATCAGCCAAAACCATATCTGCAACATTTTTTGTAACATCAGTTCCTGTAATACCCATACCAACACCGATATCAGCAGTTTTAATTGAAGGTGCATCATTTACACCATCACCAGTCATGGCTGTTATTTTACCTTTTTTCTTCCATGCAGAAACAATTCTAACTTTATGCTCTGGTTGTACACGAGCGTATACAGAATACTTTTCGATATTTTCTTCTAGCTCTTCATCGCTCATCTGATTTAACTGTGAGCCTGTGACTGCTACTTGTCCATCATCAAGAATACCAAGTTCATTTGCAATAGCAACAGCTGTATCCTTATGGTCACCAGTAATCATAATAGCACGAATACCTGCATCTTTACATTCTTCGATGGCAGCCTTAACTTCAGGTCTTATAGGATCAATCATACCTGAAAGTCCTACATAAACCAGATCTTTTTCAAGGTCATTTGCCTCATTTGAAGCAGGCTTTTCATCATAGTGCTTATATGCAGAGCAAAGAACACGCAAAGCCTTATCAGCCATTGCTTTATTAGCACCAAGAATTGTATATTTAACTTCTTCTGTAAGTGGCACTATATGACCATCTATATAAGCCTTTGTACAACATTTAAGAACTTCATCAGGTGCACCTTTTGTGAACTGAATAAATCCGCCCTGTGGGTCTACATGAACTGTACTCATCATTTTTCTGCCTGAGTCGAATGGTGCTTCACCTACACGAGGATAATCTACTTTAAGATTATCTTTTGAAAGTCCTGATTTGTAAGCATCATTTACAAGAGCACATTCAGTAGGTTCACCTATTGCGCTTTCACCGTCCATTTCAGCGTCACTACAAAGTGCCATAGCTTTTATGTGCAAGTTTTCATTTTCAGTGTATCTTTCAACAACTGTCATTTTGTTCTGTGTAAGAGTACCTGTTTTATCCGAACAAATAATTTGCGTGCAGCCAAGAGTTTCAACTGCTGTTAGTTTACGAATAATAGCCTGATTACGGCTCATTTTTGTAACACCAATCGACAAAAGAATTGTAACAACCGCTGCCAATCCTTCTGGAATAGCTGCAACAGCAAGTGATACAGCAATCATAAATGTGTCTAGCATCATTTCTCCGCTGATACCTGCAGACATATTTCTGAAAATATCAATACCAAAAATAACAGCACAAATTACAAGTACAAGAATTGACAAGATTTTTGAAAGCTCTGCCATTTTTATCTGAAGTGGTGTTTCTTCATCTTTTGCCTGTGAAAGTGCACTAGCAATTTTACCCATTTCGGTATCCATGCCAGTACCAGTTACAACCGCGCGACCACGACCATATGCAACCGTTGAACCCATATAAACCATATTTTTTCTGTCGCCAAGTGGTACTTCACCATTTGAATCAGCTTCAAGCACATCACTGAATTTTGTTACTGGAACTGATTCACCTGTAAGTGCTGCTTCTTCAATTTTCATACTAGCACTTTCTATAATACGCGCATCTGCTGGAACACTATCTCCTGCTTCAAGAACGATTATATCCCCTGGAACAAGCTCTTCACTTTTTACAGTAAGCTGACGCCCATCTCTCATTACTTTGCTTGTGGCAGCTGCAATTTCTTGCAATGCCTCAATTGCCGCCTCGGCTTTAGATTCCTGATACACACCCAAAATTGCATTCATTATTACAACAAAAAGAATAATGAGTACATCAGCCATACCTTCTCCTGAAATGGCAGCTGTGATGCCTGAAATAACAGCAGCAACCAAAAGCACAATTGTCATAGGGTCAGCCAACTGACTTAAAAATTTGTGTATGATACTTTCTTTTTCGCCCTCTTTAAGTTTGTTTGGACCATATTTTTCTAGTCTTTCGCTCGCCTGTTGTTTTGAAAGACCAGAATCGTTTGTTTTTAAATCTGATATTATTTTTTCATAACTTTCAAGATAATGTTTCACAATTACTCCCCTTTTCATTTAATAATATTGTCAGCATTAGGCAAATAAAAAGAGACCTATCCGCCTTTAAATGCAGATAAGTCTCGTCATTTCATACATAGCCAGAATTCTCTACTGAGAATACGGTTGTTGGCATTGTAACAGCAATCCTGCCGACTACTCCCTTATTGATTTTAGTCTATCATACCAAAATAACGTTGTCAACAATTTTTAAAGTGAAATATTAGTAAAACTGCTGAAACGCACTAGGCGATAAGCCAAAATGAATTAAATAAAATTGCGCCAAAAACCATAAATAGTATACATAGAGAAAAAGTTATTCCTCCTAAAATTATAAGCCATTTTATCCCATTATCAATATATATGTCATTTTTATTTAAGCTTTTAAGAACTAAAAGCAAAATCATTGCAATTAAAAATCTTCCTACAATCCCAACACTTCTTAAAAACATAAATCTATATCCAAAATTCATATTTTACTCCCTATATTTTAATATATTTGATATTATCATATAAATTCGTGTAAAAATCAAGTATTTTACTGTATAATAAATATAAGGTGGTGAAAAAATGATATCTATTATAGTTGCATATGACAACAATAAACTTATCGGTAAAAGTGGTAAAATGCCATGGCATATAAAAGGAGAACTTAAAAGATTTAAACTGCTTACAGAAAATAATATAGTTATAATGGGCAGAAAAACTTTTGAATCTATTGGTGCCCCACTTGATAACAGAATAAATATAATTCTTTCAACAAATGATGAATTTAATGTTGAAAACTGTTTTATATTTGATGATTTTCAAAAATCCATCTCCTATGCAAAATCCAACTATCCAAAAAAAGATATATATATAATAGGTGGCTCTACTGTTTATTTGCAAAGTTTAGATATAGCTGACAAAATGTACATTACTGAGATTGATTTTGAATATGAGGGTGATACATTTTTTCCAGAATTTGATGAAAATAAATTTATAAAACAAGTTGATGAAATCCATTTTGGAAATCCAACCTACACGTACACAACTTACATCAAAAAATAAATTTTTACACAAATTCATAAAGTATTATATAACATTATGAAAATTTGTGTTAAAATTAGCACAGATAACCCTAAAAAGGAGATACTATGGAAAAGAAGTATATACTTTCCCTTGATCAGGGGACAACTTCTTCTCGTGCCATTATTTTTGATAAACATCAAAACATAGTAGCTATGGCACAAAAAGAATTTACACAAATTTACCCAAAGGAAGGTTGGGTGGAACATGACCCAATGGAAATATATTCCTCTCAGTTTGGTGTGATGATTGAAGCTATTGTAAAAAGTGGAATAGGTCCAGAAGAAATTGCAGCAATAGGCATAACAAATCAGCGTGAAACAACCATCTTATGGGATAAAACAACAGGTAGACCTGTTTACAACGCAATCGTTTGGCAATGTCGAAGAACTGCAGATATATGTAACAACCTAGTTGAAAGAGGTTTAAGTGAATATATCAAAAAAGTAACTGGACTTGTCCCTGATGCATATTTCTCGGCTACCAAAATTAAATGGATTTTGGACAATGTTCCTGGTGTAAAAGAAAAAGCCCAAAAAGGCGAAATACTTTTTGGAACAGTGGATTCTTGGCTAGTATATAAACTTACTGGGGGAAAAGTTCACATTACAGACTACACCAACGCATCAAGAACTATGCTTTTTAACATTCACACACTGCAATGGGATGAAAGACTTTTAAAAGAGTTAGATATTCCTGCATCAATTTTGCCTAAAGTAAAACCATCAAGCCAAGTTTACGGATACACTGATATTCAAGGGGCAATTATACCAATCGCCGGAATCGCTGGCGACCAGCATGCTGCTTTATTTGGACAAAAATGCTTCCAAAAAGGAGAAGCTAAAAACACATACGGAACTGGCTGTTTTCTACTTATGAATACAGGAAAAATCGCTTACGAAAGCAAATCTGGACTTATAACTACTATTGCTATTGGAATTGACGGCGAGGTTGAATACGCACTTGAGGGAAGTGTTTTTGTAGGTGGGGCTGTAATCCAATGGCTTAGAGATGAAATGCGCTTTCTCGCTGAAAGCCGTGATGCTGAATATTATGCAAAAAAAGTTGATGACACCGGTGGGGTGTATCTTATTCCAGCTTTTACAGGTCTCGGTGCACCTTACTGGGATATGTACGCTCGTGGTACTATTGTCGGTATCACTCGTGGCACAAAACGTGAACATATTATTCGTGCTGCACAAGAAAGCATCGCCTATCAAAGTATGGATCTTGTAAACGCTATGGAAAAAGACACTGGGCTTAAATTATCAGTTCTAAATGTTGATGGTGGCGCCAGCAGAGACTCATTCCTTATGCAATTTCAAGCCGATATTTTAAACAAACCTATTCAAAGACCCGTTATAAAAGAGACAACTGCACTAGGTGCAGCATATCTTGCTGGTCTTGCAGTTGGAATTTGGAAAAACAGAGAAGAACTGAAAAAAGATAAACAATATGATGCGTCCTTTAATCCAAATATGACTGAAGAAAAACGAAAAAAACTTGTTAAAGGCTGGCACAAAGCTGTTGGTCGTAGTCTGGATTGGGCTGAAAAATAAATTTTAATATTTATGGTTACAGTAAATTTATTTTTTATAATTTTTTATATTATATTTAATAATTAATGACTCGTAAAATTAATAATGGAGAGTATCAAAATTCGATACTCTCCATTATTATAAAATCATTCATAAAATATAAAATTTATGATATTCGTTCAATACCATTTTCTATGGTTTTCAATTTGTTAGCTTATCATTTCTAATGATTTTAAACACCATACACTTACGCATATAGCAACTCCATATTGTAGTAACCGAATATCTATTTCTAATGGAAGTTCATCAGCATTATCTAATTATCATCGCAGAAACACTCTATTTGTTTTTTCTTGTTCGGCTATTAAAAACAAATATACTATAACTTCACCATCTTAACAAGAAAAAATATACTGTGGTAAAGAATTTCCTTTTGATTTTTTCATCTCGATTTTTATAACTTCAATATCATCATAAGATAGCTGAAAAGATGTTTTAATTAAACTAATAAATAATATATCTTTATCATCTTCTGATAAGTTACGATAATTGATAATTTCATACATGTGACAATACCTGTTTACTAGAATAAATAATCTTTTTATAATTTGTCATACTACAAAATACATATAGATGAGTCATCATACTGTTCATCATCAAAAATTGCTGATATTAAAACTCCTTCAATACTACTAGATTGAATATATTCTAAAAGAGAATTTTTATCTTCAAATGGGCAAATTTGCTTAATCAAATTCATATCAGTATCACAACAAAAGTTCCAATATCCGTCACTATTGGTTATAGAGTATCTCTTGCCATGATAAGAAAACTCAACTTCACGACCAGATTGTAAACTCTCTTTAATGAAACTATATGCAAATTGGTTCATATTTTGTATTTCCTTTACATTTATATATTTGCCTATAATGTATAAATTACATAAATTATAACTTAAGATAAAATATTAAGTAGTATTATCTGTATGGTATAAATATGTTCCATTTAAACTGCAAAAACATAAAATATTAAAATTGTTTAATAAGCCCTTGCTTATGGAATTATCCAAGTCAAGGGCTTATTTTTATGAAACTTTTATTATGAATGATTTTGAAAAATAATTATTTATTAAAGTTCAACTTTCCACAAACCGTGAAGATTGCAGAATTCGTATACTGCAACAGGTTTTTCATCACCAATTGGGAATTTGGCAACAGGTTCTCCTGTATGTTCAAGGTTTTTAAGTGCATAACTACCATCTTCAAAAAGAACAGCAACAAATGCAATATGATGTTCATCTGTCATTGGATGAAGTACACTACCAACTGTGGCTGTAATGATACCGTCTTTAATTTCTATAACAGGCACGTGTTTTTCACCCGCTGCATCTGTTGAATTTGCTTCAAGAGCCTTCATCGGTTTACCACAACACATTGTAGGTACTTTTGCATCTACCACTGATAATTCAACTTTTTTACAGATATCACAATATAAAAATTTTAATTCTTTCATAGTATATTCTCCTATATTTTAAACTGATAAATATTTCTTTGATTTGATATTTTGGAATACTAATTATTGTTTCCTTAATGATATAATATACTATTAAGAAGAATTTGTCAATAAGTTAAAATGACTAAATTATTAAAAGAAAAATATATAAGTTATATAAATCTATCGTTTTTTTCTAATTATTGGCATTTCTGATAAAATGAGGCTACATAAAATAAGGCCTCCACCTATTAACAGATTAAACGTAAATTGTTCAAAGCCCCAAATTATACTAAAAACAGCACCGAAAACACCTTCTAGCATGAATATCAAACTTGCTGTTGTTGCTGGTACATAGCGTTGACCTATAATCTGTACAGTCTGTGCAATAAAGTTAGAACCAACTGCTAAGTACAATATCGGTAAAATCGCATTCTTCCAGTCAACCACTGTAAAACTTGCATGCTCTATAAAAAATGCATAAATTGCGCCTCCAAAGAAAAGTGTAATTCCCATTAAAAACGCACTTGCTGCAAAATGACCATTTTCTGGCTGTTTTGCCAATAAAACTATAGATAATGCAAAGAAGAAGGCTCCTGCGACTGTATACACATCACCTATATTAAGTATAAATTCTGTGGCAAATATTCCTGTAAGCACTCCCATACCAGTCATACATACGACAACTGAAATAAGATTACGCATCTTTGGTTTAGATTTTAATATAATCCAAGAAAGAAAAGGTACCATAACAACATTTGTTGTTGTCAAAAACGATGAGTTAGATGGTGCTGTATACATAGCTCCTATTGTCTGCAAAATAAATCCCATAAAATTAAAAATACCTACAAACAAGCCTATTCTTAACTGTTCTTTTGACATTGTTAATATATCTTTTGAAAAAAACACAAATATAAGAACACTAAAAACTAGACCCCTTATCATATTTAATATTCCTGCTGAAACACCAGAATCAAGCGCCAATTTAGTAGCTACAAACCCTCCGCCCCATATTACAGTAACAACAACAAGCATAATTATAGCTGTTTGTTTTTTCATAAAAACCTCCGATATATTTATTTTTTAATCATATAATTTTAAATTATATCATTTTAAATAAATTAATTCAATCTGTCGACTTTATTTATATTATTTAACTTTTAACATAATAAATATCTAAATGTAATTTAAATTTATTGTTTTTAATAAATTTTTATGATAAAATTATATTGAATAAAATTCAATAGAGGTAAATCCTATGATGATTTCAACAAAAGGTAGATACGCCCTAAGAGTTATGATAGATATGGCACAGCATAGCAATGGTCTATTTATACCACTGTCTGATGTTGCAGCAAGACAAAACATCTCAGAAAAATATTTGGAAAGCATTGTTGCCTCATTAACTCGTCATGGGTTATTAGCATCAGTAAGGGGAAAAGGTGGAGGATATAAACTTAATAGGGACATAAATCAATATACTGCCGCAGATATATTAAAAGCTACTGAAGGTTCAATCGCTCCTGTGGCTTGCCTAGCCAAAGAAGTTAACGACTGTCCTAATGTTTCACACTGCCCTACTTTAAAAATGTGGCAAGGATTACAAGAACTTATTGAAGACTATTTTGAAAAAATAACTTTGGACAAACTTATTTTAGAACAAAGTGAATATAAATCAGTTATAAAAAATTGATAAAAAAGAGATGTGCTTAAACACATCTCTTTTTTTACTACTGATTCAAAAATTTTTTTACAAGTATTATAATACTTGACTCATCAATATCTTTTTCAGTAAAACCTTGATATATTCCAGGTTTTCCGCCACCTTTTCCTCCTAAATTTGAAGATATAAACTTGCCCAATGCATTAGTATCAAAATCGTTGGAAACAATACATATTTTGCCCTTTGCATCCTTTAACTTTGTATATGCTATAGCTATTTTTGCTTTTTCAGATAATATGAGTGCAAGCTTTTGTAACTCATTTGATGTTAGATTATCCATAATCATAACGCAAACTTCACCATCAGTTATAGCTTTTTCAGCATAAGCAGACATAAGCTGTCTTTTAGTCTGTGTAAGAGCAAATTTTAGTTCATCAATTTCTTTAAGTCTCGCAGATAATGATTCTTTAATGTTCTCTACTGGAACTGAAAGTAAGTGGCTGATATTATAACAATCATCATTTCTTTGCTTAAGGTATTCTACTGCCCTCTTGCCACACACAATGTGAATTCTCGTTCCGCCCTTATATGCCTGCTGGGTTAGTGCGACAATCGGACCTGCCTGTGATGTGGTATTAGTGTGTGTCCCACAACAAGCACATACATCTGCTTGTCCAGCTTTTACTATTCTGATTTTTCCGTGCAATTCTTTTTTACTTCGATAGGTAAGTTCTTCTATATTATTAGGAAAACTAGCCACAATAGGCTGATTTAACCATACTACTTCATTGCACCTGTCCATCACATTTTTTATTTCTGATTCAGTCAGTGGACCGTCAAAATCAACAACATTTTCTTTTTCGTTAAGATGAAATCCAACATTATTGTACCCAAACATACTATGCACAACCCCAGAAAATATGTGTTCTCCTGTATGTTGTTGCATAAAATCAAAACGACGATTCCAATCAATTATTCCTTTAATTTCAGAATTTTGACTTATAGGTGCATCTACATAATGAACTATTTTCTCGTTTTTTTCATGAACATCGAATACATTTATAATTTCTTCACCATAAATGATTATACCATGATCAGCAGGCTGACCACCTCCTTCTGGATAAAATGCAGTCTTATCCAAAATTATCTTCCAACCTTTTTTATTTTCTTCACAAGAAATTACTTTCGCTGTAAATTCCTTCATAAAACTGTCTTGATAATACAATTTTACACTCATAATTTTCTCCTATTCGCAGTGACAACTAAAAGTATCTTCACCATTGAAAATTCTACGGTGATTTACAAGTGTTAAAGCGGATTGTTTTTCATATTCGCTTAATTCTAACTCAAACTCTTCGTCTTCATCATCAATATTGTAAATTTTTGCTCTTATCTTGCATTTTTCGAATTTTTCATCAAAAAGAACATTACAGCAAAAATTATAGTTCTCTTCATCATCAAATTCGCAATCAAACATTTTAAACAAATTTTGATTTTCAATAGCAACATCCATAGTAAATAAATTCAAATAAGGCTGACTCATCACTATATCTATGCCATTATTTATAACCTCGTAAATAGCCATTGCCATAATTGAATCATCACTTGGAATAAATCCAAATATACCACTTTCACCTTCAAATGGTGTGAGCAATTCATCGTAATTAAATTTAACGCTAAAATTAAGAATTGTTTTGTCCTTAGAACGGCTTTTACCTTGCTTAACCGTTACTCCAATTACAGCTACATCAATTATTTCAACCGAACCATCATCCATAAATGGCGCAATTCCGATACTATCAAAATACTCTAATAAATCAATCGCTTTATCTTTAATATTCACCGAAATTTCAAATGTATCTTCAGTATCATTTATTCTAGATAAAGTTAATTTATCTCCTTCAGACAATTTTTGAACAGATTTTGCATCCAAATCATTTCCTTCTATAGTTATCGAATATTTTTTTGTTATACTATTCATATTATCACCTATTTGTCTAATTTTAAGAATATCTTACCACTATGGTCATTTCTTTGCAATTGAATTTTAAGTTGCTTTATTATATAATGAATTTACATTATTTCGTCAAATCTTATAGGAGGTTAATTATGAATTTTACTGTAAAAATAGCGGACTATAATGACATGGCTGCAGCTGTTGCGGTTGAAAAAGAAACTATGGGGGATTATGTCTATCTTGAAGATGCCTGGCATTATTTTGAAAGTTTAAAAGGTGGCTTAGTTTGCGTTTATGATGGCAAAAAAATGATAGGAATAGGTAGATTTTCAGTTTTGCCCGACGGAAGTGGTTGGTTAGAAACTTTGCGTGTAATTCCATCTTATCAAAGAAATGGTGCTGGTAAAGAAATTTACAAAAAATGGTTCGAACTTGCAAAAGAGCTTAAATGCCCATCTATGGCAATGTTTACCGGTGTTACTAATGTTGCTAGCAGCAAATTAGCCGAAGTATATGGTTTAAAAACTGTCGCTTATCACAAAGGATACCATCTCACCAAACTAAAAGCAGGATGTACTCATAACTTCAAATATGTCAACTGGAAAAGAGCTGTTGATTTAATTCTTCCTTTAAGAGATGAGTACAATAATTATATGACATTCAATCGAACATTTCATCATATAAATGAGGCCAATGCTAAGGCTTTCGCTTGTGAAGGAAAAGTTTTTGAAGATAAAGAAAGTGACAGTTTTATAGTTTGTGGAGCGCGTTTCCAGCATCAAGCTGCATTACACATTGCCATGATGAACGGAAATCTTGATAAATGCATTGATTTTGCGATAAACTATGCTAAATCCCAAGGAATAGAAAAAATATCTTGCACATTGGCACTTGAAAACGAAAAATTACAAAACGCTCTTATTGCTCGTGGTTTTGAAGCAGAAAAAGGAACAATCATTACAAAAGAAATTGTCTTTTAAATTGATAAAAACTTGGAGGTTTTTATGAGTGAAATACAATATTTCAAAGATAAAAATTTTACCGATGTAGATTGGTCAGAAAAAGTTATTGAAAACATAAAATTTGAAAAATGCAAATTTACTGGAATTGATTTTTCTGATAGTGAACTGCTCTCAGTAGTTTTTGATAAATGTGTTTTTATTTCATGTAAATTTTCTTCAACAGAATTTTCAAAATCTGCTTTTTTAAACTGCAATTTTAAATTATGTACCATGTTCGGTTCAACTTTTACTAACTGTAAAACTACTGGTAGCTCATTCTCAGAAATAGATACGTCTAGCGTAACTATAAATGGAGGAAATTGGAGCTATGCAAATCTCAGATACTGCGATTTTTCCAATCAAAAACTAAATGATATTAATTTTTCTGGTGCAGACTTACGAAATACTAATTTTTCAAAATGTTTTATTCGTGGATGTAATTTTTTTGATTGTATGCTTTCAAATACAAATTTTAAAAATCGGGATATAAGAGATAATCGCTTCAACAATTTCGATATATCCACAATTAATCTAGTCGGTGCAAAGGTCGATTTAGAATTCGCAATAATTTCTGTTGGTATGTTAGGAGCTATTTTCGAATAACATATTAAAATTTTCAAATTAATACAATTAAAAGAGGCTTTTTATGCGCAATTTTTTAAAATTACCAAAAAACTATCACGAGAGTTTCAAAGTGGATCTCCAAAAAGATAAAAAACTAGCTATTCTTATAAATGTTCTCGCTTTAATAATTTCTATCCTCTTATTCGTAATTGGAATATTTATATCCCCTATTAATAACTTTGGTTCATTCCATACAATTATGCTCGTAATTGTAACAACGCTATATATAATTCTACACGAACTGACACATGGTATTTTTATGCGTATATTTAGTGGTGTTCGACCTAAATATGGTTTTACGGGACTATATGCTTATGCCGGTAGCAATGTATATTTTAATCGTTTTCATTACATAGTCATAGCGCTCGCCCCTGTCGTTATTTGGGGAATTGTATTAGCATTACTATGTGTGCTAACAAGTGCAACTATTTGGTTTTGGGTTTTCTACTTCACACAAATTTTTAATTTAAGTGGTGCAGCAGGAGATTTTTATGTTACATGGCGTTTTTCTAAATTGCCAAAAGATATCCTAATTCAAGACACAGGAGTGTCTATGACTGTTTATTCTTGTGAATAACAAAATTAAATAATTATAATTTTTGAATAAATAAATGGAGTGTATTATATTTACATACACTCCATTTTTACTATATCGTAAATCTTAATTTATCTATTAAAAGTTTAATACTTTATCTTTATCTTTATCATTATCTTTGTTTTCAGCATCAATTTCATTAAACAAATCTCTTGCAAGCTTGGAATATCTTCTACAGAGATTAAAAGTTCTTTTTGTATACCCTTCAAAAATCTCTCCATTAGCTGTTTTAAACTCGCTCCACAGGCTCCACATGAGCCCAGCAGTAGCAATATAGGTATAAAATCTTGCCCATTCTTCTTTTGTTGCATCTCTTTCAAGATACTGCACAAGCAACTCATCACTTCGATTTTTATCAAAATCAGCTGATATACAAAACATCGCTACATCTACAATTGGGTCTTGCCGTCCAGAATATTCCCAGTCTATAAGCACCACTCTACCATCTTTATTTAAAAGGCAATTTCCTGGAACAAAATCTATATGACAAAAACATTTTTTTACATGCAATTTATCAACTTTTGCTAATAAATCTTTTATAATTTCTTTGTATTTATAATATCTTGGAAAGAACTCCACCTCAACATTATGACAGATTTCCTCGTAGAAATCTATTGTTTTGATAAAAT
This sequence comes from Oscillospiraceae bacterium, assembly GCA_020024475.1. Classification (GTDB taxonomy): domain Bacteria; phylum Bacillota; class Clostridia; order Oscillospirales; family Ruminococcaceae; genus RGIG3102. Next base: position 30,462 of record JAHHTS010000007.1, read on the forward strand.
CAAAATCGTGTGGTGACACTATATCAGCATTGTGTAGTTTTCTAATAGCTTTTAACGCTTCCCTCATATGGTCTGGATTATTAGTATCTATACCTTTACTCTCCTCAATAAACTCTGCTATTTTCGTACCATCAATCGGATTATGATAAACTACTACATCGCTTATTCCACGACCCTGTAAAACTAGATAATTTGAATATTCTCTATAACGATCAACTAACATCTCACTTCCATGACCAGCTCTACGATATATATATGTTTTCCCCCTGCATAAAAATATATAACTATCATTAGTCATGCCTTTGTCCATAAGAACAAACCCGCTTATTTCATCTCTATCTGCGCCAAGTGCTTTTGCAGCTATTCCCGTTGCTTCAGAAAGAAAGTGTGCTTCATCCATTGCTTTATTTCTATCAAAATCGCTTAATGCATTAAAGCCAATATCTGTCGCATGCCAATTTAAATTTTCATCTTTTTCCAAATAGCCTGTTTTTCCAAGCCAAGCTCTTGCCTGACGAATCATTCTAGGTGGAACACCTATACGCTGTGTTATCTGACTGGTGGCGGCTGCAGGATTTTGGCTATATATAGCTAAAATCATTTTTGTAAATGTCTGCATACTCTATCCTCCTTGAATTTTACATTTTATAATAATATTTAAAATTATACACTAAAAACTTAATAAAGTTTTACAATTATAGTGTAATTTGTGTGAAACTTTAATAAAAAAGTAAATTTTATTGTTAAAAAAGCATAAAATTTTATTAAATTTTACATTTTTTGCACAAAAAAAATGCACCATCTGATGATGGTACATTTTATTAGAGATTATTATTTTGCATTTTGTGCTGCTTTTTCAAGTGCTTTAAGCTGGTCACCTACTGTGATTGTTACACAAGATTTAAGGTCTTCCACTGCTGGAACTGATGTGTGTTTTTCATCTTTTGCATAAACTTCCATATTTATAACCTCATCAACTGTTTTACCTTCCATCCATTTTGCTAAGGATGCATACTGCTCGTTGATTTCTGCTACTGCACCAGCAAATTTTTTCATACCGTAGTCTTCGCCTTTGTCAACTTTTGTTCTACAGTCAATTTCTCCTGTGAAAGCACCTTTAACTGTAAATTTAGCCTGTTGCTGTGCTGTGTCTATACCAGCCCAAACAATTTTACCATCGGTATCAAGAGCTACACCCACAATATTTGTAGCGATTTCAAATAAACCATCATTTTCACCTGCATCTACTTCTTTAGATGTGATAACTGTACCAAGACCGGTTTTTGCTACTGGACCTGTTGTTTCTGTTGCTGTTTCCCAAGCTTCTTTCAAACCTTCTAGATAAGAACCAACATCAATTGTCACACTCGATTTAAGATCTTCCACTGCTGGAACTGATGTGTGTTTTTCATCTTTCGCATAAACTTCCATGTTTACTATTTCATCAACTGTTTTACCTTCCATCCATTTTGCAAGAGATGCATACTGCTCATCGATTTCTGCTACTGCACCAGCAAATTTTTTCATACCATAGTCCTCACCTTTTTCAACTTTCGTCCTAAGGTCTGTTTCACTTACAATTTTGCCTGATGCATCAATATCAGCTGACTGCTGTGCAACATCAATTGTTGCTGATACTACTTTGCCATCCTGATCGAATGAAGCAATTACCATTGTTGTATCTAGTTCAACCTTACCGTTATTTCCTTCTTTGGCATCAAACTGTTTTGCAACTTTAGTATTGATACCCATACCTGTCTTGTAAGTTTTCACTTCTTCATCGATGCCATTTCCACCATTGTCACCATTACTGCATGCAACCATTGAAATTGACATTACAGCTGCAAGAGCCATAGCCATAATTTTTTTCATTTTTATGTCCTCCGGAGCCACATATTATTTTGTATGCAAGATATTTACACACTATGTTAATATCTTAACAATACCATAACGAAAATATTTTAGTCAAGTAATTTAACCGTTTTGTAATAAATTACATACCTTTTTCACCATAACAAACAAATATTTGTATTTTATAATATGTTTGACTTATTTCTATAATTATTGCATTGTATCTATCAATGATATATAATAAATGCAAATGAATTGATTTTTTAATTTTTATAAACGGAGGTTTTATATGGCTATCTTGGTTACAGGTGGAACTGGATATATAGGGTCACACACTGTTGTTGAGTTAATCGCTGCTGGATATAATGTTGTTATTGCGGATAATTTCTATAATTCTTCTCCCGAAGTTCTAAATAGACTTAAAACTATTACAGGAAAAGATATTCCTTTTTTTAAATGTGATGTATGTAATAAAGATGAAGTAGAGATGTTGTTCAATACTTTTAATGAAATTGATGCTGTTATCCACTTTGCTGCATATAAAGCTGTTGGAGAAAGTGTAGAAAAGCCTTTAGACTATTATGAAAACAACATTGGTGGTGCTTTATGTATTCTTCAAGCTATGAAAAGACATAATGTTAAGAATTTTGTATTCTCATCTTCTGCAACTGTTTATGGTGATCCTGAAATTGTTCCTTGTGATGAAAATGCTCCTGCTAATGGTGCAACTAATCCTTACGGCTGGACAAAAGTTATGCAAGAACAGATTCTCCGTGATATGTGTGTCGCTGATAAATCAATGAATGTTGCAATTCTTAGATACTTTAATCCTATTGGTGCTCATCCAAGTGGACTTATCGGGGAAGACCCAAATGGTATTCCTAACAATCTCTTACCTTATATTGCACAAGCTGCCATTGGTAAATATCCATCTGTTCGTATTTTTGGTACAGATTATCCTACCCCTGATGGAACCGGTGTGAGAGATTATATTCATGTAGTGGATCTTGCTTTAGGTCATGTTGCTGCAGTTAAAAAACTTTTCACAAACTGTGGCCTTGTGACATATAATTTGGGTACAGGTAAAGGATATAGTGTTTTGGAGGTAGTTAAAGCTTTTGAAAAAGCTTGCGGAAAAACCCTTGAAAAAAATATATTACCTCGTAGAGCCGGTGATATTGCAGTAAATTATGCAAATCCTGCTAAAGCCAAAGCAGAACTAGGCTGGAGTGCTAGATATGGTATTGAAGATATGTGCGCTCACTCTTGGAATTGGCAAAGCAAAAACCCTAATGGATACAAGGAGTAAATTATGAATAAGCCTGTTTTGGTAGTTATGGCTGCCGGTATGGGAAGCCGCTATGGCGGTCTTAAACAAATAGATCCTGTCGGCCCAAATGGCGAAATAATCATCGATTATTCTCTGTTCGACGCAAAAAAAGCAGGGTTTGAAACTGTTATTTTTATAATAAAAAAAGAATTAGAACAAGAGTTCAAAGAAACGATTGGTTCACGAATTCCTAAAGGAATGGAAGCAATTTATACTTATCAGGATGTAAACGATTTACCCGATGGATATACCTTACCTGACGAACGTATAAAGCCTTGGGGTACTGCACACGCCGTTTGTGCAGCTAGGGATATAATATGCTCACCTTTTGTTGTTATTAATGCTGATGATTACTATGGCAGCGAGTCTTTTAAAGTTATTTATGAATATCTTTTAAGAGTTGAAAATAGTGATGTTTATAACTTCGCTATGGTGGCCTATGAACTAGAAAACACACTTACCGAAAATGGATATGTTTCTCGTGGTATATGCTCAACTGATGCAAACGATATGCTACTTAGTGTTGTTGAACACACTCAAATCGAAAAAGATGGCGATTGGGGTGCAAAATTTACAGAAGACGGTGGAAAAACATGGAACAGCTTAGATCCTTACAGCCTCGTTTCCATGAACTTATGGGGATTTACGCCAGAATTTATAAAAGAAGCTTGGGATGGTTTTCCTAATTTTCTTGATGATATATTAGCAACAAATCCACTAAAAGGAGAATACTACCTTCCTAGTGTTGTTACCAAACTAATAAATAGTAAAAAAGCCACTGTTAAAGTTCTACATAGTGGCGAAAAGTGGTACGGTGTAACTTACAAAGAAGATAAACCTATGGTACAAAAAGCTCTTAACCGTATGCACGAAATAGGTACATATCCTTCAACACTTTGGAAATAATCTTTGTAATATTTATTATTAAAAAAGCAATGTGTAAGTCACATTGCTTTTTTTAATAAGTATTTAAATTATAAAAATTCATCTACAAAAGTCACTTTTTATAATTTAACAATATCAGCTCCTAAAAGCTTCGCATCTTTCTCATCATGTGTAATTATCATAAGTAAACGCCCTCTTATATTTTCTTTTATATAATTTATAACTTGAATTTTTGTATTCTCATCTAGGCCTTTAAAAGGCTCATCCATCATTACTATATCGCTTTCACTTATAATAGCTCTAATAATCGCAACTCTTCTTCGCTGTCCGCCTGAAAGGTTGCTAACTGGTCTACGAATTTCTTCTTTCAAAAGTCCTAGAGCCATAAGTCCGTCATAAATAATCTTTTTATTTGGATTTTCTTGTACAATAGCTATATTCATAACTGCTGACAATTCTTCACATAACCTGTCCTCTTGAAAAACTGCAGAGAATCTTTTATTTTCTATTCCTAAGATATCGCCGCTATCAGGGGTAATTGTTCCTAATATAATTGAAAACAATGTTGTCTTGCCTCGTCCAGACTGTCCCATAAGACAAGTAGGCTTGTTGCTTGATAATGACATGTTTATTTTATCAAGTACCTTTACAGAGTTATAACTTTTTGATAGGTTTTTTATTACTATATCCATAAAACCTCCTACAAAAAGCCTTTTTTTATTTTGTCATTAATTTTAGCTATTAACCACAAAAATCCTTTTTCTACTAAAAAACTTATAACTACAATTACAATAGTCCAAGCAAATGTTTCCCGTGTATCCATGTACAACTTACTTTCATATAGCCGATTACCTATTGAACCATTAGGCAATCCAATAATCTCCGCAGCAACACCACTTTTCCAGCACAATCCTAATGCTGTTGTACAAGCCGCTGTAAAGTATGGTAAAATTTGTGGAACATAAATATACAATATTTTATTTCCATATGACATTCTGAATACTTTCGCCATTTCTAACAATTTTTTATCTACCTGTAAAAAACCTTGTAGCATATTTGTATATATAATCGGTAACACCATTAAGAAAGATATACAGATAGAAAGATTCGAACTTTTAATCCAAAGTAATATCAATATTATAAACGATGCGACAGGAACTGCTTTTACCACACTAAAAAGTGGTGAAAACAAAATTCTAAATATTTCTATTTTTGCTGATAACAATGCTATTATAACACCAATAATTAGCGCTAGAATAAATCCTATCAAAATTCTTATTATTGAAAATTTTATTATAGACCAAAACGCCGATTGACCACAAAGGTTAATCAGCGCTTTTAAGGTGGATACTGGAGAAGCAAGCAAGACTTCTTTATCTATTTTCATAGACGCAAATTGCCACACCGCTATCCAGAATAACGCACCACAAAATATTTTTAATTTATTTTTAGCCCATGTAATAAAAGGCTTCATCTGGAACTCCTCCACCAACTGATGCTGGATTCTGATCTGCTAAAACCTGCAAATAGTCAGAAACAAGTGCCTTCATATCCTCACCTGTAATGCAAGTTATATTGCACTGTGGAATAGCTTTTTTAGCCATGGCCTCTTTTCCAACTATACCATATTTTGCCACTAGTGCTGCTGCCGTGTCTAGGTTATCCTCAACAAATTTTGTACTTGTTTCATAATCGCTAATAAATTTAGCAAACGCTTCTTTATTTTCTTTCAGGAACTCTTTTCTAACAACAAGAACTCCTGTAATCATATCATGGTCTGAAACTTTGCCCCATTCCTCTGTCATATCAAGAGCAACTTTAACGTTCTCATTTTGCATAAGAACTGATGAAACATATGGCTGTGGAAGCATTGCAATCACTTCACCTGATGCTGCACTAAGTATTGCACCAACTTCTGTTGCTTCACTTTTAAATTCAATTGTAACATCTTTATCTGGATCAATCCCATTCTTTGTAAGGATGTAGCGTAATGTATACTCAGGTGTTGTTCCTTTACCGGTTGTGTAAATTGTTTTTCCTTTTAAATCCGCAACTGTTTTTATGCTGTCGCCTGTCTGAACCATATAAAGAACTCCAAGTGTATTTATTGCTGCAACCTGAATTTCACCTTTTGTTTTCGCATAAAGTGTTGCCGCAAGATTAGCTGGAATTGCTGCGACATCAAGTTCACCCTGAATAAGCAATGGTGCAACTTCTTGTGCTGTGCCAAACATTTCTACATTATAAATATTACCCTTATAGGATTCATCAGCTTTATTAGTTTCTGCATTTTCCATAAGTTGTACCATACCCATTGTTGTAGGGCCTTTAAGCCCTGCGATACGAAATGTAGCTGAAGGTGTATCTTTAGGCTTTTTTTCTTCATTTGAACAAGCTGTGAATATGCCGAGTGACATAACTAAAGCTAGTGCTAAACTTAAAATTTTTTTCATAAATATGCCTTTCTTTATTAGTATTTGTTTACTTTTAGCTACATTCTACCACATGATATAAAATATTTTTGTTGCTATAGCAACAAAAATAATAAGTATATTTATTCCATTAGTAGCAAATAATATTACCGGGGGGTAATTATATGGAAAGAGGATTATTATATTTTATGTACGGAAACTTACAAATGGGTGCACTTACAACACAACATCTTATAAAAATTTGTCCAGATGAAAACTTGAGGGCTAGCCTTCTAAAAGATTTGCATGCAATAGAAAAATTCCAAAATGCCATACTCGCGCTTAAAGATTCCGATGAACAATTAAAACCTGTGAATAATATTGTTGAAAAGAACACACAAATTGGAATTGACATGAAAACAGTATTTAGCAAAGATACTGATAAACTATGTGAAATGCTGGTTAGTGGTTACGAGAAAGGGATACAATCTTTAAATGAAAACATGGCAAAACACAAAAATGAAAGCGACGAAGCAATTCAATTAGCAGAAGGTTATTTAAATTTTATGAAGGAATGCAGAGCAAAATATAAAGGATTTTAAATATAAATGTATTTTTCCTTCATTTATTAGCTACACTTTTACTATGTTGACATAGCTAATAAAAGTGGTATACTTAAACTGTAAAATATACTATTTTTGTATACACAAGGAGAAAATTATGGCAGAATGTAATCACGATTGTGCTTCTTGCACTGCCAACTGCGGTAGCAGAGAAGGTGGCGCAGCCGGTGTACCTGGCAAAGAAGCTCCTCATAAATTGAGCAAAATTAAAAAAGTTATAGGTATTGTCAGCGGTAAAGGCGGGGTTGGTAAAAGTCTTGTTACTAGTTTGATGGCTGTATCAGCTAGAAGACTTGATTATGAAGTTGCTGTTCTTGATGCAGACATTACTGGACCTTCTATCGGTCATACTTTTGGTATAAAGCAAAAAGCAGTTGGAAATGAATTAGGTATTCTTCCTGTTATTAGCAAAACAGGCATTAAACTTATGAGTGTCAATTTTATGTTGCCAGAAGAAACAGACCCTGTTGTTTGGCGTGGAAGCATGATTTCTAACGCTGTTAAACAGTTTTGGACAGATGTTATCTGGGACGATGTTGACTTTATGTTTGTAGATATGCCGCCAGGAACAGGCGATGTACCACTTACAGTGTTCCAATCACTTCCTGTTGATGGCATCATTGTTGTTGCTTCACCACAGGATCTTGTTTCTATGATTGTTGAAAAAGCTGTTAAAATGGCTAACATGATGAATGTTCCTGTTCTTGGGCTTGTTGAAAATATGAGCTATGCTACTTGTCCTGATTGTGGCAAAAAAATCTATATTTTCGGCGAAGGAAAAATCGAAGAAACAGCTGCTAAATACAACTTACCTGTTTTAGCTAAATTGCCAATAGATCCACAGCTGGCTAAAAACTGTGATCAGGGTGTTATCGAATTATTCGAAGGCGACTACATGAAAAAAGCTATGGAAGCTGTCGAAAAACTTTTAGATAAATAATTTTATTACAATAAAACCACCTGAAAACAGGTGGTTTTTATTTTATAATATTAAGTTAAACAAAATAATTGTTATTTATTATATTTCAGATTTTATTTTATCCCATATAGTTTCCAGGTTAAATTTGCCCACTACTCTTAACCCAGAATCTAAAATTGGAATTATATTATTATCTGAAAGCGACAAATGATAGTCTCCGCCAGCTGCAAAAACAAAAAAGTTTACCTCTTTTTTATCGCATTTTTCTGCCATCGGTAAAGCATATCTTAATAAATCCACATATTGTCTTGTACTAAAACGCTGTTCAACAGCTACTTTTGCACAACAAATAATCATCATATACTCAATCGCAGTATATCCACTTTTTTTGAAATAGTTACCTACCGCATTAACATATTCTCCAGCCATATGTTTTGTTTTGTACATTTTTTCAAAAGAAATAACTTCTTTTTTTGCATCAAAAGAAAATTTATCAACTATCTCGTCAAGAGAATACTTTTCCATAAGTTTCTGTATATCATTTATTCTTTTAATGCTCTTTTCTTTTGGCAAAACAGTTTCTTGTCCTGTAACTGACCGTCTTTTTATAAACCAGCTATCAGGAATAAGCCCCATTCTTTTCCACCTGTAAAGTTGTCCATATGATATTTCCATTGATTTAAGTAATTCTTTTTTTGTTATATATTCCGACATTTTAATTCACCACATTATAAGTTAAGAAAATTGTAACACAGCACTATTTTATAATCAATAAAAAGCCGGCTTATTGCCGGCTTTAGTCATTTATTTACTGCAATAAGACCTTTTATTTTTATTCCTTCTGACATAAACATTTTTTCATGTTCCGTAACAATATTTTCAGGCAAAGAACTTTCTAACATATCATAAGTTATAAACTCAATTTCAAAATCAGCTTCTTTAAAATAATCAAGACTTTCATTAAAGAGTCCATCATCATCAGTTTTGAAATATATCTTACCACCTTTTTTAAGGAATATTTTATAACTTTGTAACTGCTTTGTATATGTTAGACGATGTTTTTTGTGTTTTTCTTTGGGCCAAGGATTGCAGAAATTAATATAAATTTCTTCAACTTCATCTTCGCTACTTACCACAAGTGGTATTCTTTCAATATCAAAGGCTGTAATTTTCACATTAGGACAATGTGTTGAACCATATTCCTCTTCAATATTTCTCTTTGCAAGAGCTAGAACCTCACTTTTAATATCAAAAGCTATAAAGTTTTTTTCTGGGTGGATTTTTGCTTTTTTTGAAATAAATCCTCCTTTACCACAACCAAGTTCCACGCAAAGTGGTTGGTTTTTGTCAAAAGCTGACTGCCATTTTCCATAATAATCGTGAGCATTTTTAATATAAACTTCACTTGCGTCAAGTTCTGGTCTCGCCCATGGTTTTCTGCGCATTCTCATATATCAGTATTTTAATTCTCCTGTTCTGATTTTGGTTCCAAATAATATGGTGAACCTGGTATATATGGACTATTAGGGCTATATTTTGTGTGAGTTATCAAATAATCAAACCACATACTATAACCTGTTTTCGTAAGATGGTATCCGTCTGAAGCAGCAATATCTTCATTTAGATAACCCTTATCATTTTTCATTACATCATAAAGATTTATAAGCATCAAGCCTTTTTCATTACACATTTTTGCAATAAGTTGATTTGACTGATAAATTCTATCATATGAAAGCCTTGGCTCTTGAGTTGCTTTTTTCTCAGTAGTTGGTGTAATAGTTGTTACATAAATAATTGTATTAGGTGATGTATCTTTAATCTTATCTATAAGTTTATAATAGCCATCAATGAATTCTTCAGGATCCATGCCCATTAATGCATTAGTGCCTAAAGTGATATATATTTTTCCTGGTTGCTTCTGCGATATAGTCGCCCAAACATCAACTGGTCCTTCCCCTGCGTCTACCATTACACCAGGTTGAAGAAATGTTCTTGGTGTTGTACCTTGCTGGGTTAGATATGTTGCAGTTGTGTTTTTTAGGTTCATCCACGCACCATATACCTTAAACCCATCAGCAAGACTGTCGCCTAAAAAAATTGCATCGTTAAAATAGTTCAATTCCACGCGTCCATTAGAGGTTGTCCGCAAAATATTTATATCTGGTCTTACTTTTTCTAACTCGATATCGGTTATATTAGGCCCAATTACAATATCGTTTGTTACAATATTGTCATCAGTGATATTTTCTGTACCTGAATTATCTAAAAGAGGTATATCTTTTTCGTCATTTTTGAAAATTTCTATAACTTTAACGATTACAAACGAAATGACTAAAATAAAAATAGCTATTGTAGAGTACATCGCCATTCTTCTCGCTTTTTGCTGCTTTCTTCGTTTGGCTCGTGAATTTTCTGATATATATTTCGCCATACAATCCCTCCTCATTGTTAATAATTTATTATATAATATCATTTCAATATTTTTCAATACTTTGCATTATATTCATAACAATTTTCACAAACTTATTTATATTGTATTATACCATTTTTAATGATAAAATAAATAAAAAAAGGAGCGAATTATGGAAAGACATTTTTTTGGCACAGATAAAAACGGAAACGAAATTTTCAAATATACTCTTACAGATATAAATGGTAACAGCATATCGGTAATAAACTATGGTGCAACAATCCAAAGCATTGTTGTAACTGATAAAAACGGAGTAAAAAAAGATGTTGTATTAGGATTTGATAATCTTGAGCAATATGAAAATAATTATGATAGAACATATTTTGGAGCCGTATGTGGGAGAGTGGCAAACAGAATTCAAAACGGCGAATTTTTTATTGAAGGTGAAAAGTTTACATTACCCAAAAATAGCGGCGACAACTGCTTGCATGGTGGTATTGATGGGTTTGATAAAAAATTCTTTGACCTTACAGATGCCGAAGACGACTATATGACATTTTCGACATTTAGTCATGATGGTGAAGAAGGCTTCCCTGGCAACCTATCGCTAAGCGTAAAATATACATTTAGAAATGGGCTTTTAATGATTGAATATATGGCTAATACAACAGCAACTTGTCCTGTTAACCTTACAAATCATACATACTTTAACCTTGATGGTTCCGGTGATATTAAAAATCACAAACTACAATTAAACAGCCATTTTTATATGGAAGTAAATGAAGATGGCCTTGCAAATGGATGTGTACTGCCAGTGGAAGGAACTTGCTTTGACTTCACAAATGAAACTGCGATTGGTCCTCATATTGAAAATGCCAAAGAGTTGCGGCCTTCTATAAATGGTATTGACCATCATTTTTTCTGTGATAATGCTTTAAGCGAATACCGTAAATTCGGCACACTTACAGCAAGCGATGACAGTCTTAAAATGGATATTTTCACAAATCAGTGTGGCGCACAGATTTACACTGGCAACTTTATCCCAAATATGATTGGTAAAGGCAAAAATTTAGGAGAAAACTCTGGTGTTGCAATTGAAACACAGTTTGCGCCAAATAATCTTAATTATTCACATCTTGCAAGTATGCTTTTGCATCGAGGAGAAACTTATTACCATAAAACTGGTTACAAATTTTATTTCTAGCATAAAAATATGGAGCGTATTGATTTTGATACGCTCCATTTATTTTTATATAATTTTACAGTGTAGAAGTTAAGAATTTATAAAAAGAAATGTCAAAAATACCATCGCCCCAAAAATCAGACAAGCTTTAACTTTGCTATTTTCTGCCTGCTCTTCATCTGTATTTCTCATAGCATCAACTAAACAAGCTGGAAAAGCTATTGCTAAAGCTGTTGTGAGAAAGATTATAATAGTATCCATTCATTTAACTCCTTTTAATTCATTGTTTGTTTTATATAATTATATCACAAACATTAAATTTCGTATAAAATATGAAAAGTAGAATTTTCAAAATACAACTTTAAGTTTTTGCTAAAATGAGTAATTTTACAATATTTTAACTACTTATTTTTTACTATTACTTTTTCTTTTTTCCTCGTAAATAACAGCACCAAAATCCACAGGCTTTGCTATAAAAACGCTTCTTACTTTTCCTCTGAGGTTATTAACGCAGCTAAGTGCCTTTTCTTCATTTTCAAAAACTCCAAAAACTGCAGCACCGCTGCCTGTCATAACACTTCCGATTGCTCCTTCTTCAATAAGCATTTTCTTTATCGGCTGTGTATCATCGCTACCTGCAGCTTTTTCAAGGTCATTCGACATATATTTTGCCATTAAGTAGACATCTTTATTCTCCATGGCTTCAATAAGTTTATCAGTTTCAACTATTGTTTTTTCATTCATTTTATCATAGTTCGCAAAAGCTACTGGTGTAGATACACCTCTATTAGGCATACAAATTACAAAATAACATTTTGGAATAATTGCACAATCTACAATCTTATCGCCTACACCTTGGACTCTTTTGGTACCACCAATAATCATGAATGGAACATCACTGCCTGCCATTGCACCTATCTCGCACATTTGTTTTTTAGTAAGATTGGTATGATAAAGTTTATCAAGTCCAACAATAACCCCGGCGGCATCAGCACTTCCACCTGCCATTCCAGCTTTTATAGGTACTATTTTTTTTATATAAATATTTGCTCCACCATTTATTCCTGTATATTCAAAAAACTTAATCGCAGCTTTTACCGCCACATTTCTGTCGTCTGTTGGTATGTAGCGAGCGTTGGAAGAAAGAGTGATTTCTTTTTCATTTTTTGTAACTGTTATTCTTTCAAAAAGAGAAACAGTTTGCATTATCATGTCTAGAAGATGATACCCTTTTTCATCTACACCTGTTATATCGAGTGATAAATTTATTTTTGCAGGTGCAATTACAGTTACTTTATCCATAAATCTACCTCATTTAGATGTTAAAAAATACATTTCGTTTTACATCGATTGCCTTTACTGGACACATTTCGTGACAGCAAAAGCATCTTATACAGTTCTTCAGGTTTATATGTGCTCTTTTATTTATTATCTCTATCGTATGTTGAGGACATATCGACTGACATTTTCCACAGCCAATACAAGCCGACTTATTTATTTTGGGCTTTGGGGCAAGTAGCTTTTCGACTGTCGGAGTTGCCCATCTTATTGCTCTAGGTATTCTATCTGAAAAATCTAATGAGTATGATTTAGGCTTTTGAAAATTTTCAATAGGCCTATAAAGCCATGTATCACCTATAACCATATTCTCATCAAGCTTTTCGGGAGCTAGTCCTCTTTTTATTGCTGCTGACATAATTGGAAGTGTCATTGGATCAAAGCCCATCATATAGCTTATAGCTAAATCTATATTGTAAGGATTTTTTCCAGCCATTAGTAACCCTAAATATCTCACTTTTCCACCCGCTGGACCATCGCCTTCCATACCATTAACAGCATCAACAATTGTAAATGTAGGTTTAACAACTTCACAAAGATCAACTATCATATTTGCAAAATTATCTTTATCTGGAAAACGCATATGAAATTCAGCTTTTTTAAGTCCTGGAACAGTGCCGAAAAGATTTTTGACTGCACCTGACATACCTGTCATAACATGAGTTTTAAATTTTGCAAGATTTATTATTATATCACTTTGAACTGCCGGTTCGATAAGTTCAAATTCCTTTACGATAGTCCCCTCTGTTTTTACAGTTTTACCTATAAGTTTTGTGTATAGGTTTACTCCTTGTTTTTTTGCCACAAGTGAAAATCCACAAACTGTATAGTTGCCCTGCAAAATTGCAGAATTTGACGGGCCCCCACTGGAATCAGCAATAGTTATATTCTCTGCCCTTGCACCAAATTCTTTCAACACCATAATAACACTCTCAACTACTACTGGATGTGTTGTAACTGCCTTTTCTGGAGATGTTCTTGTTAACATATTAGGCTTTATAAGAATTGTAGTGTTTTCTTCTATCAGTTCATTTATGCGTTGTTCAAGCATAATTTCTTTGACCGAAATATAAACAGTCGAACTGTCATAGTTCTCTGTTTTTTTAAGTATAACTTTACTCATTTTTTAAATCTTCCATAAATTGCCCTATTCTCTTCGTAGCTTCCATAAGGTGATCCAGTGAATATGAATAAGAAATTCTTATAAATCCTTCACCAGCTGTGCCAAAGGCATTACCGGGAATAACCGCCACATGTCTGTCTATCAGTAACTTTTCACAAAATTTTTCACTCGTCATACCTGTGTTTCTAATATCTGCAAAAACATAGAATGCCCCTCTTGCATTATAACATGGCAAGCCTATACTGTTCAGTTCATTTATTAGGAATCGTCTTCTCATATCATATTGATGACGCATTGTTTCTATTTCATCATCACACTCGTTCATAGCTACAACTGCTGCATACTGACTTGTAGTAGGTGCACATATTACTGCAAACTGATGCAGTGTTGACATATAGTCAATTATTGTTTTAGGACCCATAGCATATCCTAATCGCCATCCTGTCATTGCATAAGCTTTTGAAAATCCATTTATTACAATCGTTCGTTCTCTCATACCTGGGATTGATGCAAATGAAACGTGCTTGTATTCACCATATGTTAATTCTGCATAAATTTCATCAGTCATTACAAATATATCTGTATCTCTAATTACATCAGCTATTTCAAGCAAATCTCCTTCTTCCATAATCGCACCAGTTGGATTACCAGGAAAAGGAAGAACAAGAATTTTGGTTTTATCAGTTATTGCAGCTTTCAAATCTTCCGCTTTAAGTTTAAAATCATTTTCTTGTTTCAAAGGGACTTCTACAACTTTTGCTCCACAAAGTTTTGCTATTGGATCATAACAAACATAACAAGGTGTCGGCAGTATTACTTCATCATTTGGATTAAGCATAACCCTAAAGAGCATATCTATCCCTTCACTACCTCCAACAGTAATCAGCACTTCATCCGTATTATATTCGAGATGAAAACGGCGTTTTTGATAATCACAAATAGCTTTTTTAAGCGGCTCTAGACCTACACCTGGACTATACCAAGTTTTGCCTTTTTCAAGGCTTTCTATCCCAGCCTCTCTTATTCTCCATGGTGTTTTAAAATCCGGTTCACCTACACCAAGAATTATACAGTCATCAATTTCACTTGCCATAATTGAAATTTTTTCAATAAGTGAAAGAGGTATATTTTTCATTGTGTTATTAAGATATTTTTCGTAATCTATCATAAAGCGGTAAAGCTCCTTTCATCTGCTTCATCGTCATAATAGATTATACCTGCATTTTTATATGGGCGAAGAACAAAATGTGTTGCTGTTTCATTTACATCATCCATAGGTGAAAGACGTTTGAAAACAAACATCGCTATATCCTGAAATGTTTTTGCACGAATTTCTACAAGCAAATCATAACCACCGCTCATAAGAGTAACCGCTTCAACTTCATCCATTGATGCTATCGCCATCGCTATCTCATCAAAACCTCTACCTTTTTTAGGTGTAACTTTAAGTTCAATAAGTGCTTTTACCATTTGAGTTTCTGCTTTTTCCCAATCAATAATTGCACGATAACCTTTGATAATACCTTTCTTGGTACAATCATCGATAACGGCCTTTACTTCACTTTCTTGCCTATCTAGCATTACTGCCATCTGTTTAGGTGTAAGTGTAGGATTTTTTTCAAGAAGTTTAAGTAATTGTTCCATAGTTTTTCCCCTATTTATAAATCTTATCTAAGTATTATACATTTTTTTAACTTCCTTTTCAATAATATCATTTATCATGCTTGAAAACATTATTATTCACATGATAAAATAATTTCAATAAACACTTTGCTTGAATTAAGGAGTATTTTTATGTTTAAAATTTATATGGCAAAAGTAAAATCAAAACCACTTGATATTAAAAATAACCTATTACAGTCTCTAAAAGAGGTAGAAAAAGCAATAAATCTTGATGCAAAACTTATAGTTTTTTCTCAAGGTTTTCTTACAGGTGTTCAGCTAGGCATTCTTTCCGACACAATTTATTTTAGAGAACTTTATAATAAATCGGTATTAGAAATTACAAAAAAATACCCTAATATATATATATTAGCTGATACTTTCACAATAAATGGATTTGAAAACAAGCTATATTTCAATGGTGAAAAATTTAGTGCTGACAAATTTAAAATTTATGAATTAAAATTTGTTTCATACAACGATATAAATGACCTCCGTAATGAAGCAAAAGATATTTTTGCTGACTGCATTATACTAAATGAAAGCAAACCAGTAATTGCCGGCAGTCGTCATCTTACAAAAAAGCTTTTAGAATCTATACAGATTGGCACCGGAGCAACCGTTTTAGCCAATCTTGGAGGATATGGATTTACATCTCACCCATATATATATATGCCATCCATTGCTTGTATTGGTCATAATACAGACATTTTTACTTCCACATTGCCTGAATTTATAGAGTCTAATAATATTTTCGATATAAATAAAGGTAAACAAGGTAGCAGAATGCTTTATAACCTTCCAAGATTATATTTTGATATATCTTTTAATAAAAATCCTCTTATTCCTAAACAGATTAACGAAAAAGAGTACTGTCTTGATTTATTTCACCTTCAAAGTGTTGCTTTGGCGGAAAGACTTGACAATATAAACTGTAAAAACACTGTTATAGCCATAAGCGGTGGTTTAGACAGTGCACTTGCATTGTTAGTCACTGTAAATGCTTTTGATTTACTCAATCTAGATAAAAATGGTATTCGCTGCATTTCAATGCCTGGGTTTGGCACTTCAGATACAACAAAAAATCTTGCAACCGAACTTTGTTATTCTTTAGGATTGAATTTACAAATTATAGATATAAGTGTTTCCTGCTCACAAGCACTTAAAGACATAGGTCATGATGGTGTAACCGCTGATGTAACTTTTGAAAATGTTCAAGCTCGTATGAGAACTTTGTACTCCTTAAATCTTGCTAACTCCATAAACGGCATCATGATTGGTACTGGAGATCTAAGTGAAGAAGCCCTTGGCTTTTCTACCTATGGCGGTGACCACTTAGCAAGCTACAATGTTAATAATTGTGTTTCTAAAACAGTTATTAGAACAATGCTTCCTTATATTATTGAGCTTGACAATCTGAAATCAGCTTCAAAACCAATTACAGATATATTGAACATTCCTATAAGTCCAGAACTTGTTCCTCATGGCGGTGAAATTCTGCAAAAAACAGAAGAAATATTAGCACCTTACACTCTTATTGATTTTTTCATTTATTGCTTTGTCTATGCAAAGCTATCACCTATCGAAATGGCTCAAAAAGCAAGTTGTCTTTTTGAAGGAGAATTTTCTTCGTCATACCTTAAAGAAAAAGCAGAAATGGTATGTCATCGATTTATAACCGGGCAGTTCAAACGCAGTTGTGCACCAGAAAGTGCAATTACTACGCATATCCATCTACGGAATATTAGTCAAAGCATTCCAAGTGATTCTTCAATGAGCGTTTTCAACTACTATTTTGGAAAATAATTTTGTTTTTTCTAAACAAATATATCCAATAATTTAAGTATTTATAAAAAGTGCAGAGATTTTTACCAATATTGGCACAATCCTATTCTGTATCCTTCAATATAATAAGAAATAGCAACATCGCAACTGTCAAGTTACAAATTGAACAGTATGATTGGTGGTATGAAACTAAACAAAATGATAAAATCTAGGCATATTAATCACAATAAGGAGCCACAAAATGATTTTTGCCGACAAACTAATATACCTTCGTAAAAAATCGGGTTGGTCACAAGAAGAA
Organism: Oscillospiraceae bacterium; assembly: GCA_020024475.1. GTDB lineage: Bacteria > Bacillota > Clostridia > Oscillospirales > Ruminococcaceae > RGIG3102. The sequence continues at coordinate 48,283 of JAHHTS010000007.1, forward strand.
TTAGCTGATATGATGAACGTTACAAGACAATCTGTATCTAAATGGGAAGGTGCACAATCCATTCCAGACCTTAACAAAATTATTCGTCTCTCAGAATTATTTGGTGTAAGTACTGACTATCTAATGAAAGACAGTATTGAAGATTTTGAAATAACTATGTCGTCTGACCAACAACCTACATCCAGGTTGGTTTCAATGGAGGAAGCCAATGAATTTCTTTCAGTGAAAATCAAAACGGCCAAACCAATCGCTCTTGGTACTTTTTTATGCATTTTATCTCCTATATGTTTATTGTTATTAGAAGCAATTAGTGAAATTACAAAATTCAGATTACCAGAGAATGTTGCTAGCGGAGTTGGAATGATAATCCTACTCCTAATAGTTTCAGTAGCAGTAGCTATATTTATTTCATGCGATAAAACAACACAACAATTTGACTTTTTGGATAAAGATATATTTGAAACAGCCTATGGTGTAAACGGTATGGTTTCTGAACGAAAATCACAGTATAGCAGCACACATACAAAAAACACTATAATTGGTGTTTGTTTTTGTATCATTTCCCCCATTCCACTTTTTGTAGGTTCAATCACAAATCAAAAAAGCGACTTGTTTCTAATAATAATGCTCTCATTTTCTATAATTATTGTAGGTCTTGGTGTTTTTTTATTAGTTTCCAGCGGCATTATTTGGGCAAGTTTCGAAAAGCTATTGCAAGAAGGTGATTATTCAAAGGCTAAAAAACAAAAACGGTCTGCCACAGCTACAATATCCGGTATATATTGGGTTATTATAACTGCAATATATTTAGGATATAGTATGATGACAAACAAATGGGCAAATAGCTGGATTATTTGGGTTGTGGCAGCTGTACTATATCCTGCTATAATAGAAATATCTAGTATGTTTATAAAAAAATAGAAATATAATTACTTATAATAAAACTAAATATAAATAAAATGGAGTGCTTCAAAATATAATGCACTCCATTTTATTCTCCTAAACACAATAATATACTTATTTTAAAACTTCATTAGGATTTATTGTTTTTCCTTCTTTAACGATTTCTAAATGAATATGTGGTTCTTCGCTAACTTCCATATCTATTTTATCAACTGTACCTATGTTCTGCCCCTGAGTTACTTTATCCCCTTCTTTTACAAAAGTTTTTGTACTTAACCCGCAATATTTTGCAACAAAATCTCCGTGATTTACTTCAATAACAGTTCCTAACATACCATCAGTATAAACTTTTTCGACTGTTCCATCTGCTCCTGCACGAACAGGATCATCTTTCATTGCTCTTATATCAATACCGTTATGTGTTCGCCAATCATCAAGAGTTCTGTTGTAAACAAGTTCATCGCCAGAATATACAGCAAATATCTTGCCCTCTACCGGAAGGATAAACTTTTCTTTTGGTGGTTCTTTAGGTTTTTCTGGCTGGCTTTCAGGTTTAGTTTCTGTTGGTTTGTCAGGTTTTGTCGGAAGTGGTACATTTTCCTGGTTTTCCTGAACATCTTTTGCCTTTTCGCCTGGAGTAGGCGATGGTGTAGTTTCAATTTTCTGCAACTTCTGATTTTCAAGCTGCTTATTTATGTTTTTTATGGTATTGTAAGAAAACAGCCCTGCAAGAACAACACAAACGCCAAGCACTACTGTTAGTCCATTGCCTTTAAGCTTTTCCCCCAACTGCCCAAACAGTTTGTTTTTCATATATGTCTCCTTTACTTATATTGAATGGTTTTACATATATTCTTTACAGTTAAAGGGTTTTTATACAGTTATTTAATTTTATTTTATAAATTTGTGTCATTAATAAATTGCTCGTATTCTTCACCAAAATTATCGGTTAATATTAGCTTAAATTCTATGTTACTGTTAGATTTAATTGCTTTGTTTTTAATTATTTTTTCTATATAGTGATAAAAATAAGCATTAGATGATATAATGTCACCTGCCGATTCAGCAAGCGCTACACTGCTTTCTGTTTCTGACGGCTTAAAATCTTCTTTCATAAGAGACTCATATGGCATTTCGTCTATCACTACTCCATCGGATAAAACTTGAACTATTGCTTTTTCAGGATAAAGATGTGGACTCCATGTAAGTTCGACACCAAGTTCAACATTTATATTTGCTTTTTCATTATAAAGTCTAATGCCTTTTGAATATTGTTTTACATTCGTACTTCCTATATCTAAAATATATCCCGTACTTGGATTTTCTACCCAGCCAATAGAAAAACTGCGTGTATTCCCGTCTTCAATAAGATAGCCCAAAATTGAGAAGCCACTCTCACAAACTACATCGCTTAAAACAGCTGTAAATGTGCCATTCACCATTTCTGCTGTTGAACTAAACTCATTTTTTTCACCTTTTAATACAATTTCTGATTTTGTTTTTTCATTATATTTTTTAGGCACAAATGAAACTTTAACTTCTGCTGTGTTGGTTTTTCTATTATATCCTAAAACTTCATATGCATACTCTAAAAAATCTTCATTTGATGGTGATATAGTAGGCATATAAATATTATTGATTCTGCTGCTTAAAACATCTATTTGATGTTGTAAATTATCCATTCGTATTGTTTGATTATTTATAACATTTTTTAGTCTTAAAATTAATGATAATTGAAAAGCAATCACTAATACAAGCAAAATAGAAATTATTTTATTCCAAGAAAAATTTTTCTTAGTTCTTTCTTCTGAATTTTTACTATCTAAACATTGCGTAATTATTTCCTCACCGTCTAAAAGTGATGATACTGTAACACCAAAACATTTTGCAATCCGGTTCAAGTTTTCATTAGACGGCTGTGCCGTGCCATTCTCCCATTTAGAAACAGCTTGGCGTGAAATGTTAAGCTTTTCACTAAAGGCTTCCTGGCTTAGACCGGATTCTTTACGAAGTTTTGTTATTTTTTCTCCTGTTGTCATATTTATAATCTCCTTTTGGATTCTTCTTACATAGCATAACAACTAAATAATATTTTTAGCTACCAATTTTCGGTTGCAATCATGTAAACTTTCGGTTGCACAATAATTTTAGCACAGGTTCACATATAAAAAAAGAAAAGTTCTTATAACTTTTTGCTTTTAATTCAATTTACTAATTTTTTATTTTTTCTAACGGCGAAGATACCAAAATAGCATTATCATCAGCAAGAATCATTTTTTATTTTGCCATATTTTTAATAAGTTTTTCTAAATTTTTATTTTTTTGAACACTATACAAATCATGTCTATTGAAATCGAAATTAAAAAGTTTTATAATTTTTTTATAAAACTTTAACGGAGGTCAATATGTATAAAACATCACTTGTTCTTGAAGGCGGTGGAATGCGTGGAACATACACTGCCGGTGTTCTTGATTTCTTCATGGAAAAAGGCCTTGATTTTTCATCTGTTTATGGAGTTTCCGCTGGTGCTCTAAATGCTTCTAATTTTGTTTCTAGACAGAACAAACGAGGCGCTCGAGTTTTGATAAATTATCTTGATGACGAAAGATATTCTGGTAAAAATTATCTTATAAAAACAGGTGATTATTTCAATATTGATTTTGTTTATAACACAATTCCAAACGAGCTTGACCCTTGTGACTATGAAACTTTTAACAATAATCCAACAAAATTTTATTCTGTTGTTTCAAATGTTGTTACTGGTAAAGCTGAATATCTTCATGTTTCCAATTTAAAAAGTCAAATTGATATGGTTAGAGCTTCTGCTAGTCTTCCACTCTTATCAAATATAGTCGAAATAAACGGTGGCAAATATCTAGACGGCGGTATATGTGATAGTATTCCACTACATAAAAGTATCATTGATGGAAACGAAAAAAATGTTGTTATTCTAACACAACATCGTGGATTTGTTAAAAAACAGTCCCACAATCTTGCTCTTTACAAAGTTACTTACAGAAAATATCCAAAATTTGTAGAAGCTGTAGAAATGCGTCACCTTATGTATAATAATGAGTTGAAATATGCATATCAAATGGAAGAAAAAGGAAAAGCATTTATAATTCAGCCAAGTAGCCCTGTAAAAATAGGTAGGTTAGAAAAAGATAAATCTAAACTTTGGGAACTTTATGCTCACGGATATAAAGACGCTCAGATGAATTATGAAAAATTGATGCAATATCTTGAAAAATAATAAAAAAGGCACTCATATTGTACCGACCGCCTAATCGTTAGACTTTTGGTCTAACTTAAGGGGGTCGGTATTTTTATGTCTAAATTTTACTTTTAATTTAAAAGTAATGTTGTTTTGGAATATTTAAATGGCGAAGGTGGTTATCGTCACATTACTAAAAATATAATATAGCATCGCATCGTCCTCTTGGAAATGGGCTAAAAATTTTGAGAAGAGTATTAAAGCGTTCACTAAAAATCAAAAATATAATTTCGCATATAAGCTTAGTATTGTAGAGTTATACTTATTAGATTAAGTTTATTACTATAAGTTATCTATTCAAAAAGTTATAGCAAATCCATCAATTATTACTAACTGAGTTCAATATTTTCACGCAGTTGTTTCCAACGGTTTAAGCACTCTTAATAAATGTCATAAAAAACTTTAAGTAAATATAAGAAAGATAAAACATCGTAGCTCAATAATTAAAATGTATTAGATAAATCAAAAACAGATGCCAGTACAAAATATGTAAAAGAATTACAAGATGAACTTCTTAAGTTAGTAATAGAGAATGCATTTTTAAAATAACTAAGTAGGCTATATTTACAAGACGAAGCAAAAATGAGAGAATGGTGTAAGTCATTCCAAGTTTCTTAGACAATTAAAATTAAAATACCTTCTCTCGTACACATGTACACCTAAAGCAACATATATGTACTGATAAAAAAGATTAGACAGAGAAATCCATAATAAAAAGTTTGAAGGAAAAATGCTTAAAGTTTGAAAAGGCAATAAAATTTACAGATATCGTCCCATACCGAACTTTACAACCAGAGATATGTTGACATTCAAAAGAAGTTTCAAAAGATTATATAGAAACTAGATATGCATGTAACATCAATACAGACACAAAATTCTATATGCATAAAATTAGCGAGGCAGCCAACGCTGTCTCGCTAATAAAATCTAACTTTAAAGAGTCATCTCAAGGTTAGTATATTTTATATTATCTTTGTATAAATTAAAGAATATCTATGTATTCACCATTAAGCGCTTTATTCATGCTTCTAACTGCACAGAATTTGCCACACATTGAGCAGCTTTCTTCGATTTCTGGACTTCTATCATCTCTAATACTTTTTGCTGTTTCTGGGTCAATAGAGCATTCCCATTGTTTTTCCCAATCAAATGTCCTTCTTGCATCTGCCATTTCATCATCAATATCTCTTGCATGAGGCACATGTTTTGCTATGTCTGCTGCATGAGCCGCAATTCTTGTTGCAATTATTCCCTGCTTTACATCATCTACATTAGGCAATGCCAAATGTTCAGCTGGAGTAACATAACAAAGGAAAGCAGCACCTGATGATGCAGCTATCGCACCACCGATAGCAGATGTTATATGATCGTATCCTGGGGCAATATCTGTAACAATAGGTCCAAGTACATAGAAAGGCGCACCCATACATATTGTCTGCTGAATTTTCATATTTGCTGCAATCTGGTCAATTGGCATATGCCCAGGTCCTTCTACCATAACCTGAACATCTTTTGCCCATGCACGTTTCGTTAGTTCTCCAAGACGAACAAGCTCTTCTATTTGACAAACATCACTCGCATCAGCAAGACAACCAGGACGACAAGCATCACCAAGTGAAATTGTCACATCATATTCTCTACAAATATCAAGAATTTCATCAAAATATTCATAAAATGGGTTTTCGTTACCTGTCATACTCATCCATGCAAATACCAATGAACCACCTCGAGAAACAATATTCATTTTTCTCTTATGCTTCTTTATCTGTTCTATTGTTTTTCTTGTAATTCCACAATGAAGTGTTACAAAATCAACGCCGTCTTGTGCATGAAGTCTGACAACATCTATGAAATCCTTTGCTGTAAGTGTTGCTAAATCTCTCTGATAATGAATAACGCTGTCATATACCGGCACTGTACCTATCATTGCTGGACATTCGCTTGTAAGTTTTTGTCTAAATGGCTGTGTATTCCCGTGTGATGATAAATCCATTATAGCCTCAGCACCCATATTTACTGCAGCCATAACTTTTTCCATCTCAATATTATAATCTTTACAGTCTTTTGATACACCAAGATTTACATTGATTTTTGTTTTCAGCATTGAACCCACCCCATTAGGCTCGATACATTTATGCAGTTTGTTTGCACAAATTACAACTTGTCCCTTAGCTACCAAATCTCTAATTTCTTCTTCTGTTCTAAATTCTTTTGCTGCTACTTTTTTCATTTCAGGTGTTATAATACCTTTTCTTGCAGCTTCCATTTGTGTTGCGTAATTCATAATAAATTCTCCTTTAATACCTCGGTTAACAAAAAAGGAAGTTGCCAACTAATGGTAACTTCCTATACTTTTAAGTATCTAAGGCTCCCTACGTTGGCATTATCCAAATCAGGTTACGGGTCGAAGGTATTTCCTTCCTCTCAGCCTGTTCCACAAGCTCCCCTGTTAACTTTATATATTCATAATATACCTTTTTGAAAATAATTGCAATAATTATAACAAATAAGTTTTGAAAATTTTTATAAAAAAAGACACCCGCTTCTTCGGATGTCATTGGTGACCCATAGGGGAATCGAACCCCTGTTTTCGCCGTGAGAGGGCGACGTCTTGACCGCTTGACCAATGGGCCTTAAAAAGTTATGTACTTATAATATACTTATTTAATGCATTTGTAAATAGAAAAAACAAAATATTTGTACTTATAACAAAAATATTTGATAAAGTATTCATTAAAAAAATAAAGGTCACAATCCTGTGACCTTTATTTTGGTGACCCGTACGAGAATCGAACTCGTGATACCGCCGTGAAAGGGCGGTGTCTT
>JAHHTS010000070.1 GCA_020024475.1 Oscillospiraceae bacterium
CGCACTGAATCTTTATAGAAAAATCAAAGGTATCGACTTACCGGAAATACGATAAAATCATGGTATTAACCTATTTTAATAATTACCCAATATAATAAAATAGGATTGTCTTTAAAATAATTTCGAAGAGCCTCTATGGCTCTAGCTTTATATGTTTTCACCGTACTTACTGAAATATTCATCTCGACAGCAATTTCAGCGATGCTTCTTTCTGCCAATAAAAACAAGATTACTTCTTGACACTTGGGGGGCAACACATTAATTGCATTATATAATTGATTTCCAACTTCTTCTTCCAATAACAACTCACAAAATAAATCCTCATCAACACATTGTTGACTTTCTAATATACGCTGTCGATTCTTTATATTTCTAATAACATTTAATGTACGATTATGCACAGATGTATACAATAAATTATGTAAACTAGAAAAAGAAGTTACTCTTTTGCGAATCTGCCAAATCCGTTGTATTACCTCAATAACAATATCTTCTGCTTCCATTTGCTTTAATCCATGACGCATCGAAAAAGAAACTAATACTTTATAATAGCAATGAAATATTTTTTCTAAAACACTTTCATGCCCCTCAATAAAATTTTGGAAATCTTCTTCAGTTAAAAATGTTACCATCGCCAAAGGCAAGTTTATTAAATCTATTTAGATGCAAAAATATCATTTCATCTCTATATATATTCAAAATATTAAAAAATAATATAACATATACCTTATTTCAAACATCGAAATTTCTTTTCATAATGATTAAAATAAAATTTCGATGTTTGAAATATTAACTAATTTATAATTTATGATTTCGTACGTCTCTTAAACCATCCTGCAACAATCTCAATTCACTATCATATACTCTTTTCATATCTTTTGGCCAAGTCTCTATACCATTCAACGCCTTTCTACACTGGATTGCTGTTTCTAAATATTTAATTGCTAATTTTTCTTGATGACAACGAACAAATAATTCAGCACAATCAAGTTGTAATTCAACACAATACGGATTTAATTTACTTAGATATTCCAACCATTCAACACATGATTTTTTATAAACTTTATCAGAAGGCACTAAACGCCAATAATAATCTATACATTCTGTCATATATTGACCAAATAATGCATACTCTTTAAATAAAGCATCACCAACAAAAGCCGATACACTAAGAATTTGTTCTAAAACAGCCCTACGTTTAGCTATCGTATCTAATGGGAACTGAGTCTTTATTTGTTCCATATATCTCTCCATCAATTGAACAAATTGCACATCATTGTTACGATTCTCCTTCTGAAAAATTAAGGATAACAAATCTTCTGAAGCAAAATATAATCCTCTACCTTCAATTATATTGATATCACCATCTAATGACTGAGGTAAAACTGCAAAATTCCTTTTTAAAGATAACAATTCCTCAAAACGATTCAAATCTCCATTTTCAATACTTGCATTAAAAAACATTGTCATTTTAAACTGCAAAGGAAAAGTAAAAACAAAATCAAATTCCGCACTCTGTTGCCCCATCTTAACCCTCCCTTCTGTTAAACGTTTCATTAACGAGTAATGGTAATTATCAACAGTTAATCCTTCTTCAATAAGTTCTCCTGTTTCTTGAGCAAATAAGAGACTATCCGGCAAAGCCATTAAATAACGACTCATAACCTTTTCTTTCTCATATTGAGGACATAATTCATAATAAACCTTCAATAAATTTATATCATTACTTCCGTTTTTATATGCACTTTCCATTTTTTCCCATCCCCCAAACTCAGCACATATATTTACTCTATTAGCTTCTTTTAAAAATTCATCTACATCTTTTGCTCCACTAAAACGATATAAAAGTTTTCCATCTCCATCTAAATACAAACATGTCGGATAACTTTTAATACCATATTTTTTTACAATTTCTGGTCCTTCCCCCTTTTCTCCATCCAACTTATAACAAATAAAATTCGTATTATAATATTTTCCGACTTGCTCATCTGGAAAAATATTTTTTTCCATCAATTTACAAGGTCCACACCATTCTGTATAAACATCAACAAATACAATTTTCTTTTTTTGCTTAGCCTCTGTCAAAACGCCACTCCAACTTCCTGAGAAAAAAGAAATTCCTTGAGCATACACAAAACTCACTAACAATATGTTTACTAATAATACAATAATTTTTTTCATAGCATTTAATTATTCTGTCCAACAAAAGCAAAGTTTGATTTCCAAGCTAAACGCCCGGCACAATGTTCCATTACCCATCGCATCCGTTTACATTGCTCTTTAGATACAGAACTATGAACTCCACGAGGATCATCCATTATATTTTCCGCTCGAAAATAACAATCATTAGCCTCTTTATACCATGTTTTATTTCCTCCAATTGCATTTATATCTGGAAAATAATCATGGGTATCGAAACAATAGTCTGTACCTGCTGTACTAGCATAAGTACAAGTAGCCAATAAACCTAAATATCTTCCAATATAATATCCTAACTCATTATTAACTGGTTTATTATCATCATTAAAAAAACCACGACTCATATTATCCAATTCTTGCAGTTTAAAAATTATTCCAGCTTCCCTTGCTAATAATACCTCATCTTGATATTCATTACAAATCAAACCATCTAAAACATCACCCGTTTCAGACAATATATAAGAAGGGACACATAATTCACTAATATCATTAGCAAAATCGCCAACTTTTGACTCTCGATCAGAAATCAACCAAATATTCATATATTGATCGGGATTCCATATTAAATGCTGACTACTTAAAAAATCTTCATATTGATTATCAGGTGATATATTTTCTACAGTCAAGCGATTTATTCCAGGTTCAGACATCAATTTCCCATATTGATCATAGATTGCTGCTTTTAACTGAATATGAGTATTAACACCAACTGGATTATTGGTCAATATACCACTAAACATGTTGTTTAACTTATTTAATACCAACTCAATTTGTTCTTGTTTATAAGCACCCCCAAATGATTCAATATCATCATTCGTCTGAATAATATGAAAGACAACAGGAATCACTATATCTGATTGGTAAACATTCTCTAGTGGTTCAACTATTTTAAAGGATATAACATTAGATTCCAAATCAGTATCTTTCACCTTCATTGTTACATTCACAATTTCTCCAACACGAGAAAGGTCATTAGTTGAAAAGTACTGAGAAAATACCTCTCCTGAGTTCGATACAAATTCCAAACAATCATAATCAATTCTAGATGCAGGAATCTGATTTTTATCTTTAGTAAACAACTTTGGCACAAATTCCAATTTGGCATTACCATCAGCTAATAACATCACATGATTAGCAACTAAGGCAACACTGTCTATGCTATTTATTTCTATCGCATTATTTTCGTGATAATCTAAATTGTCTGGAGCACAAGAGTAAAACATCAAAATAAATGTCCAACTCATAATAGCCAATCTTATCATATTTCTATTCATAATCATATCATTAAATTATAACACAATCCGATCCCAACCCGGTGTTTGAACCATATTCTTATTTAGTTCGAGTTCTTTTGCAGGAACAGGAAAACAATACCTAAAATCGTCAGATTCCAATACATAACGTTCTCCATTAACAATACGTTCCATCGATACCCCCAAACGTTTCATATCCAACCAACGAAAATCATTTTCCATATAAAATTCTCTTATCCTCTCATCCAAAATAGCCTGCAGTAAAGCTTCTCCATCAGTAGGAATATCTTCTTTTTCTGTATACCGTGCATCACAAAACTCTCTCAAAACATTCTGAGATTCTGATATTTCCCCCATTCGAACAAGAGCTTCTGCTTTTATCAAATACATTTCTGCCAAACGAAATAATACTACACAACCATAACTCGCTCCAAATGTAGGACGTCCCAAAAGACTATATTTATCACTACGAGTACCATCCTCACTAAACCAAGCCATACGACGAATATCCGTACTTTTAAATTTATTATAATATGTAGAATTCACAAATCCATCAACAAGACCTTTATAATATGCATAAGAGAAATCGCAAATACCTGTATAAAATCCACTTACTATTCTAAAACAAAATTCATCATTTTCAATCAATCGTATATTGTAACTATCAAACATCGTTTTCAACATTTCTACCGAATTTACCAAATGCTTTCCACGCATAGCTTCTGATGCATATTTTTCGGCATTCGCCCAATCAGAATCCTCAGCAGCTCCCGACATAGCCTTCCAAGTATATATACTCGCCAACATGGCACAAACAAAATCATAACGATATGCACAATTCCAATTATTGGAAGCGGTAATCTCTAGGTATGCCAAAACTTCATTACAATCATTCAAAATTTGTTCAAACACCTCAGTTTGTGTCCTACGTTTGGGCATTGCAGCCCCAACATCAGATTCTGGCGTCAAATAAATAGGAACACCGTACTTATTATCCTTATAAGGTGCATAATATTGCAACAACTTAAAATAAGAGAAGGCCCTCCATACCAAAGCTTCCCCTTTTACATAATTACGCAAATTTTCATCAGTTCCTTCCGCCTCTGCTATACCAGAAATAATTAAATTAATCGGACCTAAAAACTGATAATAACGTTGCCAAGCATAAGAATCTGTCATCCGCCAAGTCAACATATTTTTGCCATTCATGGTATATTTACCATTAACTTTATCATAAACTGTCGAATAATTAATTGACAAATTTGTCTCTCCGGTATAAACTCCTAGGTTTAAAGCAACGTCAAACAATGGAAATGCATAAGCATCAATTCCAAAAATTTTTTCCTGCGATATATCATACTCTTTCAATAATCGCATATAACTTGCCATGATATCACGATAATCTTCTATAGTACTAACAACTTTCTGATCTTTTGGCTTCAAATCCAAAAATTTATCACAAGACATCAGAAATAAACTGTAGACAATCAATAATCCTGTATATATCTTTTTCATAATATTCTTACTTAAAATCCAATAGTCAATTTAAAATTAAATTCACGAGCAACAGGATATGAAAAAGCCAATCCTGAAGCAACATCCAAACCTCTATATTTAGTAAATGTAAATAAATTTCGAGCACTAAATCCTAATGTTAAATTCTTCATTCTCCACTTCTTAACTAATTCTGAAGGGAAACGATAACTAACAGATAAATTTGTCATCCTCAGATAGTTACCATTTGAATACATATTTGAAGTACAGGTAGCAGCCCAAAAATCATTAGATGATGTTGTAAAACGTGCAACATCTGTAATATCTCCAGGAAATTGCCAATAATACAAATACTTCTTTTCACGATTAGTTGCCGATACATTCAAATCTGATGAATATCCTAAAGCAGCCCTATCAGCATTTGCTTCGTTATTAGGAGCATTTTGATAATCATTAAAATTTTCGATTATATGTCCAGCTTTAAATGTCCATGAAGTTGTAAATTCAATGCCTTTATATCGTAAATAAGTATTAAAACCACCAACATATTTAGGATTTAAACGTCCTAAATATTGCATAGATGGCATAAAATAAGCCGGAGTAAAATTATTCCCACGATTATAATCTACATAATCAGGAATTGAATTCAAATCCGTAATGATGGCTTCATACTCTTTTTTTGTTCTCCCTGTATATGAATTCCAAGCATCTAAAACCTTTGCATAAGCTCTTTTACCTTCTTCAGTCAAATAATACTGCGGATTACCTGTTTTAGGATTAACTCCGGCAAATTTCCAGCCATATATACTTCCCGTTTCACGACCAACTAAATTAATTTCACCACCTTGTGAAACAGCACTTTTAGTTGCCTCTTGCCAAGTTTTGTAATTATAATGTGACTTTTTAATCACATTTTTATTTCTTGCTATATTAAAAGAAGTACTGAATGAAAAATCATTATTGTTAATCCACCTGATATTAGTATAAAATTCCCAACCGCTATTCTCAACTATACCTCCATTAGCTTTTACCGATGTACGTCCTGTCGAATAAGGCACCTCCAAATCTTCCAAAACGTCTTCTGTGCGATTAGAATAATAATCTAAGGTCATATTAATACGATTTTTAAATAAAGACATATCCAATCCTATATTACGGTCACGTTTCTTTTCCCATCCAACTGTAGGATTAGGATACGTAAAATTAGTTGCATAACGATTGCTTTGATAAGTATTACTACCAAAAGAAATCGTAGAAAAAGGATAAGCAGTACGATCAATATTACCTGTATAACCATAGGAACCTCTTATTGACAACTCACTTACAACAGGATTCTCAAAAAATTTCTCTCTATGTAAATTATATCGTATTCCTACTGACCATAAAGGAGTAAAACGATTAGAATTTCCAATAACATCTGCACCATCTGCCCTATAATTAAAATTGAAAATATAGCGATCTTTATAGCCATAACGCAATGAAGTCAAAAATGAAACGCTACGATCCTGACCATCAGAAGTATTAAACATAGTTCTTATAGAGGATACCATATTTTCATACGGAACATCTATATCAAAAGTAGGAACTCCTGTTATTCTGTAATCTCCTGAATAAATTGGCGAAGTATAGCCAAAATTAGAAAACTTTTTCGACATCACTTCATTTGCCAATAATATACTAAACAGATGATCTTTCTTTATATTAAAAGAATAGTCGATTTGATTACGAATAGACCAACTGAAATTTTTCCCTGAATTTTCAGATAACTCTCCATTATCATAACCATCAGGCATTAACTCATAATTTCGATAAGCATTTCTTCCAAACGTTTCATTTTTCCACGAAGTATAAGTTTCCGGTTCTACCTCAATTGTTTCTGTATTATAACTTATCCCCTTTCTCACAATTGATTCTACCGCCAATCCAGGGATTATTTCATAACGTACATTAAACGTCAATTCAACATCTGAACCATCTTGTTTTTTACGAGTATCTCTCATTTCTCGCAAAATATTAAACTGGTCATATACATATCCAGATGCCCTTTCAGTTGTATAATTGTTACTTAAATAACTTAAATCAGAAGCATAATTCCCTTCTTCATCATAGGGACGCTCATAAGGATTAGCAAACATTGCATATGTAAACGGATCAATTAATGAAGCATTGTCGCGATTTTTACGCACATTTGCAAAAATATTCAATGCTACAATCAATTTTTCTATGGGACGATAATCTAATTTTATCAATAACCCTGCATTCTGATATTTATTTGAAATTAAGATACCGCTTTTTTCCTGAAAATTCACAGCAGTATAATACATCAACTCCTCAGAACCACCTCTCAAACTAACATTGTGCGAATGAGAGTGAGCTGTCCGGAATAATACATCAAACCAATCTGTATTTGTTTTTTTTAATCTTTGCAACTTGGCAGTATATTCACTTGGTAGCATATACCCGTCTACACTTCTTTTAAACATATATCCTCCTCTACCAGTAAGGTATGCATAATCTAAACCAAAATTATTTATAATGGATTGTTCATAAGCTAGCTTTTCCTCAGAATTCATAAAATCCAATCGATTGGAAGGTGCTATGCCACATTCATACGTTCCACTGTAATTTACAAGAGTTTTAGATCGAAACCCTTTCTTGGTCGTAATAACTATCACTCCATTAGCAGCTCTTGCACCGTAAATTGCTGCTGCAGAAGCATCTTTTAATATACTAATTGATTCTATATCATCAGGCATAATATTTCCTATGCCATCTTGCATAATTGTTCCGGCATAGTCTCCTGTATTATTTTGAGGGACTCCAGACGTCATAGGCAATCCATCTACGATCCATAAAGGTTCGGTATTACCACTTAAATTATTCTCACCCCGTATCGTTATCTTAGCACGAGTTCCTGGGGCTCCTGAAATAGTTGTACTATTTAAACCAGCCACCATTCCTTCTAGAATACGATCAATAGAAGTAATTCCCTGCATCTTTAAATCTTTTGCAGTCACTACAGTAGTACTACCAGTCATATGTTCTTTACGAATCGTTTCCATTCCTGTTACAACCACCTCATCCAAAGCTTCTGCGCCTTCCACCATAATAATCCGTATTTCTTTATTAGGATTTACGACCTTATATTCTTGAGTTTCCATACCAATAAAAGAAAATAAGAGAACAGGCATACTACCACTTTGAGGAATACGAAAAATAAAACGCCCACTCAAATCTGTTGCAACTCCAAGTGTTGTTCCTTTCAATATTACAGACACTCCAGGTAAAGGATTATTCTTACTATCAACTACTATTCCGAACAATGTATAATAATTCTCTTTAATCTGCTTCTTATCTTGTTTTTTTTGAAGAATTACGATTTTATCTTTGATAACAAAATCAATATTCAAATCACCCAAGAAAGTCTTTAACGCCGTTTGTATGTCAACATCTTGAATTTTAACAGATACTCTTAGCTTATCATTAATTTCCCTGGCATTATAAACAAAATCAAAAGAAGTTTGCGCTTTTATTTTTTCCAATACATTTCTAACCTCAACATCTTGCAAATCCAACGTTACTTTTACTAATTGTTGAGCAGACTCAACATTGACAAGCGTATTTGCCGATAAACCCATCCAGCAGATACACAATATTACATACAAGCCCTTTCTAAAAATAGGCAATATACTTTGTTTAGTCATAATTTCATCTTTTATAAAATAACTCTATCTAATTTGAGGATTTGATATGGTTGCAGGACATTTTACATCAATCAACAGAGTTGGATTAATAGTAGAAGTAACTGTATACCCTTCAAACCATTCTTCTGTAAACAAAGAAATTGGAGTATACTTTTTATAACGAATAATCCCTTGAACTCCGTTTCCTGTTTCAAACAAAACAAAACCAGGTTTAAAATCATGGATAGAAATTTCTACATTTTCTTCCTTAATTTCAAATGCAATCCCGGTTTCCTCTAATTTATCAAAATCAGCATCTGTAAACGATTCTGGCATTTTCATATATTTTGTATGGCATGGAAATTCATATTGATGCCACAACCATTGACGCATATAAATAGGAGATTCAAAGCAAAAAACCTCTTTATTTCGCTCCCAATACAATGCTATATCAACAATACTACGATTGCTAAAACGAACATGCTGGGTTTTACCTGTCACTGTAGAAAAGAAGGCTTTGCCTTCTTCATCTAATATATAACTTTCCGAAACATTTCCTAAATAATCTTCTTTTTTGTAAATCGAATCCAATAATCCTGTCAGCACAATATCATTATATGCTGCAAATGTAATTTGTGATATTCTCTTCAGTTTCAAAGGACCATAATACTCAGCGGAAACATTTCCTCCAAAACTAGTTTTTCCAGAAAACTCAATTTTATAATCATCACCTATCTTTTCCACAATAACCTCACCATCTGCCAATTCAGCAGGAACAATTTTATCTGAAGAAGAATCATATTCTGACGAACAATATCCTGAAAATGTATAGGCTTTCTTATCTAAATCAAAAACATATCTCCCAGGAATCAATTTATCTTTATCTGGAGAAGATAAATGCAAAGATATACATGCCGCTTTCCCCTGGATTTCTCCTATTTGTTCATCCAACATAATACCGTCTTCATAAAGAGACACGATAAAATTTCCAGTCTCTATTTTTTCATTCCCCACAGTAAATCCTTTCACAAGATCTGAAACTTCTTCTCCTTTCTCATTTACATATACATCTTGCCAAGAAAATGGTATCGTTGAAGCAACAACATTAGGATTATTTTGCCAAATAACTCCATAATCAATGGCATACTTAGCTCCGTACATTTGAAGTAGCCTATCAGCAGGTATTTCATCTTCTGATGATGAACAGGCATATAATAAACATACCCAAACACCCAAATTACCTAAAAAAACGTTTTTTTTCATAAGTAAATAATTTAAGTTAGTAAGTAATTCATTTTTTTTTCATTGTTACAATGACAGTTTCTTCTTGTATATCAAAGTCTACATTCCCAGAAATCTCCAATGCATCCAACAATTTTACTATTGTTTCATATCTTCGTATATTTCCACTAAAAATCAAATCTTTTGCAGCTTTATTAGAAAAGAATACCTGTATATTATACCACTTAGACAATCGGTTCAATATTGATTCCAAGCGCTCTTCTTGAAACACAAAATGCCCCAATCTCCATGATGTATATAATGCCGTATTTACTTTTTCAGCTGTCAAATCTTTTTCAGCACATTTATATACAGCTCTCATTCCTGCCTTAAGTACGATATGGCTTTTATCATCTCCCATTCTTACCTTTCCTTGCTCCAATACAGTCTCTATGTTTTCCTCATCAGGATAACTTCGAACATTAAAAGAAGTTCCCAATACTTCAACACTAACATGATTGTTCAACCGAACAAAAAACGGACGCTTGGTATCAGGAGCAACCTCAAAAAACGCTTCTCCTATCAGTTCTACCTCCCTATTATTATTTAAAAAAAATACAGGATATCGCAAATAACTTTGAGAATTCAACCAAACTTTTGTACCGTCAGATAATATTAGTTGATATTCTGCACCAATAGGGACTCTTAATTCATTATAAACCATCTTTTGCTCTGAAAAAACAGAATCTGTTGTTGCATAATAAAGTTCTGAACCCCTATTATATATAACTGCACCATCTATTTTAGCATCTACCTCTTGACTTTCTTCATTAAGATACCGAACAGAACCATCAGATAAAACCAATTCAGCCATTGACGTTCCTGGGACAATCGTATTTAAATCAACATGCGACTTATTATAATTCCAAATCCACATTATACCTAGGCACACAACAAAAACTGCAACAACAGCAACAACACCTCCATACCATACAAATTGGTACTTTTTATTCTGTACCTGTTTCTTCTTGTATTTTAACAACCCTGCCCTAGAATCAATCTCATCATAAAGATTCAAGTCTACGCTAAAATCTATTTTTAATAAATTGTTGTAAAGAATTTTATGCTTTGGACTTTCTTCCAACCATATTTTTAATTCATCCGCTTCAGAGTCATTTAATCCGACTAACTTCTCTTTTACTATTAAAGAAGCTATGTTTTGGTATTTTTCTATAGATACCATAATTCAAATTGCATTTACATAATAACCCGCAATTTTCATCTCAGACGACAAAATCTATAGAAATTTTATAATTAAATACAACCCTATAAACAAAATACGGGCGACTTTCTCATTAGAACCGCCCGTATTAATATTTCTATTCTCTCATTAAATCTTTATTTTCAACTTTTGCCCCGGTTTGATTTTCCGAACATCAGCATC
>JAHHTS010000071.1 GCA_020024475.1 Oscillospiraceae bacterium
GTATGATGGTTTGATAATTTCTACACTATTTCAAATTGGTGTATATTATTGTCTACTCAGACTAATGGATGATTTTGGCACTGAAATTGAGTTCAAAGGAATATATGAGTTTTTGGATCATATGTTTATACTTCAAATTATTACCTTAATTATTGACTATATCTATTATGGAAATATTGGAGATTGCATGACAGGAACGCTCATTTCTGCCCATTACTTAGCCGTTTTTTTATTAATATACATATATATAGTTTTAAAAATGATTCACACCAATGTACTGAAGTCAAGGAGAATATTGCGAGTTACGATAGCATTAATATGTTTAATTCTGTCAGATGCAAAGCACGTGTGGATTGTATTTATACTTGCAGCTATTATTGCAAAGTGCTTTTGGTGGCTTAAAATAAAAAATAAAGTGACAGTTTCTATTTTAACAATGAGTATAATAGTTGTGTCCTTTGTAGTATTTTCACAAACATATGAGTCTAAAAGTGTGTTGGAGAAAAACAAATTTGCATACACGTATGTGTATAATAAAAAATATAATAAAAAATTAGAGTTTTTTTTCAACACTTTTAATGAAATGAAGGGCATAAAAGGATTGGTAGGGTTTGGTGTAGGTCAATATGGCTCTCAAATTTGTATTACCATGGCAAAGGGACAGATTTATAGTTGGAATAATCAACTTGCAAAATATAAGTATGCAATTGGACCTTATGAGAGAGCTATAAAAGGATTAATGACGGAAGAATATTCACTGTTTGGAATTGGAAATTCAAGCATGGTTATGGGATATCCGCTTGTAAGTTTTGTAGGAATGGTGGCTGAACTAGGTATAATAGGTTTCATCATGTTTTTACGCATAATCGATAGAAGATATAAGGAAGAAGATGTTACTTTTTTATTAGCCTTTTTTATGATGAGTTTATTTGACACTTACCTTGAGATTCCATGTATTTTTGTCTTGATTCTTGTTGCGACCTATGTTAATAGAGAATCAAAAAATATATCTGCTTAATACAAAAGTTAATGGAGGGAGAGAATAGAGAGTGGAAAGAATAGAGAGTGGAAAGAAAGTAGCCTTAGTTCTTTACATTGGCGATGATTGTGGCGGGGCTGAGAGACGATTAATTCGACTTTATAATAGCTTAGGAAAGAGTCACAATGTAGAACTAATAATTAGAGGATGCACTGAAGACATATTTTTCTCACGACTTGAGAAGGCAGATTGCAGTATAGATTGTTTTCAAAAGATTTCATTTTTTAGGGGGAAGATAGCATGTTTAATGTATATGATTTTTTCGGAATTTTATAATATTCACTATTTTGATTTATGTGGTTTTAATAATTTAATTGCGGAATTTATGAAGTGGAGCAAGACTAAAACTTTACTCACAATTGCTTATCAGAATTATGCTTATGGTTTGGTTGAAACCGACGTAAAAAAGAAACTTTCAAAATTAATAAATAATTCATCCAAAGTAGATGTCCTTTTTCCAGTAGGTGAGTTGTATTTAAAGAGTATTTCAAAAAATAAAAATATTTCTGTTACTCCGGGAACATTTACAAACGTAGAAAAGTTTAGACCTAGAAAGAAACAAAGGATATTATTATTTGCAGCGGCTAGACTGGAAAAGGATAAAAATGCAGATTTATTAGTGGAGGCTTGCAACCTGTGTAAAAAAGCACTAAGAGAATGTAGCTATAAAGTTATTATTGCAGGGAAAAATTTTGAGGAGAACTGTTTAAGAAATAAAATTAATAAATATAATCTTGAAGATGTAGTACATATGCCTGGTTATATAAAAATGAGTGAAATAATTCCAAAAGCCGAAGTCTTTTTCAGTTTGGATCTTATTGATAATTACCCGTCACAAGCAGTTGCAGAGGCTGTGTCGTGCGGATGTGTTTTGATGTGTACAGATGTTGGGTATAGTCGGCGATGCGGTTCAAAGGAGTTT
Organism: Oscillospiraceae bacterium; assembly: GCA_020024475.1. GTDB lineage: Bacteria > Bacillota > Clostridia > Oscillospirales > Ruminococcaceae > RGIG3102. The sequence continues at coordinate 1,962 of JAHHTS010000071.1, forward strand.
AGCTATTATATAAAAAATGATAGTAATGAATTAGCAAAAGTAATTATTTCCTATTTGTCAAAAGATAATAGGGAAAAAGAAATGATGTCGCGAGAGGCAAGAAAATATGCTGAGAAATACTATAGTATAGAAAATAGTAAAAAATATTTTGAAAGATTAATTTGGGGAGAATAGGTATGAAGGAATATGGTGGATGTCTTTATTTTGAACCTTTGCTGGAAGAAAAAAAGAGAGAGCAATATTATAGTAAATATGAGAAAAATAAAATAGATGTGGACTCTGGTCGCTCTGCAATTCAATATATTCTTGAAATTGGAAGATATAATCGCATTTGGCTGCCTGTTTACAATTGTCCTTTAGTTGCACAAAGAATTATAAAAATTAGTAATATTAAAATATGTTGGTATAATCTTAATGAGAATTTTGTCCCGGATATTAATCAAGACAAATTAAAGAAAGGCGATGTATTGCTATGGGTAAATTATTGTGGAGTAATGTTTGAAAGAATAATTGATGAGGTAGTTGGCATAAAAGAAAAGACAGGGGTAGAAATAATTGTTGATAATATTCCAGCTTATTTTTCAAGTCCAAAGATGGATGTGATTAATATTTATTCTTGTCGAAAGTTTTTAGGAGTTCCAGATGGGGGACATATTATTGGAAAAAGTATTGTTCCTACTGCATTGCCAGCTTATTTGAATGCAGATCATTATTTATATTTGTTGCGAGCTATAGAAACAGGATCAAATTTAGCGTATGCTGATTATCAAGAAAATGAAAACCGATTTTCGGAATCTGCAACAGCATGTGGTATGCCAATTTTGACGTCTAAAGTTTTGGAAATGCTTGATTATACAGAAATTAAATCAAAGCGAAGAACTAATTTCGAAATTTTACACGACCAATTAGGTGGGAGAAATAGGTTGAATTTTAATACAAAAACAGTTACGCCGTCGGTGTATCCATACTTAACATCAGACCGTCAGTTGAGACAGAAATTATTGACTAGAAGGGTTTATATATCTCAGTTTTGGAAACATGTATTGGCAAGTGATAAAGCTAATAGTTTTGAAAAAGATTTGGCAGAGTATTTGATTCCATTGCCTATTGACCAAAGATATACGAAAGAAGATATGAAGAATCTTATAGATATTGTAAAGGAGTTAGAAAGCTAGAAATGAATAGAGAGATGATGAATAACCCTGAAGAGAAAAAGCTATATGATAAATTTTGTGAAAAAAACTATATTCCAATATTTTCTCAGCCATGGTGGCTAGATGCGGTTTGCGGAGAAAAAAACTGGGGAGTACATGTTTTGGAAAAAAGTGGAACACTACTTGGTGCTATGCCGTATTATGTAGAAAATCGTAATGGATTTGAAATTATTACAAAGGCACATCATAGTCAGAATAATGGAATTATCATTAATTATCAAGAAAATATGAAATATGTTGCACGATTGGATAGACAAGAAGAGGTTATTAATGAAATGTGTGACTATATTGAAAACCTTAAAGTTGACAAGTATGAACAACAATATCATTATAATTTTACGAACTGTCTTCCGTTTAAATGGAGAGGGTATAGTGAAATGGTAAGATATACGTATGTAATTGAGGATACTTCTGATATGGATAAAGTATGTTCAGATTTCAAGTATGTTGCTCGTAATGAAATAAAGAAGGCAGAGAAATTTGTTACAATCAAAGAAGGTATGAATATAGAGCAGTTTTATGAAATTAATAAACTTAGTTATGATAGGCAAGGAATAGAGGTTCCGTTTTCACTCAAACTCTTAAAGCGTATTGAAGACGCATGTGTGATGAATAATTGTAGGAAAATTTTGTATGCTATAGACGAAAATGGAAATATTCATAGTGTAGCGTATCTTGTTTGGGATGATGAGTCACTTTATTTTTTGATTAATGGTAGTAATACTGAATTTCGATATAGTCAGTCAAATTCTTTACTTATCAGGGAATCTATTCGTGTAGCACATGAACTTGGAAAGAAGTTTGATTTTGAAGGGAGTGTATTACAACCTATTGAACATATTTTTCGCTCATTTGGAGCAGAACAAAAATTGTATTTTAGAATTTACAAATCTTTTAATAGTGATATGGATGAAAATCATGTAAATTCTTGGGCGAAAAATACAGATGTATTTTAACAAGTAAAGGAGGATATAGACGATGGAAATGAAGGAAGAGCTTTTAAAAAAAATTGAAAACAAGGAGATTATAGTTGGTGTTGTTGGGCTAGGGTATGTTGGTTTACCGCTTGCTGTTGAGAAAGCAAAAGCTGGATTCAAAACAATTGGTTTTGATGTGCAAAATCAGAAGGTTGATATGGTGAATGCGGGTGTTAATTACATAGGAGATGTAGTCGATTCAGATTTAAAAAAACTAGTGGATGACAGTAAACTACAGGCAACAACTGATTTTAGTTTTGTAAAAGATGTAGATTTCATTGCCATATGTGTTCCTACACCGCTTGATGCACATCAAGAGCCAGATACCAGTTATATTAGAGCTTCCGCGGAGGCTATCTCAAAATATCTTAAACCCAATACAATGGTTGTCTTAGAGTCTACGACCTATCCAGGAACTACGGAGGAGCTTATTCAGCCTATTCTTGAAAGTGGAAGCGGCTTAAAATGTGGAATTGATTTCTACCTTGGCTTTTCACCTGAGAGAGTCGATCCAGGAAATCTTATTTACAAGACTAAGAATACACCAAAAGTTGTAGGAGCAATAGGGACGGATGCTCTGGAGGTTATCTCGGCAATGTATAAATCAGTACTTGAAGGAGAAGTATATACAGTATCTAGTCCTTCAATTGCGGAGATGGAAAAAATTCTTGAAAATACATATCGTAACATTAATATCGGATTAGTAAATGAACTTTCTAGACTTTGTCATAAGATGGGGATTTCTATTTGGGAAGTTATCGATGCAGCGAAAACTAAGCCATATGGATTTCAGGCCTTTTACCCTGGACCAGGATTAGGTGGTCATTGTATACCACTTGACCCCTATTATCTTACTTGGAAAGCTAGAGAATATGGATTCCACACAACTCTAATTGAGAATAGCATGGTAATTAATGATAGTCAACCAGAGTATTGTGTGGAAAGGGCGATGCATATTCTCAATCACCATCGAAAAGCAATCAATGGAGCTAAAGTATTAGTGCTAGGAGTCGCATATAAACAGGATATTGACGATTATAGAGAAAGTCCAGCACTGACATTGATTGATGAGCTAAATAGAGTTGGCGCTCATGTAGAATTCTTTGATCCGTGGGTTTCTAACTATAAAAAGAATGGTGAGAAGTTTTATAGTATCAAAGAGTTGACACCTAAAAAAATTCAATGTTATGACTTAGTAGTTGTAGCTTGTGCACACACTAATATCGACTATAACATGATTCAAAAGAATGCGAAGGCTGTTTTTGATACTAAGAATGCAATGAAGGATATTGTGATAAGAGACAATATAGAGGTACTCTAATAGAACATGGAAGAACGATTCTTGTGTTTTTAGTTGAAAGGAAATAAATATCTTAATGAAAAAAACAAGTTAAAAAGATTGGAGAATTATTTTGAAAAATGAAAAAAGTAGCAATAAGCTAGTTATGTATAATGCGCTTAGTACGATAATTTTGTATGCTATAACTTTCTTTAGTGCACCTCTTTTTTCAAGGTTGTTAGGTACAGACGAATATGGTGTTGTACAAGTATATAACACTTGGGTTTCTTTCTTTTCTGTAATTTTAGGGCTATACACAAGAGGCACATTAGCTATTGCAAAAATTAATTATAGCGGCGAAGAATTTCTAAAATACCAATCAAGTGTGTTATTTTTATCGTTGTTGAGCTTTATAAGTGGGTTGATAATAGTCATTATTGGAAAATCGGTATTGGTATCCTTTCTTGGTTTGGATATGAGGTATTTAATTTTAATGATGTTCCATAGTTTCGGAACATATTGTGTATATTTTGCCAATGCCAAATTTACATATGAAATGAAAGCAAAGAATAACTTATTAATTTCTGTGACGATTTCATTACTTACTTTTGCACTTTCGTTTTTGTTGATCAAACTATTGAATGCAGAACATTTATATACTGGACGTATTATAGGTATGTCAAGTCCATATATTTTAGCAGGAGTCTTTATAATCGTTTATATATTTAAAGAAGGAAAGACGTATTTTAATAAAGAATATTGGAAATTTTGCATTCCGCTTTGTTTGCCGCTCATATTTCATGGTTTATCAGGTATTATATGTGCGTCAAGTGATAGGATTATGATTCAAAAAATTATAGGGTTAGTAGCAGTCGGAATTTATGCATTAGCCTACAATTTTGCTAACATCATGGACTCTATTTGGAATGCGTTAAATAATTCTTGGAATCCATTTTTTTTTGAATATGTCAAACATAATAAATATGTTGAGTTAAAAAAAAGATCAAAAAAGTATATAAGATTATATACTTGTCTCTCCATGGGGTTTATTTTGATGACTCCTGAAGTATTTCATGCTTTTGCAGCTCCAGAATATTGGGAAGGAGCAAAGATAATCCCAGTGATAGTTTTAAGTCAGTATTCAATATTTGTATATTCTTTTGCAGCTAATTACGAGTTTGCATTTAAAAGAACAGATATGGTCGCCTTAGGCTCAGCAGTAGCGGGAATGGCTAATGTTGCTTTGAATGTTATTTTTATTAATTGTTTAGGGTATTTTGGTGCAGCTATAGCAACGCTTATTTCAAATATTATACTCGCAATAATACATATTATTTTTGCCAAGAAACTTGTTAAAGACAAGTGGGTATATGAGGCTAAGATGTTTGTAATGCCTATTTTAGGACTCGTAATGTCAGTGATTTTTTATTATTGTTGTTATTCGACATGGATTATTCGATGGGGGCTTGCGGTTATAATTGGATTATATATGTTACGGAGAGTGTATATGGATAGAGCAATTTTCTAGAGGAGATGAAATGATTAAATGGTTTTATAGAATGAAGTGGCTATATAGCCATAAAATGTTAATATTGGCCAATTTTTTAAAAAAGTTTATAAGAGTTGTTTACGCATGTGAAATTTTCCCAACATGTGAGATTGGTAAAAATGTGAATTTTATTCATGGAGGAGTTGGGTGTGTCATACACGAAAAATGTAAGATTGCGAATAATGTTAAAATTTATCAGAATGTAACATTGGGGGGGAACGGCAAAGAGCATCAGTTTGAACCAGGAGCTCCTGTTATTGCAGAGGGTGCAATTATTTATGCAGGTGCCTGTATATTAGGACCTGTTACAATTGGAGAGAATGCTATAGTGGGGGCTAATGCTGTTGTACTAAAAGATGTACCAGATAATTGTATCGCAGTCGGTGTTCCAGCTAGAGTATTAAATAAAAGTAAAGAGGTTATATAAATGAATTTAGTTAAAACTCCATATTATGAATTTTATAAATTGGAAAAGGAAATGAATTTATTTGCTATGCAATATCAGGGAGAGAATTATTGGCAATTAATAAGATTTGGATTGTTAAAAAAAATAACCATTAACAATATTTCCGTTGCAAATAAAATTCAAAACAGATCAATTAAAGAGGAGATAAGAGGAGTTTATAAGGATTCAAAAAGAACAATTGAGAGATATAAGAGGGTATCGAAGGTTGATTTAATAAGGATTCGCCCAGAGGTAACGCTTTCTAACGAGGGGAAATTGGCAGATCACCAATATGATTACATAGAGTTAGATGAGACGATTAAGATTATGGATGTATATGCTCTTGGAAAATATACGGATGTTTCAAAATTTGCTGAGTATACTCTTTCACCGGCAGAATATAGATTGACTCTTTGGAAGATTAAGCGTAAACTTTTTGGAGTAAGGAGGTTAGATAAAAGTCAGAAAAAAAAAATAGAGATTTTTTTAAATACGATAAATGATATTTATGATACAAGCTTTGATATAAATTCACTCGAGCATAATATTCAATATAGTGTTGCTTCTCATAAAATATACAGAGATTTTTATAAAAAAATATTTGAAAAAACTTGTCCCGAAATAATAATGGTTTACCCACACTATGACGAACACATGTTCTCGGCGATTGATGCTGCAAGGAGTATGGGAATTAAGTCTATAGAAATTCAACATGGAAGAATCAATGCTCATGAAGGGTATTGGTATGAGGATCAAAGAAAAGAAGGAAAAGTATTACCTGATTATTTTTTCTCATACGGAAAATGGTGGATAGAACAAACAAAATTGCCAAGATTCTGTAAGAGTATCTCTGTTGGAAATATTTATCTTCAAACACAAATAAAAGAGTATAAGCAGGCAAAAAATAAAAATGTGATAGCGGTATTCTCTAATCCACAAAACGGAAAAGCATTATCAAAGCTTATTTATGAATCAAATGATGTATTTTTAAAAAATGGTATAACTGTTTTATATAAACTTCATCCGAATGAAAATAAGTTGTGGAAAAAGGAATACCCATATTTAAGCAAAATGAAAAATGTACAGGTTATTGATGATGGAACTAGCGTATATAAGATTTTATCAAAATGTGAATTTGCGCTTGGCGTCAACTCAACTGTCTTTTTTGAAGCAACAGCTTACGAAGGAATAAAGTTAATAATATATAAAAACGGTGACTATTTGGCAATGCAGCCCCTACTTGATATAGGACTAGCAAAAGGAGTAAGTGATAAAGATGAATTAAAGAAAGTAGTGAACGAATGGCACTCGGATACAAAGTTGCTATGCACTGGTATTGATTTATGGGAAAGAAATGCAAAAAATAATTTATTTTACCAAATAAACGAAATATTAAATAAAAATAAATAAAACAATTACTGCAATAATTCCTATAAGAGAAAATAGCTCTAGATTTTCAAGGAAAAATATATATTCTTTTAGTAATTTAAACATACTTTTCCATAAGTTCGAATAATTGTGGCAAATCAAAGAAATTATAGATATTCTCATTTCACTGATTCTGATATTATGCTAGAAATGTTAGAGAAGGCAGGACTAAAAGCTGTAAAACGATTAGAAATTTATGCAAATAAGTCATTATGTCCCAATTATTTAAAAATAAATCAGAATTAGGTATTTACAAGAAATATACGGGTTTGAAGATGATCGAATCATTTTATTTCGTATGAAGTGCGTTTTAATACTTTTGTCATTTAGCCCTTCTGTAGGCTCATTTGTTAAAGAAGAATAGTTAAAAGAATCTAAAATTTTTTTAGACCAGTTTTTGTGTGTTCTTACACATTTTTTGAACTTTGGTATTACTGATTTTTAGCCATCTTTATACTTTTATTGAATTCTTTTCGGTGTTCAGATTATTTTCTGTTTAGAAAAAATCTAAAAAAACTCTTTTTTTAGTTTGTGGTATCGTGTTAGTATAAGTTTGTGACTGCGTTTATTGATACCTGATATTAATGCTCTAAAAAGCATTTACCATGGCGAAGCTAGAGATTTCCAATTTCGATTAAGGCTGTTAGTTTCCAAGTCAGTAATACATTGACTTTGTAAAAGAAATGGAATCTGTCAAAGTACGGGGAAAAAGTTGGTGGGATAACAACATTATGACTGAATTTTGGTCCCGAAGTTTAAAGTACGAAGAAACTTATCCGACACAGTGTAACAATATCAAGGAAGTTGAGCTGCTATTGGACGATATGTCCGCACTTGTAACTTTGAAGGATGCTATTTTACTCTTAATTACAAAATGTCAACTTGAATGCCAACATCCAGTAAAGATTTTGATTATGTAGCTTAATCTATATATGTAAATGTGTAAGGTTCGATGACTCGCCTATGATTCCAGTTACTTATCAACCATGTCAGTTCATTAAAAAAATCTTTCATTTTTATTTTTACAATTGAGTCAACATACTGTTGACAATCCAAGCTGTTTTTGCAAAGTAATGTGTGATTAAGATTTAAGTACAATATGACAAAAACATATGGTAGACACACGTGTGAAGTATTTTTTATTAAATAAATCTTTACTTGTAGTATATTGAAAAATAAAATATAAAAAGGAGTGTATCAAAATCATGAAAATAATTGGAGTTATTCCAGCTAGGTATGCATCTACAAGAATGCCAGGTAAACCTATTGCAAATATTAATGGTAAACCAATGATATGGTGGGTCTATAATCAAGCATTAAAATGTAAAAGACTTGATACTGTTGTAATTGCTACCGACGATAAAAGAATCGTTGATGTGTGTAATGAATATTCACTCCCTGTTATAATGACAAGAAGTGATCATGATACTCCTACATCTAGGCTCCATGAAGTATCAACCAAGATAAAAGGTGATCTCTATCTTTTAATTATGGGAGATGAACCACTTATAAATGCACAAAGTTTTTCTCTCATACTACCAAATGAGAATGATAAAATATCTAATTTTCATGTTGCTGTTTTAACTAATACCTTAATAGATGCAACTGAGGTTGTAGATTTTAGCAATCAGAAGGTTGTATCAAATACAAAGGGACATGCAATGTTAATATCTAGGAGTCCTATACCATATCCTAAAGGTACATTAGAATTTAAATATGAAAAAGTAACAGGTATTCAACTTTTTTCTGTAAATGCATTGAATTTTTTTGTTTCAACAAAAAAATCAATACTAGAAAAAGCAGAGGAGAATGATTTAATGAGATTTATAGAAAACGACATTCCTGTAAAAGTTATTAACTCTCCATATAAAACTGTTTCTGTAGACACACCCAAGGATTTAGAATATGTTAAAAAAGTTATATCAGAAAGGGAAAATAATTGATAATTATGCAAAAACATAACATAAAATTACTAGACTGTACTTTACGTGATGGTGGATATGTAAACGATTGGAAATTTGGATACAAAAATATTAAAGATATAATTTTACAGCTTACAAAGGCTAATATAGATTTTGTAGAAGTAGGATTTTTACGTAATGTAGAGGAATACAACCCAGACATTACGGTTTGTAATTATATTGAAGAGCTTAATAAATTGCTTCCACAAAATACTGGTAATACAATATATTCTGCTATGGCAATGAGAAGTAATTATGATATAAAAAAGCTAAGTCCGTATTGTGGTAGTGGTATAGAAATGATCAGGATTACAGCTCATGACTATGATATCAAAGAAGGAATGGAATTTGCTAAAGAGGTTAAAGTAAAGGGATATAAGTTAGCCGTTAATCCTATTAATATAATGGGATATTCGGATGAA
>JAHHTS010000072.1 GCA_020024475.1 Oscillospiraceae bacterium
TGGCTGAAAAGTTCAAAAAAGAAATCGACCTTCAAAATCCCATCTCACAAATAATAAATGCGGTCCCTTTACGCGGTAAAGGGACCGCATTACACTTTGAGGAATTCTTTCTGGTTCCCAAGAACCGATGTATTGGATAGAGTTTCTAATTTGATGTACAGTGCAAAGTTGAACAACAGTATTAGGATAAATGCTCTGTATGACTTCAGGAAAGTATACACAGGCAATAAGGATATCTTCAACACCACGGTTTTAAAGGTCTGTAAGGACTCTCAGCCCAAAGTTAGCTCCTTCACTCCGAGATATACATATCAAGAATATTATAAATGGCACGGATAACTGCACAACTTCATTCATCTGTTACCTTGTAATGAATGGCATCCATACGGTTTGTAATACTGCTGATCGTTTCAGCAAAAGCATGGTTACCCAAGTTTTCTTCCATCCCGTCTCTGATGTCCATCATTCCATTCAAGCTCTATCACCATTCCCTTTTTCACAAACAGACGACAATATTTATTACCATCATACAAATTAATAATACAACTCATTTTCTTCCGGAACAAACATGAATGCAAAACTACCATTAAAAGCAATAAAAGTACCGGCATATTTAACCGGTACTCCATTATTTACCACCATCAATTATATTTCCTGCATCGATAATTCACCCACTACTCCATCTTTAATCGTAACATAACCATCAGCCCAAGCACAATTATATATAAAACAGTATATTAATAAACTTAATTCCATCAATAGCAAATAAAATTATTAGACATATAGGGACTCATAAACATTATTTCAGAAGGCTTCCCTGAACCTTCATAAATTTCCGGACTATCTTGCAATTTGTTAGATGTAGTCTCAAACAAATATAATTTATATCGATCTCCAATTCCTGTAATTACAGCCAATTTATTCACTTTTTCACTAATACTAGGATCCATATAGTCAGAATAATCCATAATCCAATGCTTAATTAATATTATTTTCTCTCCCACCGGGACTGCCGTCTGTCCATTTTCTCTTATCACTTCAAATTCTCTTTTATTTTGAAAATCATAATAATACAACTTATCATTCACTCCAAAATAAAGCATCTGAAATTTACGATTCATCCCGAAACAAATAGCATCTGCCAATTTACTTCCAGTAGGCACCGGGTGAATATCCATTATTCTGTTTTTCATATAGTCATCATAATAATTAACCATACAATTCAAATCAAAATAAAATAATAAACGACCCTGATCCTTTTTATTTTGCATCATTACAAATCCTTGTCCTCCTTCCCACATTCCTTCATCTAAAAAACCAGCATAAATAGGCTCCATATCAGGATAAGCAAGTGAATGTTTTGATTTCCCATCATTTTCAAAATACATAATGCTAGAGTTATTTCTATCAGCCGTACAAAACTGTCCAGATTTTTTATCAAACAACAAAGGAGACATAGTACCATTCTTAGTAAATACTTCAGATAATTCATAATCCCCTTCTTTAGGAAATTCCAGCTTTGCGATGCCAAAAGCTCCATTACGACTTGTATAAGGATATAGCTTACCATTATTAATCAATCCACTCTCTTCAGATCCTTCATACCATTTTTGAGGAACAACAGGAGGAACTGTTTCATAAAACAATGAATTAAAATCTGCTAGCTGATTCATATCTGAAACACGCACAACCCTCACTTCTTGTTCTGAAGCTAAGAAAAAACACTTGTTATGCTGAGTCATTTCTCCCTTACTTTCATCCATCCAAGCATAATTCTCAATAAATCCCAAAGACTTAGGCTTACCTTGCATTGCTTGACCATGTACTTGTAATAACAAATTTTCATTTTTTTTGCCACCCCAAAAATAATCAATATCTGATTTTCCACTATCTTCTTTCAAAATATACCATCCTCTAGAATACTTAGACTCAACACTTAAATTTGAATAAACATACTTAGTTATTTCTGTTTCTTTATCACGATAGGCAAAAATTAATTGATAAGAAGATAAAGCAAAGGAAATCGTACAATTTAAATCTTGCTCAAAAGATAAAGTATCAATCTTCTTTCTCAAATTTTCCTTATCTAAACACATCCACATACAATCATATGTTCTTTCTTTATCTTCTGATTCTATGGTAGGATGTATTTCTAATTTTTCCATAAAATTCACAACATAAACACTATCAATACCAGATATTTCCACCTGATTTAAATCATGATAGTCATAATTCCCTTTATCATCATAACAAGAAAAACATAAACAGGGAATCAATACAATAATAAATAAATATACTAATTTCATAATTAATTCATTTAAGGAAACACTACTTTAAAACCATTCTCATCTCGTAACGGCGGATTATTTTTAGGATCTGCATTATATTTTTCTAATTCCTTCTTGATCTTTTTTAGATAAAAATCTCTGATTGCGGCATATTCAAATCCCCCTTTTATATAACGCTTTATACAATCATTATCCCATTTTTCTCCTGTTGCATTAATCATGAATCGATGTTTTACTTCAGACCATGGACCAATAAATCTGGAACAATCATAATTATTATCTTTCCATAGAGTAGGACGTTCCAATTTATCTGAAATCACTATTCGTTTCGTTAAATAATCAACAGCACCTGTTCCGAAATCACCCGATGGCAACAGATGCAATTTTAAAATATAAGCGTTTTTCTTCAAATTAGCATCACCTCTTTTCACAACAATACGCAAATTCAATCGATTATGATTCTCTAGTAATGTAGCTTCATTATCTGCACAATCTAATATTTCAAAATGCTTACCAGCAACTGCAGGATATTCCATATCAACATAACTAGAATCCACGATCTTTTGCGAATCATCCTCACTATACACAAATTTCCACTCTTTCGAAACCTGCTCAAACTTAACAATTCTATTAAAATCAACCACTTCACCTACAGACATAATAGCAATATTTAATGTATCAACTTGCTTTTCATCTGTAAAATAAGCAAATGTATATACCTCATCGGCTTTGGTTACAAACTGCACCATATTATCTCCTTTAAAAGACATATAATCTGAGGTACAACTTGAAACTAACCACATAACAGATATTAACTCTAAAAAATATTTTAATCTCATATCTTTTCTTATTTTAATCATTACTCATTATATTTAATTTCATTTTTAGGTAAAGGCAATACATATACACTCTCACTTCCTGGTATATTACTCCATTTAATTGTTTCATCATTACGTCTTTTATTCTGATAGAATTGCTGTCCTTCACCATAAAATTCTTTATTATACTCATCTACAACAAATACATTTTTCTTATTAATATCTGCATCTGTCATATCTAATGAAATATTTCGGGCATGCACCAATTCATCAATTAAAGGTTGATAAATAGTAGCATCATCACTACATTCTATTGCTATTAAATACATTTCATATAAACGAATAAGAGGAATTTGTTCTTTAGAGGCAACAACAGCTTCACCTTGCTTATATTTCATCAATACAAAACGAGTCGAAGATGTTTCTTTTACCTGTTTCCATAACTCTCTTTTCCTAATATCTGTAACATCGTTTTGAAATAGATCTTTTTCAATCAAAATCTTGGTTTGCTGTACGCCACCTCCTTGATAAAAATAATTTTCTGTAATTTCTTCCAAATCATACACATGCATAGAAAACAGATGTTCAGAACTTGCTATATAATCCTTATTTGTAAAATCAGCACTTTGACTCAATTTAAATTTTTTCCCGCCAATCACTTTATTTGCATATTCCGCAGCTTTCTCTTTATTTTGAGTCCATAAATAAAATCGAGCCTTTAAAGCCAACACGGCCCAATAATTCATACGATTCTGTCTATAAGCAAAAAAATCATTTTCAATACCCTTTTGTTCAACTTTACTTAAAAGTTCCTCTGCATCATTTAAATCTTTTTCCAAAAATGTAATATATTCTTGCCATGTATGGACAGGCAAATTACCTCGAGAAACTTTTTGAGCATAAGCTAATATTTTAGAATTTGTCTGTTTACCTGGTATCGGACCATACAAACGCAACAAATCGAAGTGCAAAAATGCGCGTAATCCCAAAGCCTCTCCTTTTACCAAATCATAAATATTTGATGATAGCACCCCATTATCTACAAATGACAATAAATTATTAATATTAACAATTGTACTATAAAATGATGTATATATATCGTCAATTAAACTTTCAACAGAAGCATTTTTATAGTCAAATACACTTGTATATCCTTCTATACTTGAAGCATTCACCTTCCAATGTTGGGCCAGATTTTCAGTAAAATCCATCGTTAAGGTCTTCCCATAAAGATTTTCATCTTTCATTTGTATATAAACTCCTGTCAGAGCATTTTCAAAACCATTTTCAGTTGAAAACATTTCTCCTTGCTCCACTCGATTTGTCGGCTTTACATCCAACCAATTGTTACATCCAACCAACAATAAAATATAGGAACTTAATGTGTAATATATAAATTTCGTCATAGTCATTTTTTATTTAAAAAATTGCTGAAAGAGAAAAAGTAAATCTCCGAGAAAATGGATAAACTATACCACGTTCTTGTTTTATTGTAGAAACTCGGAATAAATTATCAGTACTGAAAGCTACTGACAAATGCTGCATACCTAAAGATGACTTAATCCATTTTTGGGTAAAATCATATTTTAATTGAACATTCTGACACTCTAATGTATTTTCTTTTTGAACAAAACGAGATGTCATTTGAGTTGCAGATTTATCCTTAATATTTTTAAAAAATGTATGATCACCTGGATTTCTCCAACGCTCATCAAAAACACGTCTGTCAACATTATATTTCACATCTGCATTTTCTACTCTATCAATCAACGTAGAATTATACAAATACCCCCCCAAACGATACCCAAACGACAGATTTACACTCAAATCTCTCCAAGTAAACATCGTATTAATATTTCCTCGATATTTAGGATCCTCTACACCACAAGCTCGTTTATCGCGAGCATCCCATATATACGTAACATTACCAAAACGATCTAGATACAACTCTTTTCCTGTACTTGGATCAATTCCCAATGAAGGCACTACATAAATAGTCCTTAAAGCTTCTCCTTCGCGATACAAAAAGTTAGGATTTGAACCACCTTCAGCCTCCAACGCTTCATTTGCTATTTTTAAAGCATCTGAAATCTTAACAATTTCGTTCTTTTCATAAATCATACTTGTCGACAACGACCATATCATATTTTTTTCTGTATTACGAATCAAGAAACAGGAAGCAGATAACTCCAAACCAGAATTCTGAATTTCTCCAATATTGGCAGTAAAACTAGGGAATCCATTTGCCAATGGTAAATACATCTCAGATAACAAATTATCAGTCGTATTTCTATAAATATCAGCATTAACTTTTAATCTGTTTTTAAAAAAAGCTAATTCTAATCCGATATTCCATTTATCTGTACGCTGCCACTCCAAATCTTCATTAGCTAATCCCATCAAATGAGAACCAAACCAATAGCGATATCGGTCTTCTGTATAATACTCATACGTTGCCAATGCTTGATAAGCATTAAAATTTACAGCTCCTGTTACCGCATATGAAGCACGTAATTTCAAACGATCAAGCCATTCTATATTTTTCATGAATGCTTCTTGATGAACATTCCATCCCAAACCTAAAGAATAGAAAGGTGCAAAACGTTTAGAACTACCGAATTGAGACGCACCATCTACACGATATGCAAAATCTGCAAAATAACGATTATCGTAAATGTAGTTCAAGTTTCCGGTCACACCCAATCGTCTATCAACAGATTCAATACCACCCGGCTTTGAATCTTTTTCATATTGCAAAGCCATAGACAACATTTTTAAATTAGACTGTGGAAATCCCTCCATCGTAAATGAATAAGATTTTGACTCAACTTGTGCTAAATTATAATTTAAACCTACATACAATTCATGCTTTTTCATAAATGTACGAGAATAACTTAAAGTAATATCCCAATCATAACTAAATCCTTTACCCGAAGAATAGACATATCTACCTTTTCTAAATATTTCAACATCTGAATAATCTTTAAAGTCTGTATGTTCTGCAGGTTTAAAATTATCAGCATCATTTATTGTTTTAGACAGACCGATCCTTGAACGCAAAGTTATTTCTTTCCATGGGTTCCATTCAACAGCAAAATTATTAGTAATTGTTGTCGTTGTTTTCTTATTAACCAAGTCCAAAGTTGCATTATACAATGGATTCTCTAATCCAGGATTAAATAAATCATTTTTCTCTTCCAATTCTTTCAATATTTTACCATTTTCATCAACACCTGTCCAATAAGGATTCAATGATACATATTGATCAAAAGAGCCATAAGGAGATTCATTAGATTCACTTAACCCCACTTCTAAATTATTCCTAAATAATAAAGTTCCGTATTCGTATAATAAATCAACATTCCCATTAAAAGTCTTACGACTAGATCCCTTCATAACTCCCTTGATATCATTATATTGCACAGAAGCGGAATAACGGAATCCACCATCTCCACCTCCTTCCAAACGCAAATTATGCTTATGACCAACTCCTGTACGCAACGGTTTTGACAACCAATAGGTATCCACTCCTCTTTCAACAGCCTCCTTCATCCTTGTATATCGTTCTTGCAAACGCATCACTTCATTAGAAAAAGTCCCGTTATACAATCCAGCATCAACCTCTAACTGCAATTTTTCTCTTGCATCTAATACATCATAATCTGTCAAATCCGGGACTTCAATATTCACACTTCCTCTATAGGATAAACGTAATTTACCAACCTCAGGACGTTTCGTTTCGATCACAACTACACCATTAGCACCTCTAGAACCATATATAGCTGTAGCAGAACCATCTTTTAATAAAGTAATCGAACTAATATCCTCATCATTCAAATCCAACATTCGGGATAAAGATATCTCAAAACCATCTAAAATAATCAATGGAGTATTCAAATTCACTTTTGTTTCATTTTTCAAATCTTTTACAGTAGGTAAACTTGATGTACCACGGATTTGAACTTCCGGTAAATGGTTTGGGTCAGAACCATATATATTATTTTCAACAATGTTAAATGTCGGATCAATATTTTTCAAAGTTGACAATAAATTTCTCCCACGGAAAGTTTTTAATTCTTTTTCGCTAATTGTTGAAACAGAACCTGTAAAACTCTCTCGCGATTTTTTAAAAATACCTGTTACAACAATATCATCCAATTCATTTACAGCCATTTTCATCACAATTACCAATTCCGGGACATCTTTTCTCGCATCAACAACTAATTCCTTTGGTTCCATTCCTACCATAGTAAACAATAACACATATTGTTGAACTGGGACTGTAAATAAAAAATTACCATCGGCATCTGTTGCAGAACCTAATTGAGTGCCTTTAATAATTACAGTTACCCCAGGCAAAGGCAAGCCTTTTTCATTAATCACGCGACCTTTTATTGTAATAGAATATTGTTGTTGAGCAACAATATTACATTCTTTTACAATAATAACACCTTCGCTTTTTTCAAATTCCAGATTTGTAGATTCAAGAATACGATTTAAAGCATCTTCAACAGAAAGTTGCTTCAAGTTCAAATTTTCACAACGAATATTTTTCAATAAATTTTCATTGTAAAGTATTCTTACCCCAGTTTGATCTTTGATTTTCATCAAAACATTGCTCAACGATTCTGACTTTATCTCCAAATTTACCCTTTCTTGTTGAGCATAAACTGATGCCTGCACCGAAAATGTCAACAACACAATCAAAAGGCAAGTCAAGCGCATCACTAAAAAGAGTTTCTTTTGTAGAATAGATGATATACTATCACCTAATCGGCTTTTTCTCATAAAGTTCATACTATTAGTATTAAGTTAATAAATAAATTGATAATTATATTATCGAAGTCTTTTCTCTCGAATAAATACAATTCTACCTTGTACTTCAAAATGTACATTTGCTCCCATTTCAAATAACCGCAGGAATGTATATATATCTGTATATTTATCTAAATTACCGGAAAATTTTATCTTTTTTAACTTATTACTTTCAAATACAAATTCGACATCATACCATCGTGCCAATGTTTGCATGATTTTTTCTAAAGATTCTCCTTGAAAAGACAAACGATTTTCTTTCCAACTTATAAAATAGTCTACATTTACTTTTTGTACAACCGCTTGGCTATATTCTTTTCCCCATATTACTTGTTCTCCTGGATTCAACGTTACCGCCTGTACATTTTTATTTACAAATAATACACTTCCCTCCACTAATGTTGTTGCTACGACAGCATCTTCAGGATAGCACTTCACATTAAACTCTGTCCCCAAAACTTTCACTTGCCCCAACTGTGTATTTACAATAAAGGGAGAATTATTATTCTTTACAACATCAAAATAAGCTTCCCCTCCTAATTTAATTTCACGACATTTAGTTGAAAAAATTACGGGAAACTCTATCCATGAATCAGAATTCATCCAAACTTGTGTTCCATCAGACAATTTTAACATATACATACCACCACGAGGAACTTCAATTCGATTTACAACTAAAGAATCATATGCATACTTATGTATAGAGGAATATTTTAATCCAATAGAATCGGCTGTGACGAAAGCCATATCACCTTCTTGCAGACACTGCTCTTCTTTTCCCAATACTACTTTTTGACCATTAGAACGAATCAACAATGCTTTTTTTTCAACAGATTGTATTTCAGCATTAACAACATCCAAAGAAGATACAATTTCCTTTTTAATAGTCAATAATAATACACAACCTAAGACTACACATGCAACAGAACTTGTCCAAATTCCAATACGTACCCATCTTCTCCACACATCACGTTTTTTCATCAATAAAAATGCTTTCTTGCCATTAAAACGTTTCCTATTTTCTAAGCATTCCTCCATATATCGAACATCGATCAATTTATTGGCAAGAGCTTCAAGTTGTTCATCTTTACATACAACTTCAGTTTCATCCAATAAAGAAGATGCTACTTTATCAA
Source organism: Oscillospiraceae bacterium (assembly GCA_020024475.1). Lineage (GTDB taxonomy): Bacteria > Bacillota > Clostridia > Oscillospirales > Ruminococcaceae > RGIG3102. The sequence continues at coordinate 9,058 of JAHHTS010000072.1, forward strand.
CAACAAGCTTTGATTTATTATATATATCCTCCCATTCCATTTTTGTCATAAAAAAATACAATTATAGACACCTTGAAGAAAGGAACGGGTGACAAAATAATAAATTATTTATCAATAAATTACACAAATAATATACTTATCACCACGAACCATAAATCACCAAGTTGCTCACGAACAAGCGCATACACTCTTTTTTTTTGAGTTTTCACTGTATTTTCAGATATTCCCATTTTATTCGCAATTTCCTTTATTTTTTCACCTTTCATACTATACAATAAGATTTTTTTTTGCTGTTCAGGTAAATGTGAAATTACAGAATAAAACCGTGCAATAGCTTCTTCCTCCAAAGCCATCTCGATTCCTTCACTCTCTTGCATATCTGCAAACCAAAATTCATGAATCTTTTTAGCACGTCGTTTATCTCGAATATAGTTAAGAGAAGTATTATAAACAGAATGGTATAAATAAGCAGTAATAACTTTTACTTCACCAAAAGAGAGACTAGAATGCCAAAGCTTAATCAATATATTTTGCACAATATCTTCAGCAACCTGAGTATCACCTATAATTTTTGTAGAATAACAGCATAATGGAGCATAAAAATAATCGTACAACTCTACCCAAGCTTGCTCTTCTTTACGATTGACACCATCCAAAAAATGCTTGTCTTCCATTTTATTTCCTTTAAATCAAAATTTTTATATCACTTTCCCATTAACATATAGTACTATACGCATTGACAGAATCAAACTAATAAAAAATTCAAGTCGTAGTTTTTTACAACAAGTTATAAATCAATAGTTTGTGCATAATAAGTCAAAAATATATCCGTAATCTTTAAGAGTACATTTTAAAGAACAAAGATTTAACGCTTTTATTGTTTCTTAACTCACTTGAGTAGCAATATAAGCGGTTTCTTCTTTTTTTCGGTGCAATTTGTTTCCGATATTCCATTTCTGTTTTAGCTCATTGTCTAAGCTACTACAAAGGTAATGTGTTTTCAGAAATTTAGCGTGAGTTTTCTGAGTAATCTTGCAAGATTCTCATGAATAAGATAACTACCACATATATGTGGTGCGTTTTCAAAAATTTAATTTAATGTAAAAACAATGTTGCTTAGCTTATACTTCATTCACGCTGGATATACAAATAGAATCAGAGATTTATAGAAAAGAAATGTCAAGAGAATGATGTAATACCACAAAAACATGTAATTTTATGGCAAAATTCAAGACTATGATAACAAAACACGTTTTGGAACAAGACTTTAATCACGATATAGTGCCTGCTCCCACATAAATAAAAATGATATTGCAACGATGAAATTTATTGACTTGTCAAAAAAAGAACCGCACAGATGCGTTTAACCGTGTTTTATTTCTACAGAGCTGAACATACGACAGCGAGAAATAATAGAAAAAGATTGGTGGGTAACAGCTATCTTTCGAGCCTTATTCCGTCTCACATACACTCAACATTTATCTTTCAAGGGAGGTACATCATTAAGCAAGTGCTGGCGTTTATTCCGTTTGCAACGGATATAATACTACTCTTGATGCGAAAATGAAATGTCCGAAATTCTTAAAAAAAATCGGACTTTGCAAAATACTTTGCGGTTTGATACCTCAATCCTGAATATATTAGGTCCGAATAATCCATTATGGGGTAGTTTTAACCGTACCCATCGTGAGACATCAATGCCGATACCCACAAATGAAAAATTTCTTATTAGCAGTGGAACAAAATAGTGATAAAACAGATTAAGGCAGTTTGAGATTGCTTTGGAAAACCAACAATAAATGAAAACTTTATGATATCAAATTAAATATAAAACCTGATAACTGAATTGAGTATTAATTTCGTATACAATTACTATCGGTTCAAAAATGAGAACCGACATTTCCGGCTTTTGCCAAAGTAAGAAAAAGAATTGAAACTATATTTCGCAACTATACCAATTTATGACTATAGGGAATTATGTAAAAGATAGTGACGGAGGAAGATTAGTGCATTTACAATCTTGCAATATATTAACTATAAATATGCCCTAAATTAATTCCGCCAACGGGTAAGACCATTAAGAAACAAGCGTCA
>JAHHTS010000073.1 GCA_020024475.1 Oscillospiraceae bacterium
ACCAGTAGAATAATTTGAAAAAGTGAGATAAGAAGTAATCCATTATGGGCATTACAAAAAAATTCGCAGTTGCCATTACAGAGACTTTGCAGTTATCTATTGCAGTCAACGCAGAAAATCAGCAACAAGCCAAGGAAATAATTGCACAACGCTGGAAAAATGGTGCATATGTTCTTAATGCTGATCATTTTATTGGTGTGGAATTTGATGTTCTTCCTATCTAATCTCAAAAACGAACATTATTGCGACAAATTGTATGGTAGAAAAATACCCCTTAAAATCTCATGGTTTTGAGGGGTATTTCTTCTCAGAACTTATCGCAAAATCAAAGTCTTATAACCCATACATTTTTTCGATGGAGAAAGGAGTATAATGAGAAATTATATATTTGGATATGCTCGTGTCAGCACAGAGCAGCAAAGTCTTGATCGACAAATTGATCTGCTCAAAAAATATGGGGTAGATATTATCTATAGTGAAAAAATGACTGGTACAAAGAAAAATCGTCCAGAGCTTTCAAAACTTATTGACAGAATGACACAAGGCGATACCATTGTCATTGAATCGTTATCACGTTTAGGAAGAAGTACAAAAGATTTGATTGAGCTAACAGAACTATTTCAATCTAAAGGTGTTAATCTTGTATCCTTGAAAGAATCTATTGATACCAATTCGTCCACAGGAAAACTACTGTTTACACTAATGTCCGCTTTGGCTCAGTTCGAACGTGATGTGATTGCAGAACGTACACGAGAAGGGCTTCGTGCAGCAAGAGCCAGAGGACGATCAGGAGGCAGACCAAAAACAAACCCTGATGCCATCCAAAAAGCTCTGAAATTGTACCACACAAAACAATATTCCTTAAAGGAAATTGAGGAATTGACTGGTGTTAAAAAAGATACTCTGTATCGGAATTTAAAAAAGATACCTAAATCATAACAATGGTGCTAAAAAATAAGCGTACAGTAGTTTGCTATTATGGTAAGCCACTGTACGCTTATCTATTTATCTATATAACCATCATAACATATTTTTATAACTTGTATTTTACACTTCATCACTTTTATTTCCATTTCGTATCACCCTCTTTTTGCTATAAAGAGCACATAGTTATAATGAACATAATTCGTATATATAAAAATGAAATAGAAGGCTAAACAGGTTTTTTGATGTATTCATTTAAGCAATCGGACTCAAATTCTGCTATTTGTTTTTGCATATTTTCTTTCTGGATTTTATCGTAGTAAGTATATAAAAGATTCGGAATCTCTTTCATCCCCTTATCTTTGGGAATCGTAACAGGTGAGATACCCAACAAGGATAAATCATTCAATGTTTGTTTAAAGGCTTTCAATTCGTTACCTTTGTATAATGCCTTTGCTCTTGCCAAACTACGGCACTGATTAACCAGTTGTAATGCGTCAATCAAACGATTTTCTTTTTGTTTGTGAAATCGTTGTTGTTTAATTTTTTGAATGGCAGCTTGTAAGGTATACCAATTCCCTTTTCCAATAATTTTATTATAGTAATAATTGATTGTTTCTTTACAGACTTCATCGCTAAGTAAAGTTTCGTATTTATTCTGATTACGGTTTCCAGCTTCTTTCGCTCTATTAGAAGCAGTATATATTTTACGATACTTACATTGCACTTCAAAACGAATAATCCCCTGTGCGAAATCCAATATTTTTTGTGGAATTGGCGTAAGTCCCCTTCTCAGCCTATCCTCAGAACGCTGCTGTAAATCCATTAATTTACTGTAACAGTTGATATTTGTAGATTTATTCATCAGATAAAAGCTACCAGGTTTGCTTTTCATTCTATGGGCAATACTATCGTATTCCATATATTCTTTGTAGTACAGCGGTATATCCGATCTTTTAATTAAATCCATGATAAGTTCAGAACTATATCCACTTACAAGTTCATTCAGATCAAAATTTACACAATAATCAATACGCTTTAAACTATAATCTGTAAACTGTGTTAGTAATGGAGATATTCTTGCAGCCTCAAGGTTGAAATTTCTTATAGCTATCTCCATATCCTGAAAGGTAGCAGCAGTAACATAATCCTGAATACCTCCTAAAATCTTAGGATTTATCTTGACTTCAATAAGACATCCGTTAAATTTCATACTCCATTCATTCCATCGAATCATCCATTTCAGTCCTCTATCCTCTCGAAAATACGTAATATTGTAATCTCCATTTACAGGAAATATTTTAATCAGACCTGTTTCTTTACTATATCGCTTAAAATCCTTTATGAGTTGTGAAGCGTCATCATCAAATGATAGCTTAATAATATATATATTATATGTTATATATACAGTAATAAATAGATATTTATATGTTATATATATACTATAAACTATATATAGAATATACTAATATCTATTGAAAATAAACAATCTATATCTTTCTATAAAACAACATTATCTAAATAGATTATAACATTGAGGAAACTTCTGGACCACTTGTTTTGTAGTTTCCTTTATCAATGTTTATAAACACATCAGAATCTGCCAAATCATTATATTTTAGCTCATTTTTAATGCCATCTTAATTTATTCTTGACTTTGCATCTTATTTTGCGTATACTACAAAAAATGAATATTTATATAAAATATATCACGTTTCAAGAATATTTTTCAAGAAAAAGGGTGCTGTTATGAAAGAAAATGTTTCCTTACAGTATATCATTCAGGAAGTATTGGCTGATAAGAATATACCAGCTGATCAAGAAAATGTACGAGCACTACAGCGTGCATTTAATAGACTATTGGAAAGAATAGGGAGCGATAAAAAGATATTGAAAAAAATAAAAACCAATTTGCATTTGATGAAGTAGATATCCCATTTATGAAAGTGCTCCTCTCCCAATTGTATGAAAATAAAGGGATTATTGCAGAATTAACTAATGAACACAGGAAAAAAATTTTTTCATCCGAGGAAATTCGTAACTTTATACAAGCATTGATAGACGAAGCTGATGCACAAGGATGTAATGAAGCTGAGTTAAAGGACATGGCTTTCTTTCTTTCAATGGTTTTTAACGCTTCACCAAAACGAAGCATAGATTATTGTCATAAACTGATTGATTTTCTTGGGGTGTCCTTAGAAGATTTACCTTATACACTACAAGGACACTATTGGAATAAAATTGAAACACTTCTGAAACGCGAAGTTGCACACAGAATGGCAGAATCCGCAATAAATACTATTCAAATTGCACAGATGATGGAAGAAGCCAAGGAATTATGTGGAATAGATATTATCGATTATCAGGAATATGATCCAATGATAAAATATGAATACGCCCAAAGAGATCAAAACCTTCTGGAAAAAATACAAGAAGATGATGACCTTCGGCAGTATGTCGAAAAAAAGATGGGGAAAAAAGCAGAGGATATTTTCAATTATGCAAATATGGAATTGTGCAAACTTAAAGATAGTCCTCCCATTTGAAATGAAATATACATGATAAAAATAAATAGAAAAACCGATATATACTGTGGTTTCACAAGTTAACTATCTTCCTTATACCTCCATTTTCAAACAGTTCTGAAAATGCCTGTAATCGTTTTGGTATGAATAGATGGTAGTTAGCTAAGTATCTTGAAATTGAATATAGTATGGTAAAATGATAGTAGGCTGACCCTGTGGGTCAGCCTATTATTTCATTATGATTTTTGAAAATTGAGATTTTCCTCTTGAATGATATGGGAACTTCCAAAGACACTGTATTTTGTCACGCTCATCCTTTTTTTCCGTTTCAAATACAACAAGACGAAGATAATAAATTTTGAGAACACATTATTTACTATATCTTTTGAGAACTATTATGATATAGTATATTTAAAAGCTCCCATCAACAAAATAAATTATACGATATGTTCATTCTTCAAGTGGTGAATGTATGACAATATAAAAAAATTTGCAAAATTAACAAGTTTAAGTGATAATTATCTTTGCAGTAGGTAATGAAAATGAACTGAAAATAGTGTTGTATGGTACGGAGCAACGATTTTACACAACATGAGTAGGCGGTGAAAAACATATCGCTAACTCTGCTGTTCCAATACACTACGTAACATAAAATGATTATTTACATAAAGGAGACTCAAAATGGCTGATATAAAGAAAGAACAAGAACGCGAAGAACTGCATCGTGCAATATGGGCGATTGCAGATGAATTGCGTGGTAGCGTAGATGGCTGGGATTTCAAGTCCTATGTACTAGGTATGATGTTCTATCGCTACATTTCCGAAAATCTGACCAATTACATCAATGCTGATGAAATTGAAGCAGGAAACGAAGGCTTCAACTATGCCGATTTATCGGATGAAGATGCAGAACAGGCACGTGAAGACTTAGTACAAACAAAAGGATTTTTTATTCTGCCGTCTGAGCTGTTTTGCAATATTCGAAGAAAAGCTGCCAATGACGAAAACCTAAATATGACTCTGGAAACTGCTTTTCACCACATTGAAGAATCTGCAAAAGGTAGCGAAAGCGAAGACAACTTTGCAGGACTGTTTGATGATATTGATGTAAACAGTAATAAGCTGGGTGCAACGGTTGCAAAACGTAATGCGAACCTTGTAAAGTTAATTGAAGGTATTGCAAATATGAAGTTGGGCAATTATCAGGACAATAGTATTGATGCGTTTGGCGATGCTTATGAGTATCTCATGAGTATGTATGCTTCCAACGCTGGTAAAAGCGGTGGTGAGTTTTTTACGCCACAGGAAGTTTCTGAGCTATTGACTCGTATTGCCGTAGTAGGAAAGGCTGAGGTCAATAAGGTTTATGATCCGGCTTGTGGTTCCGGTTCTCTGCTTCTGAAAGCAGCAAAAATCCTCGGAAAAGATAATGTACGGCAAGGTTTCTTTGGGCAAGAAATCAATCTGACAACATATAACCTTTGTCGTATCAATATGTTTTTGCATGATATTGATTTTGATAAATTCGACATTGCCCATGAGGATACACTCTTGTCTCCACAGCATTGGGATGATGAGCCATTTGAGGTCATTGTTTCAAATCCACCCTACTCCATAAAATGGGAAGGGGATGATAATCCCGTTTTAATCAATGATCCCCGTTTCTCTCCTGCTGGTGTATTGGCACCCAAGTCAAAAGCTGACCTTGCCTTTATCATGCACAGTTTGGCGTGGCTGGCTACCAACGGAACAGCGGCAATCGTTTGCTTCCCCGGCATTATGTATCGTGGTGGTGCGGAAAAGAAAATTCGGCAGTATCTCATTGACAATAACTTCATTGATTGTGTGATTCAATTGCCAAGCAATTTGTTCTTTGGTACTTCCATTGCAACCTGTATTATGGTGCTGAAACGAAATAAAATAGACAACCGCACCCTTTTTATTGATGCGTCCAAGGAATGTATCAAGGTTACGAACAATAACAAACTAACGGAAGAAAATATCAGCAAAATCATTGCGGAGTTTACTTCCCGTGAGGATGTGGATTACTTTGCCCGCTGTGTTCCTTATGAAGAAATTAAAGAACAGGACTATAATCTGTCCGTCAGCACCTATGTGGAGCCAGAAGATACCAGAGAAGTCATTGATATTGTAAAACTCAATGCTGAAATCAAAGAGATTGTAGCAAGAGAACAGGTTTTGCGTGATGAAATTGATAAAATCATTATGGAAATCGAGGGATAAGGATGGATAGAGAATTTGAATTTTTACTATATAAATCAACTGAGGAAGATATTTCTGTCAATGCTTTGGTCAAAGACGAAACAATTTGGCTAAATCAAAAGGCAATGGCAGAGCTGTTTGGATGCAGCACAGATAATATTTCCCAACACCTGAAAAATATTTTTGCAGATGGCGAATTAAGAGAAAGTGCAACTACCGAAAAAATCTCGGTAGTTCAAACCGAAGGGAACAGACAGGTAAAAGGAAACACACAATTCTATAATCTGGATGCGATTATTTCCGTAGGGTATCGTGTTAATTCACACCGTGCCACTAAATTCCGCATCTGGGCAACGAATATCTTAAAGGAATATATGATAAAGGGTTTTGCTATTACGAACAATGAACGATTAAAGCAATATAAAACAGAATTGGACAAGAATTATTTGGAAGAACTTGATATTCAACTCAACGCAAAACTAAACGAGAGTGTGGCGAGAGAACAGGTTTTGCATGAAGAAATTGATAAGATTTCATTAGAATATCCAAGTATAGAAGGTTTTGAAAATAAGTTGATTTTTCAAAAATGTAATAGCTCTCATTTTATAATGGATTTAATTCAAAAAATATTTTATACCATAACTGACTTAAACAATGAAATTTCCAATTTGGATACACCTACTAATAAGAGTATTATATATGTAATTACGCTTGTTGATTGGATTATGCACGCAGTTAGAATATTGATAGATACAGTTCCCTTGGATATTATCAAGTCTTTTTCTTTTGATAAGGATTCCTATGTTAAACAAGCCCAAAGATATATTTCTGCAATTCGATCGTTTGCTGTTGCACATCCACTAGAAACAAACAGACATAAAAATTATGGATTTGATGGAAACACAATTTGTGTAGATATTAGACCAAACTCAAACTTGTCAATAATGCCAAATGAAAGATGTTTCTATATTGATTTTACCGGAAAACATCCATGGAGCAATGAATATAAAGGTGATTACTGCTTTTATGTATATTCTAAAAATGACAAATATGAGTGTTTTTATGCTCTGGAATGCAGCTTTTTTGATTTATATACAGCCGCTCAATTATTTATTAATAAATTGGATGCTGTAAGTCACTATTTGTCCCAACAAAAAATATATGGAGATAAGTAATATGAGTAAACTGGAAGAATTAATACAAGAACTTTGTTCCAATGGGGTAGAATATAAAAAATTAGGGGAAGTTGCTACTATTATAAGAGGTGGTAATCTTCAAAAGAAAGATTTTACTGAAGCAGGGATACCTTGTATTCATTATGGACAAATCTACACAAAATATGGACTATTTGCTGATAATACCTTTACTTTTATATCAGAATCTGTAGCTTCAAAACAGAAATATGCTAAGTCAAATGATATTGTGATGGCTGTTACCAGTGAAAATATTGAAGATGTTTGCAAATGTGTTGCGTGGCTGGGTGAAGAACCGGTTGCTGTCAGTGGACATACAGCAATAATTCACCATAATCAAAATCCAAGGTATATGTGCTATTATTTTCATTCTACTCATTTTCAAGTGCAGAAAAACCGCCTTGTACATGGAACTAAAGTGATGGAAGTTACCCCAAGTAAATTGGCTGACATAACTATCCCCGTCCCCCCTCTGCCTATGCAGGAAGAAATTGTTCGTATTCTAGACAATTTCACAGAACTGACGGCGGAACTGACGGCGGAACTGACGGCGGAACTGACGGCGAGAAAGAAGCAGTATGAGTATTATAGGAATAAATTGCTTTTAAATAATCCAAAATCAGCACAAATACCATTAGGTGAGATTGGTTCGGTGTCCATGTGTAAGCGAATTATGAAGGCTGAGACATCAACTTCTGGTGATGTACCATTTTATAAAATAGGAACATTTGGGAAAGAACCAGACGCATTTATTTCAGAAGAGACATTTGAGAAATATAAAAAAACGTATTCTTATCCGAAAAAGGGAGACCTCCTTATTTCTGCATCTGGAACAATTGGGCGAGTGGTTGTATTTGATGGTAAACCTGCTTATTTTCAAGATTCAAATATTGTTTGGATTGATAACGATGAAAGCCTTGTTTTGAACCGATATTTATATTACTGCTATCAGTTGCAACCTTGGCAGGCGGCAACAGGTGGAACAATTTCAAGACTCTATAATGATAATATCCGGAAAACAAAAATCCCAGTCCCACCCCTCAAAGAGCAGGAACGCATTGTTGCAATTCTTGACCGTTTCGACACCCTCTGCAACGACATTTCTGGGGGTCTGCCTGCTGAAATCGAAGCACAGCAAAAACAATACGAATACTATCGGGACAAGCTATTGACATTTAAGGAGGTGCAAGACGCATGAGTACCTATAATATTGTACTGTCCACCAACGAAAGCACAGTTGTTGCGGAATACGAGCCACAAACGAAACGCTCAGATGCCTACCAGAGCGAAGGAGCATTGGAAGCGGCATTTATCAAAATGTTAGGCGAGCAAGGCTATGAATATGTGACCATTCATTAATGAAGAAGCCTTAATTGATAATTTGCGAAAACAGCTAGAACAGCTCAATGCGTACCGTTTTACTGACAAGGAATGGGACAGTTTTTTCAAAAACAAAATTGCAAATCATAACGAAAGTATTGTGGAAAAGACCCGTAAAATTCAGGAAGATCATGTCCAAAACCTTATCCGTGAAGACGGCACCACCATGAACATCTCATTGATTGACAAAAAAAATATCCACAACAACCGTTTGCAGGTCATCAACCAGTACGAGGTTGGACAGGCTGACGGTGCCAAATATGACAACCGCTATGATGTAACTATTTTAGTCAATGGTCTGCCCCTTGTCCATGTAGAATTGAAACGCCGTGGCGTTGCCATCAAAGAAGCATTTAACCAAATTAACCGCTATCAGCGTGACAGCTTTTGGGCAGGCTCTGGGCTGTATGAATATGTGCAGATTTTTGTCATCTCCAACGGAACACATACCAAGTATTACTCAAACACCACCAGAGCCAACCATATCAAAGAGAATGAGGGTACAAGCCGAAACAAGAGCAAGAAAACCTCCAACAGTTTTGAATTTACCAGCTTTTGGGCAGACGGGAACAACCGTATCATTTCTGACCTTGTGGACTTCACAAAGACCTTTTTAGCAAAACATACCATTCTCAATATTTTAACAAAATATTGCGTCTTTACTGCAGAGGACTTGCTCCTTGTCATGCGTCCCTATCAAATCGTAGCAACGGAACGCATTTTGAATCGTATTGAAATATCTACCAATTACAAAAAGGCTGGAACTATTGATGCAGGTGGATATATCTGGCATACAACAGGAAGCGGCAAAACGCTAACCTCTTTTAAGACGGCACAACTTGCAACAAATCTTCCCTATATTGATAAGGTTCTGTTTGTAGTTGACCGTAAAGATTTGGATTATCAAACGATAAAGGAATATGACCGTTTTGAAAAAGGAGCTGCCAATAGTAACAAAAATACCGCTATTCTCCAACAGCAGTTGGAGGACAGCACATCTCGTATTATTGTCACCACGATTCAAAAGCTAGACATTTTTATTACCAAAAATCCCAATCACCCTATTCGTGAAAAGCATATTGTTCTGGTATTTGATGAATGTCATCGCAGTCAGTTTGGGGATATGCACACCCGTATTGTAGGCGGCATGATAAAAAAGGGTGAAAAGACAGTGAAGGTAGAAAGGTATTTTAAGAACTATCATATTTTTGGATTTACCGGAACTCCCATCTTTTCTGTCAATGCAGGAACAGGAGGCAACCCCAACCTCAGAACAACACAGCAGGCATTTGGAGATAAACTCCATACATATACCATTGTAGATGCCATCAATGATGGGAACGTGTTGCCTTTCCGTATTGACTACATCAATACCATCAAGCAGAAAGGTACTGATAAAGATAAAAAAGTGGCTGCCATTGACACCGAGGAAGCTCTTGCCTCACCAGAACGTATCTCAGAGGTAGTACAGTATATCTTGGAACATTTTAACCAAAAAACAATGCGTAATTCTTATTACAATTTAAAAGGTCAGCGTGTCAACGGATTTAACTCCATGTTTGCAGTCAGCTCTATTCCTGTCTGTAAAAAATATTATCTGGAACTAAAAAAGCAAATTGCAGAAAAACACAGAGATTTGACCATAGCCACAATTTTTTCTTTTGCCCAAAATGAGGAAGATAGTGCAGATGGTATTTTAGAAGATGAAAGTTTTGATACCGATAGACTTGACCAAAGTTCTCGTGATTTTCTGGATATGGCAATTGATGATTACAACAAAATCTTCAAGACCAATTTTGGTACTTCCAGCAAAGGCTTTCAGGATTACTATAAAGACCTTTCAGAGAAGGTGAAAAAGCGTGAAGTGGATTTACTGATTGTAGTCAATATGTTTCTAACAGGATTTGATGCCACTACACTGAACACTCTTTGGGTAGATAAAAACCTTAAAATGCACGGTTTAATTCAAGCATTTTCCAGAACAAACCGTATTTTAAACTCTGTCAAAACATTTGGCAATATTGTCTGTTTCCGTGACCTGGAGGAAGCAACCAACGATGCAATCAAATTGTTTGGAGATAAAGATGCGAATGGTATTGTACTTTTGAAATCCTACGATGACTATTACTATGGTTGTGTTGATGATAAAGGACATGAACAGAAAGGCTATGAGGAGCGTATCACAGAACTAATAACTCGTTTTCCCTTGGGAGAACCTATTATTGGTGAGCAAAATAAAAAAGACTTTATTATTCTATTTGGTAACATCCTCCGTCTTAGAAATATTCTTTCTGCTTTTGATCGCTTTGTTGGAAATGAGATTTTATCTTCTATTGATTTTCAAGATTACACTGGTACATACCATGATGTATATGAGGAAATCAAGCCAAAAACCGGTGATAAAGATAGTATCATGGACGATATTATTTTTGAAATGGAACTGGTTAAACAAGTGGAGGTTAATATTGACTACATCCTTATGCTGGTTACAAAATACCACGATGATAATTGCAAGGATAAAGAAATTCTTGTTGCAATCGATAAAGCAATCAAATCCAGTTTACAACTTCGTTCTAAAAAAGAGCTGATTGAGAACTTTATCAAAACCATCAATACCAACACTGATGTGAATGCAGATTGGCAGAAGTTTGTCAGAAAACAGCGGAAAATTGACATTCAAACTCTGATTAGCGAAGAAAAGTTAAAACCAGAAGAAACGAAAAAATTTATCGAAAATGCCTTCCGTGATGGTATTTTAAAAACCACTGGAACAGATGTTGATCGTCTGATGCCTCCTGTCTCCCGTTTTGGCGGTAATGGTAAAAGAAATCAGAAAAAACAGTCTGTCATTGAAAAACTAAAAGTATTTTTTGAAAAATATTTTGGGTTGATTAG
>JAHHTS010000074.1 GCA_020024475.1 Oscillospiraceae bacterium
TATAAAAAAACTAAAGATGATACACATAATCCATCTTTAGCTTTTATAACAATTAAAATGAATCTAATAACTGCAGTCGCTATTATTTTGTTAATACACTCTCCGTATGTTGCAACTTCCATTTATGAGAAAACAAATTTAAGAATTTCTCTTAGGTTACCTTTCATGACAAGACATTCGGGCGATGATATCATTCAGGTAATCCCTTGGGTTGACTTGGAGGCGGATGATTCCCTTGACATAAAGCATCTCTAACTTGTACCTGACACCTTAGTTACCTCTTCGCCTATACTATTAAGGATAGGTCCTCACCGCTCAGCTCTATCACCTCGGTTTCGAATACAATAAGATTCTTTACATTTTGCAATTCTGACGATTCTGCTTCTTTACCTCGGCAGACTCCTTTTCAATCTTCTCTACCTCCTTGTCACACTTTTCTTTTGCCTGATGTTGCAATCCAATAAATTCATCCGCAAAGAGGTCTGGCAAATTAGGATTATATACAGGAAACTTTTTTACTTTACGCTCAAATAGTTACCAGTTCAGCTATACAATCTGAGCCGTCAACTCCTTGATACGTTCCTGCAGTTTCTCATTCTGCTCCGCCTGTTTTTTGTGAGTGGTAGACAATGAAACAATAGAGGCATTCAGTCCTTCTATCATCTTGAGTAGTATATCCTTTTCATCCATTATCTCTTTTTATTATGTAAATATACTAATTAATAGTGAATCATACAACAATTCTGCATTTTTATTCACCCCCAAGGCATGTTATACATAGTATTCCTTGCGTTCCCCTTGTAAACTTCCCCTTTTTAGGACAGACTTCAATTAGACTGCAAATATAATTCTTTTCTTTTTTTTCAATTGCATATATAGTTCGGTGATTGGTTTCAGATAGGCCACCCAAAGCATAAGCTGTAGAGATGTGCAAGACCGCCCTATGGGCACTTGCCCTGGTCTTGCTGAACTCGGAAGCAGAGCTAAATTTGCCTGTCTGAGCATCAATCATTGTATCTTACACCCCTTTGCTCAATACTCCATCAGCGGCATATTGTTGAGACTCTCATGGGGTCTTTCATTGTTAGTAATAACGCTTCCATTCCTAGGTTATCCGCTTCACTTCCTCTATGCTTCTGAAGATGTATACGTCAAGTAATGTTCTTCTGTAACTGCCGTTGAACCGTTCTATGTATCCGTCTTGAGTCGGGCATCCAAGCTGAGTGTACAAGATACTTATATCGTTCCCTTTCCACCACTCCTAGAATCCTTTGAAATGCCCCCCAAGCCGTTGTCACACCTGATATTTCTCGGCTTGCCGTTCAGCCAGATTACCTTTTCCAGTGTCCTTATCACTCTTCTCGTCGGAAAATACATCAAAACTCACTGGAACACAGATACTTTATTACTATCATCCATTATGTTCAGTATCCGAAACTTCCTTCCGCACTCCAGCACATCGCCCACGAAGTCTAGCAACTACGTCATATTGGCTCGGAAGGCTGATCCAAAGGGGGGGGGCTTGACCCTTGCCGGAAGGCGTTTCTTCAAGCGAATCCGTTTCTCGTAGTGCATATTCTTGTACACACGGTAAACCTTCTTATGATTCCACATCTTTCCTTCCCACCTGAGACGTTTGAATATCTTCCAGAAACCATCTCCATATTATGCTGCCGATCTTATCGCTTCTTCTACTTCCGAGTCATCCCGCTTCTTCTGATAATAGAAATACGAACGGAGGATCTCCATCAGCTTGCACGCCCGAGCGATGCTCAATCCGTATTCCTTCACAATCTCTACCGCTATCTGTTTCTTTATCTCAGACTCTAGAGTTTTTTCAATCACCTCCTTCAATTTCCGGTTGTCCAATGCCAGGTCTGCGTACATCTGCTTCTGTTTCCGGCTCCTCTCCTTCAGTTCCTTCAATCTCTTAACCTTACTTACTTCCATGCCGCTATATTTAGACTTCCAGTTATACAAGGTGGCTCTCGTTACTCCGTAATCCCGTACCACCTACTTCTGCGGATTATTCCGCTTACCAATTCTTTGACGGCTTTTACCATCTCACTCTCGCTGTGAATACCTTTTTTCATTCTTCCTCCTTCGACAAAATTATCATTTTTCTGCAATAAAGAACAGTCTAGTTTTTAGGGAAGGTTATACTCTCAATCGTCGGAACCTCTATTCCAGATTTTCCTGAATAGTGGTAAGTTGAATAATTTACATCCATTTGTTGTAGATATGACTTCAACGACAGGTCGCTTTGTTGTACCTGCTTCTAATTCTTTAAATTCTAATCCTTTCATTGCATTTGGGATTTGGTTGTTATTGTGAATGCAAAACTACAACCAAATCCCGAGATTAAAAATGTGTATTTCTTCGAATGCTTACCTTTCAGTAAGCATGATATAGTTATTATTATTTTACTCCAATAATATACAAATAATCAATTGATTACTAAAATCATTGGCATAAAAAAACTGCCGATTCTATTTAAAAAGCATTTTCCTTATCCCGAACTCACATTATCAAATTTAATTTTCAAAGAATTTAGATACTTCAAAATATAAATTACGATAATGGGCTTGTGTTTCCTCATCACCTAACTTTAAAGATCGTTTGAGTAATTTATATATTTTCTCAAGCTGATTATGATAAACAGAATTTATTGCTATTCTTGTATCAGCCCCATCTATAGGACTTGTAGCCATCCTTTCTTGCAAGTGTTTTCGATGGCACGAGCATAAAGAAATATCGTACAATTCTTGAAAAGAACAGCGTCCTTTCTCTCCTATAACTCCTTTACCTTCGGCAAGCATTAATGATAATATGTAATTATATTGTATAATACGTTCATAAAAATTAAGATTTTTTCGCTTTAGTGTAGGATACATTATAATTTCATAAACATCATCCATATATTCGGATGGAGTATAAGCATTTTCGTCGTTTTTTTTCTCCCAAATGGCAAGATTTGTTAAAATACTACTTGATGTTAAAGAATTTGCAATTGCTCCAATGTATTCTGCAACTTTTGTATTTCCAAAAGGAAAGTAATTTTCTATTTCAGTGTTACAATACCATTGAGGCAATTCTCTAAGTTGCCTCATAATGAATGATAATGCTTCTTGCTGTTTATCCTTAGAAACAAACCTGTATGCTTTTTGATTATCACCCATTACAGGAGTGTTTAGATAAACTCCACCAAGATAAACTTTGACATGTTCTATATATCTTCTATATTGATTAAATATTTCTTGATAAAGTTCATATGGTTTATCATATGATTTATTTTCATCATACGTCCACTCTAGAAAATGCTTGACTATATATTTTAAATTTTTTATGCCATATTCGTTAGCTTTAATACAATCATCTCCAAGTGATTCTGACAATGCAGAAGGATCTATTATAGAAAACAACGAAAACTGTTGAGGTCCATAGTGATACATTGGATCATTTTGTTTATCACGAATCCATTGATTCAATATTATATATTCTTTGTTGGGGTCTTCAACATCAATAAATGCATATCCCCATTTTATGGCATATTTATCATAAACACCTAAAGTTGGTGGTAGTAGAGATACTCCTTCATCCTCTGGCTGTGCAACGTAGTTAAAACGAGCATAATCCATGATGGAGGGTGTTGTTCCGTATTTTTGTGTAAAAGTAGCAGAACGTAAAGAGTCTACTGGATAAGCATATGAAGCACCCATATTATGCATTAATCCTAATGTGTGTCCTATTTCATGAGCAGCAACATAACGAAGTGCTCGTCCCATGATTTCATCTGCAAATACCTTAGTACGTACTTGAGGATCAACTTGTGCTAATTGTACAAATTGCCAATTATGTAATAATTTGAGTACATTATGATAAAAAAGTACATCTCCTTGTATAATTTCGCCAGAGCGAGGGTCAATCCATGCAGGCCCCATAGAATTGGCAACTTCTGTTGTAATATACCTATAACATGAATAACGAATATCATCAGGGTCAAAATCAGGATCGTCTATAGGATAATCTTTGGCAATTATTGCATTTTTAAATCCAATTTCTTTAAAAGCTTCTTGCCAATCTTCGATACCAAGTTTGATGTACTTCCTCCATTTTGCAGGAATCGCAGTATCTATATACCAAATGATAGGTTTTTGAGGTTCTACTAATTCACCTTTTTTATAGCGTTCTATATCTTCAGGTTTTGGCTCTATACGCCAACGTTGAATATAATCTACCTTTTTTAATTCATCATCTGTTTCTGTATAAATATGTTTACGTAATGGGAAATAACCAATACGAGAATCTGAAAGACGAGGGCGCATCGGTTTTTCTGGTAATAGGATAATTGAACGAGTCATAATCGCAGTGAATGGATAATCATCAACAGTATACACAAGCCTGCTTTTTATGTTTAAATTTTGAGGGAATGCCTTAACCTCTAAAATTGTTGATTTTTCACTAGCAAAACTACCTTCTAAAGGATTTTCTCCTAACAAAAAACTTAATGGCGTTCGCGGTTTAAAAGGACTTAATTCTTTTTGATCTGAGCAAAAGAAAAAAGATACATCTATTACAACACCCGTTGAATCTAAATTTTCACAAACGATCTTAAATACCTCCATAATAGGATCAACATTGTTACGTTTCAATGAGTGATATATCGGAGATTGTGGATCGCATTGATTTAATGGACTTAATCGATGTAGATATACTTGTTCTTCATCACGAGTAAATTTTATTAATAATGGATGTATAGGCATTTCTCCTCCCGATACATCAGTATTGTTACTTGTCGCAGTAACTCTTGACGATAGTAACATATCTTTACCAAGTAAGTATTGAGGTATTTCAAAATATATTTTTTGTTTGTTTTTAAATATTTTAAATAACCCGTCATGTATTTCTGCACCTTCAGTAATATCAGCGTAGTTACTTACCTTCGTTATTGAATCATTTTGAATTGGAATAGACTTTAATTCATTTAATTTCTTCCCAAATAATTGAGCTTTACTGTTTCCTGTTATTAGAAAACAAATGCAAATAAATATTCCAGTTAATGTTTTCATTTGTAATTATTTAAAATTGTTTATTTCCTATTTTAATAAGATCAATGTTGTATTCGATTTTAAAATAACTTGTTAAAATATCATATTTAGCTTTTAATTTAGGATATGTTTCTAACATAGGTTTTAATTTCTCATATGGTATAGTTAAGATAACACCCATAAAATCTCTAAAATCTCCTTCTTTATCAGGAGCTACGATAGAATAAAAATTTGCTCGATCTTTGTACCAAAAACCATAATTTCGAACATCAATGTCCGTCACATTTGTGTTTTCTGGAAGAAATTGTAAAAACGCTTGATAATAATCTTTACTTATTTCATAGAATTTTTCAGGAACTTGGATAATAGAATTATTTAGTAGGTATTCTTGCCAAAATACCCCATTGATTTCTTCTCGAATATTTTGCAGTTCTTCTTCAGATAAATTTTCTATTCCAGAACGTATTTTTCCTAATGCCAAATAACTTAATCCTGCTAAAGCTCCTTTGTCTTCAAGTTCACCCCAATTCATACGGCCGACTTGTGAGCCAATTAATAATTTTAAAGGAAAAAATTGTTTCTTGAAATTAACATCATAAATGTTAAAAAAAACTTTTTCTAACATTTTGAGACCATTAAGTAATATAACTTGATCTGTTTGTTTTATCAAATAAACATTTTTTGCAATACCGCTCATATTCCACTGATAATCAATAGTATCATAGTCAACCATTATAATTGAACCATTTTCTTGATAAAAATTATAAATATATTGCTCAATCTGACTTTCTCCATTTTTAACTTCGTAAGGTATATTGCCTTTTGTCGTATAAATCTCTTCTTCATTATAACAAGATATAAAACAAAGACTAGCTACTATTAATAGTAATGTAATTTGATATGTTTTCATAATATTCGTATTTTTTTATTGTACAATAATACCATCTCGTTGAGGACGTTCTATGTTATTTAGATCGTAATCGAATTCTTTAACTTCAACAGGCAAGGGTAAGGTGTACGCTTTATCATTTTTTTCAAGAATGAATTTCTTTTTTTCTCCACTCGTAATATCAACTGTATAAATGTGTTCAATTCTTGGACGATCCCAACGTCTTAAATCAAACCAACGGTGTTGTTCAAAACATAATTCAAAGCGGCGTTCTTGTCGAACTAATTGAATTAAATCTTGTTGGTTGTCGATCTTAATAGCAACAGGTGCATCAAAACGATATTTTTGTAAGAGTTCTATGTCTTTGATGGCTTCGTTTGTATTCCCTAATTCTGCATTGGCTTCTGCTCTGTTTAAATAAGCTTCTGCGGTACGGAATGCAAAACCATACACTCCTGTATTAGCGGCTCCTTTGCCTATAATAAGATCTCCTAAATCTTCTTTTATATATGTACGTTTTCTTGCATCATTATTATGAAACATATTATAAAATGTCATTGAAACAGGAAAACAACCACGATAAGCAGAACTCAGATAATTGATTTCATAGTCTCCATATGTCCAAATGATTTCTGGATTTTCTTTTGTAAATGCATAATCATCGTATTCTGTTAATGACCTAATATCGTATAATGCGGAATTAGTTTCCAATACTTTATTTGCATAAAAAATGGTTTGTTCATAATCTTTTTTGTATAAATAAAACCTTGAAGCTAATAAATAAGCTGCTCCTTTAGAAATACGGAAAATTGTTTTTGTATAATTGGACTCTTCTAATAATTGGATTGCTTTTTTCAAATCATTTTCAATTAGTTCATATGAACGAGCGAGACTTTCACGATGATATATTCGTTCTTGCACAAAATGATCAAAATTAAAAGGTATCCCTAAAGCCTTTACTGCGTTTTCTTTTTCATAAGGCTCTCCATATATATTTACTAACATAAAGTAATAAAATGCTCGTAAACAATAGGCTTCGCCAAGTAAATCTTTTTTATCATTCTCAGAACCTTCTGCATTATCTAATAAATTAATTATATTATTTGTGATTAATATTTTACTGTAATACGTTTCCCAAGCATTATCTGAATTTAAAGCTCCAGTGAATCGGTATTCTGGGTTTGGTTGCCAGCAATAATATCCAAACCCATCACTTCGAATATCTGCTTGCATAATAGGGGTTGCATTGGCTCTTTCCTCAACATCATCAGTCATTATATCCAAATAAGTATGAATAGAGATGTTGTCACGTATGTACCCTTCTCCAAATAAAAACTCACTATAATCTTTTACTGTTTTAGGGATAATTAAATCTTGAGAACTTTCCTCTAGAAAATTATTGCATGAAGAAAATAGTATGAATATTGCGATGTAAATAAAATGTTTCATGATTCTTTATTTAAAGTGAAATATTTAACCCAAAAGTGAAATTTTTTGTTGGAGGAACTGTTCCTGAACCTAAAGTTATCTGTTCTGGGTCTTGTCCTCGCAATTTTTTGTTTTTCCACACGAATAAATTTCCTGCTTCTATTCTTAGATTTATGCTAGATATACCACTATTTTTGTAGATGTTTTTAGGTAAATTATAGCTTAAGGATAAATTTCTCATTCTTAAAAAATTTCCAGATACAACTCTTAAATCAGCATTATTGTACATTTCCCATTTATTATTAGAAATAATGTATTTTCTGTCCATATCAGAATAAGCTAAACTTAAATCAGAAAGAGCAGGTATATTAGTGTTTTCATTTTTATCTTTTTGCCAACGATTTACGAATTCATTAGACATATTTTGTTGAGGTAAAGGCAAAGTTTGTCCAAAAGATTCATATAAATTATTTAGTCGAACTTTTTTTCCGATAGAAAATGCAAATAAAGCATTTAAAGTTAATCCTTTATAACTGAAATAAGTAGAGAAGCCACCATTGAAATCAGCAACCCGCTTCCCTGAATATACAAATGCTTTAGCAAACATCTCTTCTTTGGATATTCCATCAGGTTCATCAATGTCTTTAAACATGGGTAAACCATCTTGGTCTAACCCATCAAATTTGTAAGAATAAAAACCATCTAAAGGTTTTGATTCCATAATTAGATTCCCTTGTAAATAATCTTTATAGTTATAAGTTTGAGTTTGATGTTTACTAGTCACTTTATTATAGTTTTGATACATGTTTAATGAAAGTCCCCATGTAAAATATTTTGTTTTAATAGGTGTGCCGCTTAATGTAAACTCCCATCCTTTATTTTCTACATTACCTCCATTAATAGAAACATCTTTTTTACCTGATACAGTTGATACCTGTTTTGTAATTACCTGATCTTTACCTTTCTTCATATAGAATTCTGCATATCCATTAATTCGATTGTTGAAAAATGCAAATTCAAGAGCAAGGTTGTAAGATTTGGTTTTTTCCCACTTTAAAAATGGATTTTGTAGCTTAGATAAAGTTGATATATATTCTTTAGAAATATTATCCATTCCACTCATGGCTACAATTAAGTCTGGAGTTTGATCTGAATGAACATTACCTTGAATACCATACGACCCTTTTAAGGCTAAAAGATTTAACCATTGGATATTTCGTAAAAACGATTCGTTATGAATATTCCAACGAATGGCAGCAGACCATACTGGAAGGAATTTAGTACTTTTGTCTTGACCAAATTTATTTGAGCCGTCAGTACGGATATTGAAGTTTACTGTATAACAATTATCAAAAGAGTAAGTAAATGTTCCATAAAAAGATGCAATATTAGTTAGTCTATCAATTACAACGTCTGGATTAGCTATTAACCAATCATTATAAAGTGTCCATTCCGTAGGATTTATTGATACAAACTTTTTCCCTCGATCTGGTAGATAGCCTCTTTGTATGGTAGAGATACCATTATATTTTACGGAACGAACCTCAGTCCCAATATTTAGGTCAATTTCGTGACGTTCCTGAAAATTTTTATAATAGTTTAATCCTGCTCTAATGGTATAGGTTGAAGATAATGTATTGTCATTTCTTAACTCTCCTCCATAAGGTAAGTGACACCGAGTTGTAATAAAGTTTCGATCTGTCGGAAGTTCATCTCCATAATTTACTCCTCTTAAATTTGCGATATAAAATGATTTTTCATTAGCCCATTCTGAATCTTTTGTGTTTGATTTTGATAAAGAAAATACACCAGATAATGTTAAACTAGATAGTATTTTGTAATTGATATCTGTAATGAAATCAATTGCTTGATTTTGAATCTTTCGACCTGAATTTTCTCTTTCATTAAGGATGTTATAATTTAAAATTGTTTCGTAACCTTCTGTTTTATTGTAGAATAAATAGGAGCCATCTCTATGGTAAGCAGGTATAGCTCTAGATGTGTTATAAGCATATTGATAAGGGTCTATAGAACCATGTAAATATCTTTTAGTTGCATTGTATGCTCTTAGTGATAAACCTATGTTTAATTTGGAAGTTAATTTAATATTTAATTTAAGCAGTGCATTATAATTTTCCATATTGGATTTTTTAATGACTGCATTAGTATGTGCATATCCTGCTGAAAAATAGTAATTTACAGCATCAGTCCCTCCAGAAATAGATAAAGAATGTTTGTGGGAAACATCCGTTCTAAAGAGTTCATCATACCAATCTGTATTAATTTTTTCAAGCTGATATACTCGTTCTACAAATTCTTCTTGAGTTATATGTTTAGCGTATAAATCGTATAGGGCTCCTTCATATCCAATGTTAGATGGTTTTATTTTAAATGTTAGTCCCCTTTGTTCTATTTCTTTAGAAACATCAATTCTTTCTTTGGAATTCATTCGATTTAAATTATTGTAACTCGGTCTGAAACTAAGTCCTATATTGCCAGAATAATTTACTCGAGGTTTTCCATATTGACCTTTTTTAGTTGTAATAACAATAACACCATTGGCTGCTTTTACCCCATATATAGCAGTTGCAGATGCATCTTTTAGTATGTCTATCCTCTCGATATCTTCTGGGTTGATGCTTGCTATAGCATTACCAATGATATTGATATTATCTAAGCTATTTAATTCTTCAGCTGAAATAGGAACAGGATCTTCAAGTATTATTCCATCTACAACCCAAACAGGTTCTCTATTACCGGAAATGGAAGAAGCTCCCCTAATTCGTATTTTAGGCGCAGCTCCAGGTGTCGAAGAAGGATTGAGAATATTGACACCAGCAAGTTTTCCTTGTAACATATTGTCAATGGATATTGCTGCCCCCTCTTGTAAATCGGAGCCTTTAACGCTGATGACGGAACTAGCATTTTTCCGTTTGTCTATTCGCTGGTATCCCGTAATAATGACTTCATCTAATTTTGAAATATTTTCTTGCATTTCGACAATGATATCTTTATTTGCCGTATAATTAATAATCTGCGTTTTATAACCAATAAAAGAGAATATTAACTTACCTTCAGCTTGAGGAAGTTCTATAGAAAAATTTCCTTCTACATCTGTAGCAGTACCTAATTGTGTTCCCTCTAAGCGGATAGTAACACCTCCCATTGGTATATTTTGCTCATCTATAACTTTACCCTTAATAATATAGGATTGTTTATTCTCGTTTTGTTGTATATCTTGATTATTGCGGAATAAAATAATTGTTTTATCAGAAATTCGATATGAGAAATTTGTATTTTCAAGACACAAAGTCATGATTTCTTCTATGCTTATATCTTTTACATTTAAAGTAATATTGGAAATTTTTTTAACAGCAGCATCATCAAAAAAGAAACTAAATTGTGATTGGGAACATATCGCATTCATAACATACTCTAAAGACGCATTTGTGACTTTCAAACTCAATTTTGTTTTTTGAATATTAAATGCTGCAGATAGTTGCATAAACCCAGAGAAAAAGATAAGGATAAAGAGGAGTATCATACTTCTAGGAATCCTTTGCCTACATTTTTTTTGTTGATTATTGTTCATTTTTTTCATAAGTTAAATAATTTGTATTGTTTATTGCCATTTTGTTTGTAATCTGATAGAAATCGTTCGTGCATTAACTGTAAACTTAACCCG
>JAHHTS010000075.1 GCA_020024475.1 Oscillospiraceae bacterium
TTACAAAACAGGGATAGAACAAAATGTAAATCTTGTTTTAAATACTGTAAGAGCTGCTAAGAAAAAGCCACTGCAGAGTCGCGTCTCCACCTGGGAAAAACGAAAGATAATAATGTGTATAACTCACAGAGTAAAGCCACTCATATACGATGGTGTGCGTTACTTTAATATTGGAGAAGTTATAGGGTTTGATATGCTTTTCCCGGAGAAACTTCTAAAATGGAGGAAAGGCAACATGCATATAAAGCTTATCCTTGGTTTGCAATTTTCAACATATAGAGATGACTGATTTGAAAAGGTAAAATTTAGGATGGACAGGTTGCAAATGATGGTAGACAAGGTTGTATACATACGGAAATAGCCTTTCAAAATAGTATATAAGCAAACGCATTAAATGACTAAGATTCAAATGCAATTGCGAATGGGGTATTTTAATCTATATCGACACAGCAAAAGAAAGATTCAATTTTACGGAGAAAATGATACACAAAATTAAAAGCAACATTGCAAAATATCCAGACTTTGATAGTAGGTTTTAAAAATGCCTTCGTATTTTTGAATGGCTGCTATTCAAAGTGCATTGGGAAGTGTTTCAAGTTATCAATTGAATCTTCAAAATTAGAATTCAGGAAATAAGAAAATGAAAGCCCCTAAATTACAACCTGCTAAAAAGTACAAAAGAGCAAAGCAGAAAATATACAGATGTAGCGAAATAATGGCATACAAGATTATGTAACTAATAACGCACATAGAAGATGGATAAGAATATCTCATATATGTGCGTGGGTAACGAGCAAACTTGTCTTTAATGGTAGTTGTCCTGTAGTTAGAGATAATAATAACCACGAATTGTGCACATTAGATGATTGTAAAAGATACAATTGTGGCTAGAGTCCAGCTACAATATTGGTGCTCATTACTTTACTAGATAAATCTTAAAATTCTCGTATGAAAAGGTGAGGTCCTGGTTCTTGAAAAAAGTTCCTGAGCTTCGGCGTATAACCCCATGCACTTTAAATACACTTAAATGCTTAACGTTGTAAAAAGTGTATTGCACTTATCCTTTGTTAACTGAGTTGTGGACTTTATGTTCGTAAGAATATATTTTATAAGATTCAACTGTATCAAATATAAGAAGTCATATTCCTTAAAGTAATGGTAAACTCGTGACTTTAATCATGAAAGTTTTACAAGGGTGAAAAGGTGTATCCAACAAATATGCCAAAAAGGGGATATCAGCTTAATACAACATAAAGAGAAAAATGCAAAGCTCTTGAAGTACCACATTGTCTATATGGTTTAGGCTGTTTTAATAGAGTTAATATACAATTACACAACCCATAAAATTAAAAATTCACATAATAATATTAAATTGAACAAATTTTGAATTATTCAAATATAAAGAATGACGATTTTATGAAAGTTAGAGTAATTTTATTTACTTTTAAGATACATAAATCTATTATAAAAATAAATGGGATGATTCCAAAGAAAAATGATTTGTTGTACAATGAAAACCTATTATAAACAAGAAATAAAAGTCGAAAACGATAGTAAAACAATAACAATTTATAATGAAAAAAATTATGCAATTATTTTTGGTTTTAGCATTATGGCTATATGTTCAATTTTTGTTAATGCAGCAAGTGATAATAAGTTACTTATAGAGAATGTATAGTTTGATACACAACATGGACATTATTTTCAGTGGCTTGTATGACAAATTGAGTATTGAATCAGTATACAGGCTCATATCCAAAACCAAGTCATACTTGTAACTACATGGACTGAAATTAGAAAAATAATTTATTGATATTGAAAATGATAAAAAGGGTATAAAATACTCAGTGAGTAAATCTTTTGAAAATCAGTAATAGATATCGCAAATAGATAAAAATACATCTGCAATATATCTTATTAAGTTTTCTGAAGTAAATATGCTGGCTAAGAATAGTGATTTTTATCCAATGACTATTAACGAAACTACATATACAAATAAAAAAGAAGCTGGTAATAAAATACTTTTATTCTGTAAAAGTATGACAAAAACAAAAGCAGTAGAAATGGGAGAGCATAAAGGTTTTAAGCTATCTGTATCTTTAGATGTATTTAATGGAGCTTTTGTCTTATCATTAAAAAATAAACTTACATATAATGTTACATTAGTTGATGATATATTTGGTAATATTCAAAGAATTGACAATGTTTTGAATAATATTAATAATCAAATAAATACCGAAAAAACAAAATTACAAAACTGCTATAAGCAACTTGAAAATGCGAAAATAGAATTAGACAAACCTTTTTCAAAAGAAAAAGAATTTAACGAGAAAATGTCTTGATTTAATAAATTAAATATATTACTCAATCTTGATAAAACAGATAACAATTTAGCAAATGATGAAGAACCAAAATCATCATTAGATGATTTGTTGAAAGATGGTAAATCGAGATGTGAAAATAAGAGAAGTATAAATTCTACTAATCGAGACGATGAAATTTCATTATAATAAGTAAAAATAATATATTATAAAAATGGTCGACAATAATAACAAAATATAATATGATTATTATAAAAGTTTTCGTAACCATTTTTTACAAGGTAAATTGATTTACTAGTACTACAAAATAAGTTATAATAAATTATGGTTTATTGTAATCTCATATTGAAAAATAAAAGGAGAAAAATTATGACACAATATCCAATATATCCGGTTCCTCTTAATGAAATGCTTGAAATATTAAAAAACCTTGGATTCACTAAACTTGAAAATAGTGGCATTGTATATAATATCGATACATTTTCAGCCCAGTATGAAACAGACAACGAGTTTTGGTTCGACATTGAATAAAAAACAATCAATGAGTATAATTCAGCTGGTGAATATACTGGCACATATTTTTACTGTTCAAAGTAGGTTATTATGATTTTTGGATATATACGAGTTTCCACTACCTCTCAAAATATAGATAGACAACAAGACGCTTTATTAGCTGCTGGTGCTGAACGATTATTTATAGATAAAGTTACAGGCACAAAAGCTGACAGACCTCGGTTAAAAGAAATGTTTAGTTTTTTAAGGCCTAATGATGTAGTTATTGTCACGGAGCTTTCGAGGTTCGGTAGAAGTACAAAAGACTTGTTTAATTTAGTTGAACAGCTAGAGAAAATGGGTGTTGAATTTAAAAGCTTAAAAGAAACAATTGATACAACTACAGCATACGGAAAATTCTTTTTTACAATAAACTGTGCCTATGCTCAATTACAAAGAGATTTAATAGTCCAGAACACAAAAGAAGGACTGGAGGCTGCCAGGGCAAGAGGTAGAAAAGGTGGTAGGCCTTGCGTAGATAAAAACAAATTAAACACAGCCCTAAAAATGTACGAAAGCAAAGATTATTCAATAAAAGAGATAACGCAGCTAACCGGTATAAGTCAGGGTACTCTATATAAATATGTACACAAACAATAAAAGAGGTTCTATAAGATGAGTAAATATAATTTTGAAGTCAATGTTGTTAAAAAATCCAATTTATCTCACCAAGATATTATCTTAGCTGATGCACTTATTGAAGAATGGAAAAATAAAACAAATATGCTTCAAAAAAATGAAACAACTTTTTTTAAAGAAAAAACAGATAATAACGATTTGGCTCTTGCTGGGACTTTCGCTCATAAATTATCTTTGTATCCTTTTTTATTCGAAAGTATACAAGTTAAAAATTATGGAGAAAATTCAAGACCTACTAGGTATTTATGATTGCTGTTTGTAGATATATTTCTCTTGATTTTGCTACAAAAAGGTCGAACAATTTTATGGCAATAACTCTTCACCATATGCTGTTCTAAAAAATTATCTAATAAAATTAGGATATACTTATTCAAAAATATTAACTTTATATATCTAAATATAAATCTTCAGAATATCTATATCTTTGCACAAAAAAGGATATTGAAAGATAAAATAACTACTGGTCTCAGTCAGGGAAATATGTATACAAATAATAAAGGAGATATATAAATATGAGTAAATATAATTTCAAAGTAATTGCAGAAATTAAACCTGATTTATCTGAATAAGAAAAACAACTGATAACAGAACAAATTGCCATTTTGCAAGAAAATTTCCACATAATTAAAGCTGATGATGGCTGCTACTATAAATCTGGTATCATCAACAGCCAAAAAGATGATTTCGGTTCTGTAATTTTCTTTTTCTGTGTGCTTAAACGATTTAGTAGTTACTTTTCTAAACTGGAATATTACGACTACACCGGTAAGTAAGTATTTATTGCTAAATGGTAATAATATGGAAAATAATAATTGGCAAAATGGGGTTGTTTTATCTTTTGATTTAGATACTAATTTGTTAAAACAACATTATTCAATACATTATTCTGGAGCTTACAGATTAATCAAAAACTTTTTATTAAAAAACGGATTTGAACACAATCAAGATAGTGACTATATTAATCCAATATGACAAGATTTGATGCTGTTAATGTTTTAGTAGACTTATCGTATAAGTATAGTTGGTTTCCTTTATGTGTAAAAAAAGTTAATTTAAGTCCGAATGTAGAGGTTCTTGAAGTATCTAATGAGATACGAACTTTGGTTAATAACAAAAAAACCTTATAAAATTTGTTGGACTCAGCTCAAATGCGAGCTGATACTGAAAATAATATTAAGTCAGATGTACTCCAAAAAACAGAGGACATTGAAAGATAAAAATGATATAAGTAAAATATAATACAGAATAAGCATAAAAACCAGAGGATATTCCTCTGGTTTTTATTAATTGTTAAGTTGTTTTAATATATCACTTATTTTTTTATAAGATAGTCCTGAAAAAACAAATATGAGACAGGACATCGTACCAAGAACTTTAAAATACATGGTATATCCAACCTTCTGAGACAAACCAACATATCCTGAGAATAAAGCTAATATTACAATGATAACTAAATTACAGATTAAAAATTTCTTTATCTCGTTTAAACTTTGAATTATCTTATTTTTTTTGTTTTTTTCCATATTAACTCCTACAATAGATTTTCTACTAAAAATAACACAGTAAATTTACTTAAAGATTTTCTCATAATAAGTTCTCCTTTGAAATTTAAAAATATTATTTTCTTGTAGATAATAGTTGCTTACAAATAATTTAACAGGTCATTGGAATCACCTTTTTATTGTTATATTTGTTACTAACATTGTAACATATTTCACCTTTCTTATGGCTATAGAATTTTTGATTATAGTTTTGGTAATTTTATATAAATATATCAATTATAAATTCTTAGCTTTCTATGAATTACATTTCGTAGATTAGTAACCATTGTGAACATTATGAAGAAAAAAATATCAAAGTATAAATGATAGCTCTATAATCCGTAAAAAGATGAGTGAATCTTGATTTGTTCCAAGTAAAAATTCAAACTTAGATGCCAGAGATCTAAAACGCTTATTAATAAAGGTCGCATACTTTTAATAGGTTGACGATGTGAAGCTGATAGAGTTTTTTGCATGTTAGCTTTTTTTAAAATAGAACTATAACATTTCGAAATAAAAATTAGCCCCCCATGAGTCAGTAGATCATGAGGGGGTTATTCCGTTTTTTGCAAGATGTACCTATCTATGCAACCATTTGAAAAACATTTAGTATTAACTATTTTGTCTAAATATTCTCTTTAAAAATAATAGATATCCAAAATTGATTATAGCTTGCAATATAAAGCAAATAGAGTACACTTTGATTTCAAGGATAGAATTGTCAACTATAATATGTACAATAAAAATATATACATATAAACACAATACAATTTCCAATAGTAAATTTATTATAGCTAGTGTTTTTATTTTTTTGCAATTTTTCCTTTGTATGAACTGTATTTTCTGCTTTTACGTGTAAATGATGTAACCTGAAGCCCTAGTTTTTGCATAATTCTTTGAACTTTCTTTTTATTAACGATATGACCCTGGTTACGAAGTTCTGCTTGCATGCGACGATATCCGTAATCTTTATTATCTTTTCTGATTTCAAGCATTTTTTCTTCAAGCTCTTTATCAGGATCTTCACGATCCAATCGTTTTTGCCAGTAAATATAAGTTGCTTTAGGCATGCCAGTGTATGAGAGAAGATCTTTTAATTTAAACTGTCCTCGGAGGCTGCTGATGATTTTTGTCGTTCTCTCATTTTGGCTTCGTCCTCTAAATGCAACCTCATCAGTTCTTTTAAAAATGCGTTCTCTATTCTTAGTTTAAGAAGCTCATCTTCTAAATCCATTACGTATTCTGCACTTGTATCTATTGATGTTTTATCTACTACAGCTTCATCTTTGTGTTGAGATGTTATATTTTTCTTGGATTTATTCAAAGTTTTCTTACGACCTTTCTTACGAGGCCTCAGACTATCCGGACCAGCTATACGAAAACGTTGAACCCAGTTAGCAATCATTGCTGGAGTTGTTATTCCTTCGATAATAGCTAATTCCTGATAGGATACTTCTGTTGATAAGTATAACTCTACCACATGAAGTTTCTTTTCAAAAGTATATTTTTTATTTTGACGTGAGCGCAATAATCCTTCATCACCATAATTTCTAAAAGTCTTTACCCATTCTTTAATAGGTGTACTAGATGGAATATCAAATTTTTCAGCAAGATACCCATAGCTACCATCTCCATTTAAGTATTCCTGCACGACTTTTCTCTTAAAATCAAAGCTATATTTAGCCATAAAAATACCGACCTCCCAATCGTTAGATTTTAGGTCTAACTTTTGGGGGGCGGTACATTGCCTAGTTTTTTATTTTATTAATTTGTATAATTGATTATAATTTTTTTCAGCATCGCAAATATAATGATAGCTATAATATATACTATAAAAATAATTTTAGCAAAAGATTGGTCACTAACAAAAAGACTTATCAGTACTAAAAATGCATTTAACAGTAATGCAATTGTTATTAGTATTTGTATTCTATTTTCTATATCTTTTTCTATCTGTAAATTAGAAAAAAGGCTATCTTTTTTGAAAATCTGAACATTTACAACTAATGCTCCCATATTTATTCCATTTATTATGCGAAATATCTTCTCATTAAAATTGATATACAAGTATAATGTTAATAAGATTGCACAAATATAAAATAAAATAAAAACATTAATTGTTTTTAATGTGTTATTATACCTATCTTCATTATTAAAACCTATCTTCATTATTAAAACCTATCTTCATTATTAAATCAATGTTTCTGTTTCATAAAAAAGTTTTGTTGCTACTTTAGAGCCTACTTTAAATGAACTATAATGTTCATAATAGTATTGTAATGGAGCTTCTGTTGTGTCTTTTCTAGTTGAGATAGTATACGATAGACCTGTTGCTGTTACTGCATAATCAATAGCATAATCTACCAAAATAGTTGCAGCACCAACAAAAAGAGCACTGTTTAAAGTAGAACCACATATAGCAATAGCTATTTTAGTAGCCAGTGTTCCAGCAGCATAGTTAGCAATTTTTTGTCCTAGTTCCATGTAGTCTGAAGTTGTTTTACCTCCTCCAAAATCTTTGCCTGTACAGCCTGGAGGTACATCGTCAAAAAAGGCTGATGCATACTGTGTTACTGGTGCTACCATGTTTTCACTGGAATATGTATAGTCTCTTACTCCATCTATATAAACTTCTCCATTATTCTTGAAAACAATCTCATCTGATACATTACCTTCATCAACGATAACAATTACATCAGAACCATCTTCTTTGTAAATAATATGTGATATTTTATCATTAGGCAAATAATTAACAGAAAAATCGATTTCATCATTACTTTCAGAAACAGAAATAACCTCACCGACTAATATACCGCTGCTTCTTATGAACTCAAGTTTTTCTTTTGCATTGTCTGACATCAAATTGATAGCAAAAGCAGGAATAGGTAGAATATTAAGGGCAAAAATGATACTTAATGATAGTGCTATAACTTTCTTGTACTTAGACATAATAATTCTCCTTTTCAATCTCATAATTTTTTAATACTATTTTTGTAAACATTTTATTAGTTCATTGGAATCACCTTTCTTCATTTCTATCTTTCTTATTAATATTCTAGCATATATTATCATTTTATAGAAATAGAACTTTTTATGATAATTTTGGTAATGTTATACAAATATATCGATGACAATTTCTTATATTATATTCTATAAAATAATTAAACATTTAATAATAAAAAAGAACTAAAGTAATCTTGATGACTACTTTAGTTCTCTATTTGTTTATTTGTTGTTTTGTCATTTATTTACCTTTTTTAAAAAATATGGATTTTTGTTGTGTAAAACTTGGTGCCTTTTTTTCTAAAATATAATAAAATCATGAAAAAATCGTAATGTAAAAATCGGTCGATTTTTACAAATTTTTTTATATTGTCATATTTTGTGACATGTTTTTTCTTTACCATCGTTAAATTGATTAAATTCATCTGCTTGTTTTTGAGCAATTTGTATTTTATTCTTTAATGAATTCTCTCTATCAACAACATGATTTTTTAGGCATAACTTTATTTGCTCTATATCTTTTACCTAAAAAAACACTTTGTATTCATATATACTAACATAATGTTATAATGTTAGTATATATGTACACAATGAGATTTATAAATATGTATAACTAAAAAGGACACTTCTAAAAGTAAAGTGTCCTTTTGAATTTTATTGCTTATCGTTCTCAAAAAATAGTATATTAATTTTCGATATTATATATTTGACTTTCTTGATTTCAGTATCAATATTGACAGTATTGTTTGTAAAATAGCGAAAACAATATGTAAATAAAACATAAATGGGCTATTTACTAAAATGTCACAAAGTACAATTATTCCATTGTTAATGAAAAGAAATATAAAAAATTTGTCTTTGTGAAATATGTTTTTAAATGAGTGTTCAATAAATCCACCTGAATAACAATGTATAATACATATAAACAAAGTTCTTATAATAAAAGAGGAAATATATAACAATTCGGAAACTTCTTTTGTTATAAAAAATGAAGATATTAAAATTAAGTCAAAAATAATATAAGATATACATATGCTGACACTGTTAGCAATATATTTAGAATCGGTATTATTTTTTTGCGTATAATAATAGCTAAAATAAAGTATAACCAAAATAAGATTAAACTGGAAATTAACAAAAACAACATAACTTTCATAATAAAATTTCCTAATTAAGATAAAACTCTATATTCCCAGTTTTCAGAAGTTGTAATAACTTTATGCATTAAATTGTTATCAACTCTATATGTGGCATTTATTTTTTTCATATACTGGAAAGGCTGCTTGCTTGTGTCTGTATAAGAACTATAATATATTTCAAAACCAAATACTCCATTAACAATACTTGCGGAAAAGTTAATTATTTTTGCAGCAGTATCAAAAAATTCTCTCGCAGGAATACCAAAGAAAGTTCCAATTCCAGCACTTAAAGCTGGAGTTGTCATTAGCGCTATATTTGTTGCGAAGTTAATTGCTTCTAAGTCTGTAATAGTTTTAGATGGAGCTGGATTCCATTTTCCCCATATTGATAAAGCACTATTTTGATCTTTAAAATATCTATATACCCAGCCGCTTCCTAAAGGGTTAGCTGAATTGCAGTGTACAATTTCTTGAGCAGGTATATCATCTAAATACCTCCGGCCATCTTTTTTGAATGTGAAAGTATTGGACTTGTCGCCTTCTTTAATAAGAATGCTGATATCTCAATTTTTATTATGATATTCAAAAGAACGATCATCATATAATGATGGATATTCAACTTTGAAAATGAATCCATTATCAGGTAATACCGTTGTGTCAATTATTGTCCCCATGTAAATATTTTTACTTTCAATAAACGCAATTACTTCATCTGCCGTATCTGGTTCTACGGGATTCGACATATAAGCAAAACCATTTAATGGGAATATTTCAAGTAAAAGAACAATAGCTAAGAATGATGCAAATAGCTTATAGAAAAATGTTTTCATATGAGATCTCCGTATGAAATTATTAATAAATAAAATTTTTAAGGTACGTAATATTTATTGAGAACTTTTAAATAAGCAAACATTTATAATTAATATATTATATTAGTGTGAATTACGAAAGTATAAATATAGTAAAATTTAAAAAGAATAAATTGTAAATGTTGTATAATCTTAAACAGAAAATTATCAAAAGCACAATTAGAAAACACAAAAAAGCCCTGATACACTTCAGGGCTTTCCTTATAGAGAGAGGGAAAACAATATGAAAGCAATAACAAAATTGATAATAAAAGTAAAAATAGGTAGAATATTAAAGGCAAAAGTAATACTTTCCCAGTTCTTAAATCAGATGCTACGATTTATGTTTGTTGTGATTGGATATCCAGTTCCATTATTGAAACTGGATTACGAAAATATTTTTATGTTCAAAATAGAATCACATGGCAGCGTGAAAAAGGTCGTAGAGCATTAAATAACTGGAAAAATGGAATGGAGGATATTTGGTTCGCTACGATGAAACC
>JAHHTS010000076.1 GCA_020024475.1 Oscillospiraceae bacterium
ATTATCCAGATGGAAAAAAAGCATATTGTTTAGGAAATGGAAAACTTGCGGTAGGATATGTCAAAATAGAAAATAAATATTACTATTTTGGAAATGATGGATATATGCAAGTAGGCTATGTAGTAATAGATGGACAAGCATATCAATTTTGGCATGAAGCAGGTTATGGTCGACCAAAAGGCTGGGTAAATTATCCAGATGGAAAAAAAGCATATTGTTTAGGAAATGGAAAACTTGCGGTAGGGTATACCAAAATAGAAAATAGATATTACTATTTTGGAAATGATGGATATATGCAAGTAGGTCATGTGGTAGCAGATGGACAAGTATATCAATTTTGGCATGAGGCAGGTTATGGTCGGCCAAAAGGCTGGGTAAATTATCCGAATGGAAAAAAAGCATATTGTCTAGGAAATGGAAAACTTGCGGTAGGATATACCAAAATAGAAAACAAATATTACTATTTTAGTAATGATGGATATATGCAAGTAGGTCATGTGGTAGCAGATGGACAGGCATATCAATTTTGGCATGAAGAAGGCTATGGGCGTCCAACAGGCTGGGTGGTTTATCCAGATGGAAAAAAAGCATACTGCTTAGGAAATGGGAAATTAGCACTAGGTCAGTTAAAAATGGGTAAAATTATTTACTATTTTGATAATGAAGGCTACCTGATTAATACAGAAAAGAAAGGAATAGATGTATCTGAATTTCAAGGAAGTATAGACTGGAAATCTGTAAAAAATGCTGGCGTCGAATTTGCATTTATCCGTGTAGGAGGAAGATATGGCATTAGTGGTAAATTTTATGAAGACAAACAATACCACACTAATATGAAAGGTGCCATTCAAAATGATATAGATACTGGTGTGTATTTTTTTACGCAGGCTATTACTGAAGCAGAAGCAATAGAAGAAGCAAGATTTGCGTGTAGTCGTTTGAGAGGATACAATATTAAGCTGCCCGTGGTTATTGATACAGAATCATTAGAAGGATGCAGACATAATAAATTGACAGTACAACAAAGAACAAATGTTGTTAAAGCATTTTGTGAAGAGGTTATTCGCCAAGGATATAAACCTATGATTTATTCAGGATTATATTGGTTGCAAGGAAGTTTAGATATGAGTCAATTAACAAAATATGATGTGTGGGTAGCACAATATAATTCGACATGTGATTATAAAGGGAAATATAGTTGCTGGCAATATACATCTAAAGGTTCTGTATCGGGAATCAAAGGAAATGTGGATTTAAATATATGGTATGACAATAAATAGAATAGATATGTGTAAGAAATAAAAAATGCTGAAATTTAGGATATAATCGGGAAAATTGTAGTACTAATATAAGTGAGGCATAAATTCCATAAGAGAGGAGAAGCGCAGTGATATTGAAGAAATGGAATGAACTTCCCAATTTTTTGAAAGTTGAAGAAGTCAAGGAATATTATGATATTCTCAGGAAAAGAAAAATTAGTTTGTTTTTCAAAAGAATTTTTGATGTGGTAATGTCTTTTGTTTTATTAGTTTTGCTTTCGCCGGTGTTTTGTATCTTAGCAGTTCTTATAAAAAAGGATTCCCAAGGACCTGTTTTTTATCGGCAAGTGCGCGTGACACAATATGGCCGTGAATTTCGTATTTTTAAATTTAGGACAATGGTTGATAATGCGGATAAAATAGGTGCTCATGTAACATCTAATAATGATAGTAGGATTACAAAAATCGGAGAGAAAATCAGAAATTGTCGTTTGGATGAAATTCCCCAATTGATTAATGTATTTATCGGAGATATGTCCTTTGTAGGGACAAGACCAGAAGCAATAAAATACGTCAAAGAATATACACCTGAAATGCTGGCAACACTGCTTATGCCAGCAGGTATTACATCGGAGGCAAGCATAGCGTATAAAGATGAAGCAGAGTTGTTGGAGAATGCAGAAGATACAGACAGAGTGTATGTTGAAAATATATTGCCACAAAAAATGCAATATAATTTGCAGAGTATTAGAAAGTTCAATTTAATATATGAAATTAAAATTATGTTTAGAACGATACTGGCGGTGTTATAACTGAAAATAGAAAATTAGTAACAAGGTTTCTTGATGTTTTATTACATGGGAAACCTTGTTGTTCTTTGTTACAATATTTTTAATATCATATTAAGAAAACATTATTTTGTTGCGAAAAGATGTTAAAAGTGTTACTATTGTTCTTGGTTGAATCTAAATATATAGTGAATGAATAAAAATAAAGGTGGATATCATTGTGAAAAAACAACAGAAGAAGAGAAAAAAAACGAAGAAGAAAATTGGAGTATTTATTTGTTTGATTCAAGGCATTTTGACCTTGATATTTAGCGTGGCTCTTCTTCGATTAAACTTATTACCGTTAACATATTCGTTACTGATTATTCTGATTTTTGGTGTGTTCTGGCTTATACCGTTTATCAATCAGGTGACTTATATTCGATACGGATCGGCTGGAAAAATACTAAGTATGTGCATGTCAATGCTACTGTTTTTTGGGGGATTCTATCTTTTTAAAACACAAGGAATGGTAGCCAATATCAGTGGAAATGACGAGAAAGTAGATAAAATAGTTGTTGCGGTTTTAAAGGACGATACAGCTGAAACGATAGAAGAAACATCAGATTATGTCTTTGGAGTTCAGTATGCATTGAAAAAAAATGACATAAAAAAAGCAGAAAAAAAAATTAGTCAAATCCTTAAAAAAGATATATCTACAGAAAAATATAATAATCTGAGTGAACAGGCAGAAGCGTTATTAAATGGTGAAGTTCAGGCAATTATATATAATGATGCATATACGTCTATGTTGCAAGAATCATACGATGGATTTAATGAAAAAACAAAGATTATATATACTTACGAAATAGTAAGCAAACTTGATATTCAAAGTTTGGATAAAGAAGATGTGAAGTTAATGAAAGAACCATTTACAGTATACTTAAGTGGTATAGATGTAAAAGGTTCTATTGAAACAACGGGAAGAAGTGATGTCAATGTTTTGGCGGTTGTCAATCCAATAACACACCAAGTTTTACTTATTACAACACCACGAGATTATTATATAGAATTACCAGGGATTTCTATGGGAATGAATGATAAGCTAACCCATGCGGGAATCTATGGAGTTGATGTATCCATGGCGGCTTTATCAGAATTATATGATGTACCAGTTGACTTTTATGCTAGAGTAAATTTTACGTCATTGCCTAAAATTGTGGATGCATTAGGAGGAATTGATGTTTATTCTGAAAGCGAATTTGAATCGACACCAGGTGCAGCAATCAAACTCTATGCGAAGGAAGGAATAAATCATTTTAATGGCATAGAAGCATTAACTTTCGCTAGAGAACGAGAAAATCTTCCTGGTGGCGATTACCAAAGAGGAAGGAATCATGAAGCGGTAATTACTGCCATGATAAAAAAAGCTCTTTCACCTGCAATATTAATTGGAGCAGCCGAAATTATGGATAGTGTGAGTGACGGAGTAGATACTAATATGTCTATGAATCAGATTCAGGGACTGATCAAAAGCCAGATAGCAAATCCAGCGTCATGGGAAATAAAATCGGTAGCGGCAACAGGAACGGATTCAGAAGAGGATTGTTTCTCTATGCCAGGGGTATATCCGTTTGTATGTATTCCAGATATGGAGTCGGTAGAGGAAATAAAATATACCATTAATCAGCTTGTACGTGGAGAAAAGTTGTCTGATGTAGAAGTTGCTGAGTGAAAACAATAATTAGGAACATATAATTGATTGAGTAAAAATGTAAAGAAGGGAATTAAGATGCAGTTTAGAGATTTAAAAAAACAATATAGGATGTTAAAAGAAGATATTGATTCAGCGATGCTAAATGTTGTTGAGGCTTCTAATTTTATTAGTGGACAACAGGTAAATGAGTTAGAAAAAGAATTGGCAGAATATGTTGGTGTAAAGCATTGTATTACATGTGGAAATGGTACGGATGCATTATCAATGATGATGATGGCATGGAATATCAAGGAGGGAGATGCTGTTTTTGTGCCAGATTTCACTTTTTTTGCGTCAGCAGAAATTGTCGCGTTTGAGGGCGCAACACCAGTGTTTTATGATGTAGATATGGATACATTTAATGCAGATGTCGAATCTTTGGAGAAGGCGATACTTGCGGTGAAAAAAGAAGGAAAACTAGTTCCCAAAGCGATTATAGCAGTAGATTTGTTTGGACAACCGTCAGACTATGATCGATTGGAAGAAATTGCAAAAAAGTATGATTTACTTCTTTTGGAAGATGGTGCACAAGGATTTGGTGGGCAAATAGGAACTAGACGAGCATGTAGTTTTGGTGATGCAGCTACGACATCTTTTTTTCCAGCGAAACCGTTGGGATGTTATGGTGACGGTGGAGCAATTTTCACCAATGATGATCAGATAGCTGAATATTTAAAATCAATACGGGTTCATGGTAAAGGCAGTTTTAAATACGATAACGTGCGTATTGGATGGAATTCAAGATTAGACACGATTCAGGCAGCTATATTGCTCGTAAAATTAAAAGCTTTTAAGGAATTTGAATTAAAAGCTGTGAATAATTTTGCGGATAACTATACAGTTTTACTAAAAGATATCGTAAAAACACCTGTTGTAGCAGAAAATATGTATTCAAGTTGGGCACAATATACGATACAACTTGCTTCAAAAGAAGAAAGAAATGGTTTGCAGGATTATTTAAAAGAACAGGGGATTCCATCTATGGTATATTACCCTAAAGCTATGCATGAGCAGATAGCATTCTCAGGAAATAAAAAATATGTGGAGTGTCCAAATACAAAGCGCCTGTGCGACATTGTGTTAGCACTTCCTATACATCCATATATGGAAAATGAATATATAAAAGTATCGGAGGCAATTAAAGAATATTTGTCGTCTCATTAAAACGAGAGATAAGTGAATGATTTCGTATATCTTGCATTTAAGGGCCAATAGTGATAGTATATATTTGTTTTTTAAGATGAAAATATGAAGGCAGGGAGCCGATAAAAATGAAAATTTTATTAATTAACCATTATGCGGGATCTCCAGATATGGGAATGGAATTCCGTCCGTATTATTTTGCAAAAGAGTGGATAAAAAAAGGACATCGCGTTGACATTGTATCGGCAGATTACTCGCATTTACGAAGAGTGAATCCAGTAGTTAAGAAAGATTTTCAGAGAGAAAACGTAGATGGCATAAATTATTATTGGATTAAAACAAATCGATATGATAAAAATGGTATAAAACGATCTTTAACAATGTTTGAATTTATTTCAAAGTTATGGATTAACTCGAAATGGATTGTAGATAATTTAAAGCCGGATGTAGTGATATGTTCATCGACATATCCTTTGGACACATACGTAGGACAACGAATTAGAAAAATTTCTGGTAAACCAGTGAAAGTAATACATGAAGTACATGATATGTGGCCAATTAGTCCAATAGAAATTGGAGGCATGTCACCTAAAAATCCGTTTATTATGCTAATGCAAAGGGGAGAGAATTCTTTTTGCAAGCATGCTGATAAAGTGGTTTCACTACTTCCAGCAGCGAAAGAATATTTTGTCAAGCATGGCATGAAACCAGATAAATTCAGACATATTTCAAATGGAATTGTTTTAGGTGAGTGGGAACGTTATGAAAAAATTCCCATTCAAATGTCGGAGAGGTTGAGAGAAGAAAAAGCAAAGGGCAATTTTATTATATGTTTTTTTGGAAGTATCCACAAAACGTATAATTTAGATATATTGATCAAAGCAGTTCAGAAAATTGAACGGCAGATAATAGTATGTTTCGTAGGGGCTGGGTTGGATAAAGTTGAACTCCAAAAAATGACAAAAGGATCAGAGGATAGATTCTTGTTTTTTGAACCAATCGCTAAAGCATCGATACCGGATTTATTTAACTATATTGATGCAACGTTTGTTGGTGCAAAAAGTCAGAAAATCTTTAGATTTGGAATATGCATGAATAAGTTGTTTGATTCAATGATGGGAGGAAAACCGATATTATATATGGTTGATGCACCTAATAATTATGTTAGACAGTATGATTGTGGTATCACTGTAAATGGACAAGATGAGGAAAGTCTGATATTAGCAATTAAAGAGCTAATAAACATGGATCAAGATAGAATACTCGCTATGGGAAACAACGGGCAAAAAGCTGCACGTGAGGAGTTTAGTTATCCTGAATTAGCACAAAAATTTTTAAATGTCATGATGGAGGAATAGATGAAAATAGTAACAGTTGTCGGAGCAAGACCGCAATTTATTAAAGCCGCTGTTGTTTCTAGGGAACTTAGAAAAGAATTTGAAGAAATTCTAGTTCATACAGGACAGCATTATGACTATAACATGTCAGAAGTGTTTTTTGAAGAATTAGACATACCAAAGCCGGATTATAATCTAGGAATATCTGGTGGAACACATGGAAAAATGACAGGTGAAATGCTTATAGAAATTGAAAAAGTTTTATTGAAAGAATCACCAGATGCAGTGTTACTTTATGGAGATACAAACTCAACTTTAGCAGGTGCGCTTGCTGCAGTAAAATTGCACATTCCAGTTATACATGTGGAAGCGGGAAATCGTTTGGGAACGAAAAATAATCCAGAGGAAGTAAACAGAATTTTAACGGATCATGCTTCGTCGTTACATTTGTGTTGCACAGATTCAGCAAAAGAATATTTATCGAAAGAGGGAATTACAGATACAGCTTACGTTGTAGGTGATCCGATGTATGATGCTTTTAAATTTTATTCAAATAAGGTTAAGCATGAAGCGACAGAAACATTGATTTCTCTTTGTGGAGAAAAAATGGAAATTCCTGAAAAGTTTTATTATATGACTTGTCATAGAGAAGAGAATGCGGGAAAAGATGAAACATTGATTGAAATTTTATCAGCAATGGAAAGTTTAGATAGTAAAACTATATATCCAGTGCATCCGAGAAATACAGGAAGAGTGAAGCGAATTATTGAAGAAAAGGGATATAAAAATATTATTGCGTGTAAACCCGTAGGGTATCTTATGTCAGTATATCTTGTGAATCATGCAGAAAAGATTGTTACAGATTCTGGGGGCTTGCAAAGAGAAGCATTCTTTGCTGAAAAGCAGTGTATTACAGTATTTGATTATGTGGTTTGGCCAGAAACGATGATTGATGATAGAAATCAGTTATCTAAGCCATGCAGAGAAGAAATTTTAAATAAATTAGAAAAAAAGCAAACGGTACATGAAAATCATGCATTTGGTGATGGAAATTCTTGCAAAAAAATAGTGAAACATATTATAAATATACTTAAAAATGAGGAGAAAAGATATGAAAGAAAAATTGCTCAATAAGATTAGAAGTAAAGAAATTACAGTTGGTGTAGTTGGATTAGGTTATGTTGGACTTCCGCTTGCAGTAGAAAAAGCAAAAGCAGGATTTAAAACGATTGGATTTGATGTTCAAGATCAAAAAGTAGAAATGGTTAATGCTGGAAAAAACTATATAGGGGATGTTGTTGACAGCGATCTAGAAAAATTAGTTGAAGAAGGAATGCTTCAAGCAACTACAGATTTTTCTTTTGTTAAGAATGTTGATTTTATTGCAATTTGTGTACCCACACCATTAGATTCACATCAACAGCCTGACATTAGTTATGTTAGATCTTCAACAGAAGCAGTTTCTAAATATTTGAAAAAAGAGACTATGGTGGTTCTTGAATCTACAACTTATCCAGGTACAACGGAAGAACTTATCAAACCAATCCTTGAAGAAGGATCTGGTCTTAAATGTGGAGAGGATTTTTATTTAGGCTTTTCACCTGAGCGCGTTGATCCAGGTAATCTTATATACAAAACGAAAAATACTCCTAAAGTAGTTGGTGGTATTGGAAAAGACGCTACAGAAGTAATTGCGGAAATGTATCGCGCGGTACTCGAAGGAGATGTGTATGAAGTTTCTTCACCAGCGGTTGCGGAAATGGAGAAAATATTGGAAAACACATATAGAAATATTAATATTGGTCTTGTAAACGAACTTGCAAAGTTATGTAACAAAATGGGGATTAGTATCTGGGAAGTTGTAGATGCAGCTAAAACAAAACCATATGGTTTCCAGCCGTTCTATCCAGGACCAGGATTGGGAGGACATTGCATTCCACTAGATCCATATTATTTGTCATGGAAAGCTAGAGAGTATGGTTTCCACACATCGATGATAGAATCTTCTATGATGATCAATGATACAATGCCAGCATACACAGTTGAAAGAGCAGGGGAAGTATTGAATCGTTTTGAAAAGTCATTAAAGGGAGCAAATATTCTTGTTTTGGGTGTTGCATATAAGCAAGATATTGACGATTATAGGGAGAGTCCTGCATTACGTGTTATCGAAGAACTTGAAAAAACAGGGGCAAATATTTCTTTTTATGATCCTTGGGTTCCAGAATATAAATATCATGGAACTATCCATAAGGGTATTACAAATTATGGACAGGAAGTAATCGAAAATGCTGATTTGGTAATGATTACATGTGCGCATAGCAATATGGATTATGATTTTGTTCAGAAACATGCAAAAGTGATTTTTGACACAAAAAATGTTATGAAAAATGTTAAGAACAGAGCTAATATTGAGGTGTTGTAATGAAAAATGTGTATGTTCATGAGACATCTATTATCGATGATAATGTAACAATAGGGGAAGGAACAAAAATATGGCATTTTTGCCATGTTCAAAGCGATGTAGAGATAGGTAAGAATTGTTCTTTTGGACAAAATGTTAATATTTCTAGTCACGTTAAAATTGGAAATGGCTGTAAAGTTCAAAATAACGTTTCAATTTATGAGGGTGTTGAATTA
The DNA here is from genome assembly GCA_020024475.1 of Oscillospiraceae bacterium. Classification (GTDB taxonomy): domain Bacteria; phylum Bacillota; class Clostridia; order Oscillospirales; family Ruminococcaceae; genus RGIG3102. The sequence continues at coordinate 8,903 of JAHHTS010000076.1, forward strand.
GAAGATTATGTTTTTTGTGGACCATCAATGGTATTTACAAATGATCTTACTCCTCGTGCTAAGTATCCAAAAGGATCATCAGGGTATAAAAAAACAGTTCTCCACACAGGAGCTACAGTTGGGGCTAATGCAACAATCGTGTGTGGTCACGAACTTGGTGAATGGTCTATGGTTGCAGCAGGGGCAGTAGTAACTAAAAATGTTCCTTCTCATGCATTGGTGGCAGGTGTTCCTGCCAAACAAATTGGTTGGGTGTGTGAATGTGGTGAAAAACTTGACGAGAATTTGAGATGTTCATCATGTGGACGTAGATATATTCAAGAAACAGTTACACTTAAACAGATAGATAAGGAGAGTTAAATTATGAAATATGCATTGATTGGTTGCGGAAGAATATCAACAAATCATATAAAAGCAGCAATGAATAATAATCTTAATATTGTCGCTGTATGTGATATTTTTCCTAAAAAAATGGAAGATCTGTTAGAAAAGCACGAGTTGTTGGAAGATAGTTCGATTAAAAGATATACAGATTACAAGAAGATGATAGAAAACGAAAAACCAGAACTTGTCAGTATTGCAACTGAAAGTGGTATTCATGCTGAAATTGCATTATATTGTATTGATAACGGTGTTAATGTGATTATTGAAAAACCGATTGCAATGAGTATAGAGGATGCAGATAGAATTATTACAAAGGCTGAAGAAAAGGGCGTAAAAGTGTCTGCATGTCACCAAAATAGATTTAATATTGCTGTTCAAGAGTTAAGAAAAGCAATAGAATCAAATCGATTTGGAAGGTTGTCTCATGGATCAATTCATGTAAGGTGGAATCGTAATTACGGATACTATGAACAAGCTAAGTGGAGAGGAACTTGGGCACAAGATGGAGGGGCTTTAATGAACCAGTGCATTCATGGGATAGATTTATTGCGTTGGATGATGGGGGACGAAGTCGAAGAAGTTTATGGGGCTACCAGACAGAGATTTCATGATTATCTTGAAGCGGAAGATATTGGTATGGCAGTTATAAAATTCAAAAACGGTGCTATTGCAACTGTTGAAGGTACTACTAATGTATATCCGAAAAATTTAGAGGAAACACTTTATGTTTTTGGAGAAAAAGGAACGGTTAAGATTGGTGGAACATCGACAAATAATATAGATATATGGGATTTTCAAGATGAATCAGAAGGAGATAATAAGAATAAAGGATTGAAGGAACAAACAAGCAATGTATATGGAAATGGACATACTAGTTTGTTTGCAGATATAATAGATGCTATTCATAATGATAGAAAACCGTATGTCGATGCTGTAGCAGGTAGAAATGCATTGGAAATTATCCTTGCAATATATAAAAGTCAAAAGACAGGAATGCCTGTTAAGCTTCCATTAAAAGATTTTTCTAGTGTTGATATGACAGGAGAATTTTAGAAAGAACGAAGTATATAAGATTTGATTTATAAGGAGTTTATTTTCAAATTTTAAATTAATTCTCAAATCCCCGTAAGTTTTTCTTTCTTTAATTGTTTTATAGATG